>NZ_JBBPXM010000006.1:0-326142 GCF_050446505.1 Providencia sp. SP181
ATTATCAAAAGGAAACCTCGGTATACCCGGTATATTATCGTCAAAATCCTCTGCGAGGAGCCTGTCTCTATCTTCAATTGTGCGAAATTTAAAGGTTGCTGAAATTTTTAATTTTGAGGAGTCTGAAGATTGAAAATTCCATTTATATGTACAAGGGTACTTTTGCGGATCAATGATAAATTTCCAGCCAGGCGATTTCTCAATCTCCGCAATATCCTTTCTCAATGTAATTAAATCATTTTCAATTAATGTTTATTTAGATTTTAAATCATCCTTAATTGTAGTAGAAGAATCTTGAAAAGTATCGACTTTGTGATTATCAACATCATCATGGATATGAGCTATATTTTTATTATCATATAGATTTTCATGTAAAATATTTTTTAATCCTTCATACCTCCCTGTTAAATCAATATCTTCATGAGCATTATCATAATTATTAAAATAATCATTGAAATGTTCTCTTGGATTGTTTCCCCTTACAGTTATTGTACCTAGGTGTGTCACATCATCCATAAACTAACTTCCTTATTAGTTATAAAAAACAGAATAAAGAAATTAGAATTTAATATTTTTATAGTCAACTAACCGTTATTATTAATAAATATTCGTTAATTAAAATTAAAAACATATTATTTATAAAATGATTAATATCGTTTTTAATAAATAATTGACAGGCACATGCGACTAATTGTTTATATTCACAAAAATAAAAAAAACCAATGTGTTTCCACATTGGCTTCTATACGCTTTGGTGATAAACAGCATACTAGAGATACTGTTTATCTATGCGATTAAAGAAAATTATTTTTTCTTTTTCGCTTTTGCGTTTGGTAAATCAGTAATGCTACCTTCGTAAATCTCAGCAGCCATACCAATTGATTCGTACAGTGTTGGGTGAGCATGGATAGTTAATGCTAAATCTTCAGCATCACAGCCCATTTCAATTGCTAGGCCGATTTCGCCCAGTAATTCACCACCGTTCACACCGACAACCGCACCACCGATAACACGGTTAGATTGCTTGTCGAAAATCAGCTTAGTCATACCTTCTGAGCAGTCAGATGCAATTGCACGACCTGACGCAGCCCATGGGAAAGTCGCAACTTCGTAGCTGATATTTTGTTCTTTCGCTTCTTTTTCAGTTAAACCAACCCATGCAACTTCTGGCTCAGTATAAGCGATTGATGGGATCACTTTCGGGTCAAAGTAATGTTTCAGACCAGAGATAACCTCTGCTGCAACGTGACCTTCGTGAACACCTTTGTGAGCCAACATTGGTTGACCAACGATATCACCGATAGCGAAAATGTGTGGAACGTTAGTGCGCATTTGTTTATCCACGTGGATAAAGCCGCGATCATCAACTTCAACGCCAGCTTTGCCTGCATCTAAGTTTTTACCGTTAGGAACACGGCCGATAGCCACTAACACAGCATCATAACGTTGTGGTTCTGCGGAAGCTTTTTTACCTTCCATAGACACATAAATACCGTCTTCTTTCGCTTCAACTGCGGTAACTTTCGTTTCTAACAGCAGGTTGAATTTTTTGCTGATTTGTTTGGTGAATACTTTAACCACATCTTTGTCAGCCGCAGGGATGACTTGGTCAAACATTTCAACCACATCGATTTGAGAACCCAGTGCATGGTACACAGTTCCCATTTCTAAACCGATGATGCCACCGCCCATAACCAGAAGACGCTCTGGAACTTCTTTCAGTTCTAACGCATCGGTTGAATCCCAAATACGTGGGTCTTCATGAGGAATGAATGGTAATTGAATTGGACGTGAGCCCGCTGCAATGATTGCGTTATCGAAATTGATAGTCGTACTACCGTTTTCGCCTTCAACAACCAGCGTATTTGCACCCGTAAATTTACCCAGACCGTTAACGACGGTCACTTTACGACCTTTCGCCATCCCAGCTAGACCACCCGTCAGCTGATTAATGACTTTTTCTTTCCATAAGCGAACTTTAGAGATATCGGTTTTTGGCTCACCAAATACGATACCGTGCTCTGCTAATGCTTTCGCTTCTTCGATCACTTTTGCAACATGCAATAAAGCTTTTGAAGGGATACAACCCACGTTTAAACAAACACCACCAAGGGTTGAATAACGTTCAACTAAAACAGTTTCTAAACCTAAGTCAGCGCAACGGAAAGCCGCAGAATAACCTGCAGGGCCTGCACCAAGCACAACGACTTGGGCTTTAATTTCAGTACTCATCATGACCTCTTTTTGTTTTGTCCAGCGGTACTGCTGAATAAACGATCTTCCACTGGAAAAGTACACACCGAGAGCAGTTTACAGAATTGTTAACACCCTGAAAAGGCTCATTTCGTGATGTAACTCCCAACCTTTCGTAGCAGCAGCAAAAAATTCTGCCTCAGCCTAAATAAAACAGACCGGCCTATCAGCCGGTCTTATTATTTACATCACTAAACGGCGAATATCGCTCATTAATTGCCCTACTAGGGTGATGAAGCGTGCTCCATCAGCCCCATCGATGACACGGTGGTCAAAGGACAGTGACATAGGCAGGATCAGGCGAGGAACAAACTCGCTACCGTTCCAAACAGGTTTCATTGAAGAACGTGACAGCCCCATAATAGCCACTTCTGGTGCGTTCACGATTGGTGCAAAACCAGTTGTACCGATACCACCAAGGCTAGAGATGGTGAAACATCCGCCTTGCATATCAGCCGCAGTCAGTTTACCTGCACGCGCTTTCTTAGAAACTTCCATCAGTTCACGAGATAACTCTAAAATGCCTTTTTTGTTAACGTCTTTAAAGACAGGAACAACTAAGCCATTTGGTGTATCAACCGCGATACCGATATTGATATATTTTTTCAAGAACAGACGCTGTGCATCTTCAGAAATCGAGCTGTTAAAGCGCGGCATTTCTTCCAGAGCGCGGGCAACTGCTTTCATGACAAAAACTAATGGCGTGATTTTCACGTCCAGTTTTTTCTTCTCTGCTTCTTTATTCTGTTGCTTACGGAATTCTTCAACTTCAGTGGTATCCACTTCTTCCATCAGCGTAACGTGTGGGATCATCACCCAGTTACGGCTCAGGTTTGCACCAGAGATTTTTTGGATACGACCCAGTTCGACTTCTTCAACTTCACCAAACTTGCTGTAATCTACTTTCGGCCATGGCAGCATACCCGGTAAACCACCACCTGCTGCAGCTGGAGACTCAGCACGTTTGACTGCATCTTTCACGTAAGCTTGAACGTCTTCACGCAGGATACGGCCTTTACGACCAGTGCCTTTTACTTTCGCTAAGTTAACACCGAACTCACGCGCTAAGCGGCGAATAACCGGTGTTGCGTGGATGTATGCGTCGTTCTCAACAAATTCATTTTTACTATCAGCTGCTTTTGCAGCTGGTGCTGGTGCTGCTGCAGGTGCTGGTGCCGCTGCTTGAGCAACTGGTGCCGCAGCTGGTGCTGCACCGGCAACTTCAAAAGTCATGATCAGCGAGCCAGTTTTCACTTTGTCGCCTGTCGCAATCTTGATTTCTTTAACAGTACCAGCAAATGGTGCAGGAACTTCCATTGATGCTTTATCGCCTTCAACCGTAATGATTGATTGCTCAGCAGAAACGGTGTCGCCCACTTTAACCATCACTTCGGTAACTTCAACTTCATCACCGCCAATATCTGGCACGTTAACGTCTTTAATTGCAGAGGCTGCTGGAGCTGCTGGCGCTGCTTGTGCAACTGGAGCAGCGGCTGGCGCTGCGCCTGCGACTTCAAAGACCATGATCAGCGAACCAGTTTTCACTTTATCGCCTGTCGCAATCTTGATTTCTTTAACAGTTCCAGCAAATGGCGCTGGGACTTCCATTGACGCTTTATCGCCTTCAACAGTAATTAAAGATTGTTCTGCGGTCACGGTGTCACCCACTTTAACCATGATTTCAGTGACTTCGACTTCATCGCCACCGATATCTGGTACAGCAACGTCTTTTGACGCTGCTGCGCTTGGTGCTGCCGCAGGGGCTGCTGGCGCTTGTGCGGGAGCTGGTGCTGCTGCACCCGCTTCTGCTTCAAAGACCATGATTAGCGAGCCAGTTTTTACTTTGTCGCCTGTCGCAATTTTAATTTCTTTTACCACACCCGCTTGTGGTGATGGGACTTCCATAGAAGCTTTATCACCTTCAACGGTAATGAGCGATTGCTCTGCTTCTACTTTATCACCAACTTTAACCATCACCTCGGTGACTTCAACTTCATCAGCACCGATATCTGGCACTTGGATTTCAATAGACATTGATATTTACCTCTTATGCCAAACGTGGGTTAACTTTTTCTGGGTTAATGTTGTATTTTTTAATCGCTTCTTCAACGACTTTAACATCAACCTCACCACGTTTAGCTAATTCACCTAACGCTGCTACGATGACATAGCTGGTATCCACTTCGAAGTGGTGACGCAGGTTTTCACGACTGTCAGAACGACCAAAACCATCAGTACCCAGTACGCGGTAATCACTTGCAGGTACATAAGTACGAACTTGTTCAGCAAACAGTTTCATGTAGTCAGTTGATGCAACTGCTGGTGCGTCATTCATTACTTGTGCAATGTATGGAACGCGTGGTGTTGCAGATGGGTGCAGCATGTTCCAACGCTCACAATCTTGACCATCACGTGCCAATTCAGTGAATGAGGTTACACTGTAAACATCAGAACCAATGCCATACTCTGCAGACAGAATATCTGCCGCTTCACGAACGTGGCGCATCATTGAACCTGAACCTAACAACTGCACTTTACCTTTGCTACCTTCAACAGAAGCCAGTTTGTAGATACCTTTACGGATACCTTCCTCTGCACCTTCTGGCATTGCAGGCATGTGGTAGTTTTCGTTCAGAGTCGTGATGTAGTAGTACACGTTCTCTTGTTTCTCACCGTACATGCGCTCTAAACCGTTTTGCATAATCACTGCAACTTCATAAGCGAATGCAGGGTCATAAGAAATACAGTTAGGAATAGTCAGTGATTGAATATGGCTGTGACCATCTTCGTGTTGTAAGCCTTCACCATTCAGCGTTGTACGACCTGAAGTACCACCAATCAGGAAGCCACGTGCTTGTTGGTCACCCGCTGCCCACATTAAGTCACCAATACGTTGGAAACCAAACATTGAGTAGTAGATATAGAATGGGATCATCGGCAAGTTGTTAGTACTGTAAGATGTTGCAGCCGCTAACCAAGAAGAACCTGCGCCCAACTCATTGATACCTTCTTGCAGGATTTGACCTTTCGAGTCTTCTTTATAGTAGGCAACCTGTTCTCTGTCTTGCGGTGTATATTGCTGACCTTTCGGGCTATAAATACCGATTTGACGGAACAGACCTTCCATACCAAATGTACGCGCTTCGTCAGCGATAATTGGCACTAAACGCTCTTTAATAGAGTTGTTTTTCAACATCACGTTCAATGCACGAACGAAAGCAATTGTGGTCGAAATTTCTTTTGATTGTTCTTCTAATAATTGGCTGAAATCTGCCAGTGCAGGGATTTCCAGTTTCTCATCAAAAGTTGAACGACGAGCAGGCAAATAACCACCCAGCGCTTGGCGACGCTCGTGCAGGTATTTGTACTCTTCGGAATCTTTTTCGAAAGTAATGTATGGCAGTTTTTCGATTTGCTCATCAGCCACTGGCACATTGAATTGATCACGGAAGTGGCGAACACCGTCCATGTTCATTTTCTTCACTTGGTGCGCAATGTTTTTACCTTCAGCTGTTTCGCCCATACCATAACCTTTAATGGTTTGCGCTAAAATAACAGTTGGTTTGCCTTTGGTTTCTTTTGCTTTCGCAAATGCAGCATAGACTTTCTTCGGATCGTGACCACCACGGTTCAATGCCCAAATTTCATCATCAGTCATATCTTTAACTAATGCTGCAGTTTCTGGGTAACGATTGAAGAAGTGTTCACGAACGTACGCGCCGTCGCGTGATTTAAAGGTCTGGTAGTCACCATCTAAAGTTTCGTTCATTAACTGAACAAGTTTGCCGCTCGTATCTTTACGCAGCAGCTCGTCCCAACGGTCACCCCACATAACTTTGATAACTTGCCAGCCAGCACCGTTAAAGATACCTTCTAATTCGTTAACAATTTTTCCGTTACCTGTTACTGGGCCATCTAGACGTTGCAGGTTACAGTTGATAACGAAAACTAAGTTATCCAGTTTATCGCGTGTTGCGATAGTAATCGCACCTTTAGATTCTGGCTCATCCATCTCACCATCACCTAAGAATGCATATACGCGCTGCGCAGATGTATCTTTCAGGCCACGGTTATCAAGGTATTTCAGGAACTTAGCTTGATAGATAGCATTGATTGGGCCCAGCCCCATTGATACTGTCGGGAATTGCCAGAAGTCAGGCATCAATTTAGGGTGCGGATATGAAGATAGGCCATTACCACCAATTTCTTGACGGAAGTTGTTCATTTGCTCTTCAGTTAAACGCCCTTCTAAGAAAGCACGTGCATAGATACCTGGAGAGATGTGACCTTGGAAGAATACTAAGTCTCCGCCATCATTATTGTTATGAGCACGGAAGAAGTGGTTGAAGCAGACTTCATACAAGGTTGCTGATGACTGGAAAGAAGCCATGTGGCCGCCCAGTTCTAAGTCTTTTTTAGACGCACGCAGAACAGTCATTACTGCGTTCCAGCGAATTGCAGAGCGAATACGGCGCTCTAAGTCCATGTTACCAGGGTATGCAGGCTCATCTTCAACAGCAATTGTGTTGATGTAATCAGAACGACCAGATGCACCAGCAGCAATACTTACGCCGCCTTTACGCGCTTCGCTTAATACCTGTTCGATAATAAACTGAGCACGATCAACACCTTCTTCACGGATGACCGATTCAATCGCCTGTAGCCAGTCGCGAGTTTCAATCGGATCCACGTCATTTTTTAACATATCTGACATGGTGTATTCCTTATCTGTTATCTATTTTATATGGTTATGTGGAGCCTATCTTCCCGCTATTTTCCCAATATTGCTAAAACAGCGGGAAGATAGGCCCTGATGTAGTTGCCGCTTTAACTCTCTTTTAGAGCATTCACAATAATATAGACGCAGCAGTCAGGATCTATATTACTAAGTTAAATCAGGGTGTTGCTGTAACCGCCGTAAAGAACGTTCTCTACGAGTTTGCTCTCGGCTAATATCCAATAGCAAATCTTCAATAAAAGACAGGTGACGGTGAGATGCTTCGCGCGCTTTTTCAGGTTCTCTTGCCATTATTGCAGCAAAAATTTGTGCTCTATGGGAGCTAACCGCGTTATACATCTCTTTACGGGTATACAAAAATTCAAAGTTTTGACGGATATTCTGTTCTAACATTGGGATCATGCAGCGCAATAAATGCAATAGAACCACGTTGTGAGCCGCTTCTGTCACAATGAGTTGGTATTGGAGTACCGCATCTGACTCGGCATCTAACTCGCCGCTTTTTTGCGCGGTTTCGATAAGTTCATAACTTTGACGAATACGGTCAAGATCTTCTTCAGTACCACGGAGTGCAGCATAATAGGCCGCAATACCTTCAAGGGCATGACGAGTTTCAAGAAGATCAAATTGAGATTCGGGATTACCTTCGAGTAACTGAGCTAAAGGATCACTAAAGCTTTGCCACATTTTCTTTTGTACGAAGGTGCCGCCGCCTTGACGACGAGATAGAAGCCCTTTCGCTTCTAATGTTTGAATTGCTTCACGCACTGATGGCCTAGATACGTCAAACTGTTTTGCGAGTTCACGTTCAGGGGGCAGCTTTTCGCCAGGGCGCAATGTCCCTTCGAAAATAAGATGTTCAAGCCGTTGCTCTATTACATCTGATAACTTTGGTTGGCGAATTTTACCGTAAGTCATAATCTGCCATATTCATAAGTGAGTAATTATTGATTACGTATTACCCAGTGTTAATTGGTAATACCAATTTGTTTATGGGCTAATAAAGTAACAAAGTATTCACTATCTGTCCATAAAGACCTTGCGCTAAATCATAAAATCCTGCAAATATTAACAATTTATTTTAAAATTTAGCATGTTTTGATAACTAAACAACCAATGTCGTGAGAGTATTTTTAACATAAAAAACATCATTTACCGATTAAAAATACAAACTGAATCGTAAAAGCAATCATTTTAATGAATAAAAATTCATTAAAAGCAAATTAAAAATCAAATAAAACCTTAGCTGCTCTATTATACTTAAACGTCTCACTTTTTTTGTTTCAAAAATGTTAAAATCACAACTGAATTTACACTTATCTTAAATTCTAACCGCATCTTCAACTCAAATTGGCCCGCTTTCTATAGAATAATATTGATGCTTTTAAAAATAATATGCCAATACTTCCACTTTATGAATGCTGATATAAATCACTTAATGAGAAATAAAAGAACTGTATGATGAAATTGAGCAATACAGTTCTTATATCAAACTTTGATAGCGTAATGATGCTCTAGGAATGGTTCTCAACAAAACGCATTGATAAGTCCATCGCTTGAATATGTTTAGTCAAAGCACCCACTGAAATAAAATCAATGCCAGTTTCTGCAAATTCTTTTATTGTTTTTAGTGTCACATTACCTGAGACTTCAAGCGCAGCCTTCCCTGCAGTTAGCACTACAGCCTCTTTCATCATTGTCGGTGTAAAGTTATCTAACATAATGATGTCTGCGCCTGCTTTTAGCGCTAGAAGTAACTCATCTAGGCTTTCCACTTCAATTTCAATAGGTACTTCAGGGTGTGCTTGTCTGGCAAGTTCAACCGCCATATCCACCGAACCTGCTGAAATAATATGATTTTCTTTAATTAAATAGGCATCTGACAATCCCAAACGATGGTTAAATCCCCCCCCCATAAGAACAGCATACTTCAATGCAGTTCTTAGGCCAGGAATCGTTTTGCGAGTATCAAGTAGCTTGGCACGAGTTCCTGCAATCTCTTTTACATATATCGCAGTTACTGTCGAAACCGAAGAGAGTGTTTGGATAAAATTCAGCGCAGTCCGCTCCCCTGTTAATAAAACTTGAGATGGTCCCTGCATTTCACATAACACTTGATTTGATGTGACGGTATCACCGTCTTTCACTTTCCAATCAATTTTAACTAGCCCGCCTAATTGAAGAAAGACTTCTTCTAACCATTGTTTACCGCAAAAGATACCGTTTTCCCGTGTAATAATACGGGCGGTTGCAATCGCGCTTTCACTAAGTAGCTGCCCTGTGATATCTCTTTTATAGTCAACAACCTGTCCAAGGTCTTCTTTTAATGCAACTGTCACCATAAAAGGGATATCAACTGCTAATCGCTCTAATAGAATGCCGCGTCTTTGCTGTTCATCATAACGCCGTATAGCCATTTCTTTCTCCAAAATATGCTCTCGTCTTATTGTATCTATGCTAATCTTTCCATCCAAAGATAACGAGCCCTGACAAAAAGAAGATAGAATACTATGGATAACGAGATGAAAATACATGATGGTTGGTTAAATAATGTGACTCATATCCCCTCACCGCATCATGATCAACGCCCTGATGGTGTTACTCCCTCTTTGCTTGTTATCCATAATATTAGCCTTCCTCCAGGTCAATTTGGTGGGCCTTATATTAATCAATTATTCACGGGGGTTTTGAATCCTCAAGAACATCCTTTTTTTGAGGAAATAAAACACCTTCGCGTTTCTGCTCATTGCTTAATTCGCCGTGATGGCTCAATTATTCAATATGTTCCTTTTCATTTACGTGCTTGGCATGCAGGGCAATCAAGCTACCAAGGAAAAGAAAAATGCAATGATTTTTCAATTGGTATTGAGCTAGAAGGCACTGATTTTGAGCCGTTTACTGAATCACAGTACCAATCTCTCGCGACTTTAACCCAACAACTTATTACTCAATATCCATTGATTGCCCATAATATTACGGGTCATAGTGATATCGCCCCTTTACGTAAAACCGATCCTGGCCCATTTTTTGATTGGCAATATTATAGAAGCTTACTTTAAAATTAGTTTAATCATATATAGCAATGAAAATTAATTATTTTTTAATTGCTATATATTTATTATTCTTAATACATCCATTTTCCTTTAATTAAAGAAATTAAAAAAGGCCAATATTAAAATTAAATTATATTTTGCGAAGCCGATCGATAAAAAGTGTAATAAACCATCAATTCATTTATTTATCTACAAAGCGTTTCGCAACATCATTTACAATGAATAAAATATAGAGAAAAATAGCTTTATGATAAAACCTCACTTAACAACAGAGGTTTTATCATGCGCCAACAAGGATTTTCACTTATCGAAATAATGGTTGTTATTGCAATAATATCTATACTTGGTGTTATTGCTATTCCTGGTTATCAAAGCTATATGCAAAAGGCTGCAATGACCGATGTCCTGCAAACCATTTTACCTTACAAAAATAGTATTGAAATATGCCACTTCAATTTCGGTAGTCTATCTCAATGTAATAGTGGCAACGATAATATTCCAAATAATATTTCAGGGAAACACATCAAAACCATTGATGTAAAATCAGGTATTGTGAAACTGAGTGGAGATAAAACATTATCAGATCTTAATATTACACTAACACCTGTTGTCACAGGTAATAACTCGCCATTTAAATGGAATGTTGCTTGCGAAATAAAAGACAATACCAATTTAAAATCTTTATGTGAAAAAACGTTTAGTTTTTAATTAGGGGTAATTATGAATATAACGAAAGATAACCACTTTATATTTAAAGAACTAAAAAAACTATGTGATAAGCACTATATTATTATCGTGGATTATAACCATAAAAGATTATCTATAGCCACGGTTAAAAAACCTGATGATAATCTTATGGCAACTCTAAAGTTTATTGCTAGCGTTCCTGTTTGCTATGATATTTGGCCTAAAGAAAAGGTTGATCATTACTTCAATAGTGTAATACATCAAATCAAAGAGGAGGATATCCCTTACCAACCTAAAGAAGCAGAGACATTAAATATTACATCCCCTGCGGTTGATTTTGTTGAGAATTTACTTAAAACCGCAGTTCATAAACGCTCATCAGATATTCATCTTGAGCCATCCAAACAGGGGTTAAAGATTAGGATTCGTGTTGATGGGAAACTTTACTTTCTTCCTTCAGCACCCTACGAAATTAACAATGAAATCATTGCTCGGCTAAAAATACTTTCCAAAATGAATATTGCGGAAAAAAGACGTCCACAGGATGGACAAATGAATTGGTATTTTGATGGGCAAAATTACAGCATACGCCTTTCTAGTATTCCCACCTTATATGGTGAGAAACTCGTATTAAGAATTCTTAATACTCAATTAAAATATTCATTAGAGCACATAGGGATGTGCTCTTCCCTTCTTGACTCATTAAAAAGATACTTAAATCAGCCTCAGGGTCTAATCTTAGTGACAGGCCCTACAGGCAGTGGCAAAACAGTGACTTTATATAGTGCCCTGGAATTTTTAAATCAATCTTCTCGGAATATTTCAACAATAGAAGACCCAATTGAAATTCCTTTGCAAGGAATTAATCAAATACAGGTTCATGAAAAATCCGAACTTAGCTTTGCTTTTATTCTTAGAGCACTATTACGCCAAGATCCCGATATTATTATGATTGGTGAAATAAGGGATGAAGAAACCGCCCAAATTGCTACTCGTGCAGCGCAAACTGGCCATTTAGTTTTATCTACATTGCATACTAATTGTACTGTAAGCGCTATAGAACGTATGATCCAGCTTGGCGTAGAAAAAAAACAATTAATGTCTTGCTTAAAAATGGTGATAGCTCAAAGATTAGTACGTAAATTATGTCCTAAATGTAAAATACCTACACCATCAAAAACTCAGCTAAATAGAGTGTTAACGATTAATGAATGGAGGTCTAAGGGATGTGAGCACTGTTTTTCTGGCTTTATGGGAAGAACAGCTGTTTATGAGTACATTGACCAGCAAATAATTCAAGATTTACAGGAGCAACAAGGTCGTAATATTGTAAATTTTGAACGTCTTTTTCAAGCAGGTATCAAGCTCATTGAATCAGGGGAAACAACGTTACAAGAAATTTACGCCATTGTTGGCAACGAGGGGGCTTGAAATGTTCATTTATTCATATATTGCACTCAATGCTCACAACCAAATAATTGAAGATACCTTGTTAGCTAAAAGTAAAAAAAAAGCTTTTCTTATTATTACTGAAAATAACCTTATTCCATTGAAAATCAAAATTAAAGCGATTTTTAATTTAAATCACGCCTGTATTAACTATCGGATACATTTCTTTCATCAACTAGGTGCCTTAACATCATCTGGGATAACACTAATACAAAGCTTAAAAATACTTTCAGAAAATTGCCACCTTCCTTTTTGGCGTCACTTTATTAAAAATTTGATTCTACATATCGAAAAAGGGGAGCTTTTTTCCGATTTTTTAAAGAATCATCCACAAATTTTTAGCAGTACAATTATTAGCCTTATCATTGTTGCAGAAAAGACAGGTAAATATGATGAAAATTTTAATACGATTAGCTTTATGTTAGAACATAATGAAAAAATCTCTGCATTGTTCAAAAAAGCCATACGTTATCCGCTCACTCTCTGTCTATTTTCAGGTATGTTACTATGTATTATGTTTTTGTATGTCATTCCTCAATTTAAAGAAATTTACGATAGCTTTCAACAGGAGCTACCTCTATTAACACAAGCTATGCTTTACGTATCCGACTTTATAAAAGAACAATTCACATATTTTTTATCAGTTATTTTCGTTCTTCTAATATTTACACTAAAAATAAATAAGCATCAGCACTTACAACATTTTTTTTCACAACTGCCAGTATTCAAAAGTTTAATCTCCTATCATTATCTAAGCTTGTATTTTCTAACAGTATCATCCACATATAAAATCGGCCTTCCGCTAATTGATTGTTTAAAATGTACAATACAAACAATCAATAATAAGCAATACAAAAAAGATTGTGAAAATATTCTCTCTGCTGTTCTTAAAGGTGGGACACTTTCAAATGCAATGAAAGAGACTGTTTTATTCCCAAGTTTAGCAGTTCAATTAATCGCCGTTGCTGAAGAATCAGGTAAACTCTATTATTTTACAAGATACCTATTTAAGTTCTACTCCGAACAATACATGCTCCATATAGAGAGAAAAGTGAAAAACTTAGAACCTGTCCTTCTTGTATTTATTTCACTCTTAATTGGCATCATTATGCTAGCTATGTATCTTCCAATATTTAATCTAGGGAATGTTGTCACTGGATGATAGTTTTTAATAATATCTATCTCATATTATTAAGATACTCTAACCATATAGAATCATGTTATATAAGTATTTTTAACTATATTCATTCAAGTTAATTTGAGTGAAGACAAACGGATAATTTCAGTGTAATCTATTTTTATTTTCTATAAGTGATCGAAAAATTTATGCCTTATATCGTTGCTTTAACAGGGGGAATTGGGAGTGGTAAGACGACCATTGCAAACAACTTTGCTAAATTTGGTGTCCCCATCGTCGATGCTGATGTAATAGCTCGCCAAGTTGTAGAGCCGAATACCCCTGCTTTTGACGCTATCAGGTCACACTTTGGTAAAGAGATTATTTCTTTAGATGGCACGCTAAATAGAGGCCTTTTAAGAGACATTATTTTCTCAAACACTAATGAAAAAAAATGGCTAAATACACTTCTTCACCCCTTAATTCAGCAAGAGACGCAAAAACAGCTCTACCAAGACAATTATCCTTATGTTTTATGGGTTGTTCCTTTATTAATCGAAAACAACATTTCTCATTTAGCAGATAGGGTATTAGTCGTTGATGTTACCCCTGAAGAACAAATTCAACGTACAATAAAAAGAGACAATATAAGTCTCGAGCAGGTCAAAAATATATTAAATGCACAAGTTAGCCGTGAAAAACGATTATCTTATGCTGATGACGTTATTACAAACCATACTAAAGACACCAGCATTCAAGACAAGGTAGCAAATCTTCACAATAAATATTTAACACTAGCAAAAATAAAACCATAGGAATTAAAATGGGCGAACTAGCAACTACAAATTTAATCACTTATGAATATCCAATGAATGAAAAGATCCGTTCTTGGTTGCGCCTTGAAACTCTTTTATCTCAAATTTATGAGCTCAGCAATATCACCTCCTACTCTTCTGGTATCGCATTTTTTCGTTCAGTCTCAGAACTTATTGAAATTCTAGATAGAGGCGAAGTCCGTTCAGATCTTATTAAAGAGCTTGAAAAACAACGCACTCGCTTATCAAATTGGGCTAGCGACCCTAATGCGGACAATCAACTAATTAGTTCATTACTCACTGATTTATCAGATAAAATATCTCACTTAATGTCTGCACCTCGCTTTGGTCACCATTTACGAACAGATAAAATTATTAGCATGGTTCGCCAAAGACTAAGCATTCCCGGTGGCTGCTGTAGTTTTGATTTACCTACATTACAATTATGGTTAAATATTCCAAAAAATGAACGAGATAAAGCCATCAGTGGCTGGCTTCAAAGTCTCGATCCTTTAAATGATGCTTTAAAAACAGTTCTGTCATTAATTCGCCAATCAGGAACGTTTGAAACTAAAGAGTCATTTAATGGCTTTTATCAAGATAGTGTCGAAGGTAAAGAGCTACTGCGCATAAAATTGCCCGCAGAAAACTTTATTTACCCACAAATTTCAGGTCACAAAACACGCTTTGCTTTACGTTTCCTGCATATCGATAGCGAGAATGGTATACTCCCTGATATGATCCGTTTTGAATTATCTTGCTGTTAAAGTAGAGAAATGTTTTATGAGTGAAATTATTGAAGTTAACTGCCCAACCTGTCAAAAAGTTGTGATTTGGAATGAAAGCAGCCCTTTTAGGCCTTTTTGCAGCAAGCGTTGCCAGCTCATTGATCTTGGTGAATGGGCCAGTGAAGAGAAACGCATTGCAAGCCAGAGCGATATCTCTGAAAGTGATGATTGGAGTGAGCAACCAGATAACTAGCTTTATATTTTTATAAAGTGGAAAATGTAACCTCTGTTTAAACTTGTATATTTTCCACTTTATTTTCAATGTATTAAAAAATTATTACTGTATAAGCATCTCTACAATAACACGGTTTGCAGGTGGGAACTCATTCTCAACCAATGCTTTTTGTTCTACCCAGCGTGAATCCTGCCCTTCTTTTCCATAAGGTTCATTATCCCACGCAGAGACAATAAAGAAATAAAGCGTAATAATTCTATCTTCAAACTCATGATCTACACGGTGAAATTGTTCATACTGAGTGGCAATAATCCCGACTTCTTCCTCAAGCTCACGAATCAAGGCAGCTTCAGGTAATTCACCTTGTTCTAGCTTTCCGCCAGGAAACTCCCAAAAGCCAGCCATATGTGTGCCTTCTGGTCGTTTAGTAATAAAAATTTTTTGCTGGGAATTACGAATAATTCCAGCCGAGATATGCAGATGTTTTTTTTTCATAATCTTTTCGTCAAAAAGGCGGGTTACCCCGCCTTTTTTATATTAATGAGTTAATAGTAACTTAATTCAAACGGCCATGGCATTGCTTGTATTTTTTACCTGAGCCACAAGGACAAGGGTCGTTACGACCAATTTTGTGACCTTGAGTTGCTATGTTAGCTTCGGTTTCAGTCATTAAAGATTCAGCGCCCGCTTCATGACTTAATTGTTGTCTTTTCGCTAAACGCTCAGCTTCTTCACGACGCTGTTGCTCTAATGCTTCAACCTCTTCAGGTAAACGAACTTGTACCTTAGATAATGTGCTGATAACTTCATATTTCAAGGCTTCAAGCATATTAGCAAACATACTAAAGGATTCGCGTTTATATTCTTGTTTAGGGTCTTTTTGTGCATAACCACGTAAGTGAATGCCTTGGCGCAAGTAATCCATTGAAGCCAAGTGCTCTTTCCATAAGGTATCTAGTGTTTGTAACATGACACCTTTTTCAAAGTTACGCATCGCTTCTGCACCAACAATTTCCTCTTTACGCTCATAGATTTCAACCGCTTTTTGCATGATACGTTCACGTAAAGTTTCTTCATGCAATTCAGGTTCTTTATCCAGCCATTCTTTCATTGGCAGATCAAGATCAAAGTCATTAACTAAACGCTGATGCAAACCATCAATATCCCACATTTCCTCTAATGATTGAGGTGGAATATAGGCATCCATCGTGGTGGTAAAAACATCTTCGCGAATGCTGTCAACCGTTTCTTTAATATCACCACCGTCGAGCAATTCATTACGCTGAGTATAAATAGCACGACGTTGATCACTCGCAACATCATCATATTCAAGTAATTGTTTACGAATATCAAAGTTACGGCTTTCAACTTTACGCTGTGCGTTAGCAATTGCTTTAGTTACCCATGGGTGCTCAATCGCTTCTCCTGGTTTCATACCCAGTTTTTTCATCATGCCAGTCACACGATCAGAAGCGAAGATACGCATCAGAGCATCTTCCATCGATAAGTAAAAACGTGAAGAACCCGCATCCCCTTGACGACCTGCACGACCACGTAACTGGTTGTCGATACGACGTGATTCATGGCGCTCTGTACCAATGATATGTAAACCACCCGCAGCTAAAACCGCATCATGGCGCACTTTCCAATTCGCTTTGATTTCATCAATTTGCTCTTGCGTTGGCTCTTCTAACGCAGCAACTTCCGTTTGCCAGCTCCCACCTAACATGATATCCGTACCACGGCCTGCCATGTTCGTTGCAATAGTAACTGCACCAGCTTGACCCGCATTCGCAATGATATCCGCTTCCATTGCGTGGAATTTCGCATTCAGGACGTTATGGGCAATTTTGGCTTTTTTCAGTGCATTAGAAATTAATTCAGATTTTTCGATGGAAATTGTACCAACAAGAACAGGTTGCCCATTGGCGGTTCTTTCACGAATATCTTCAATAATGGCTGCAAATTTATCGGTTTCGTTCATATAAACGAGGTCAGGTAAATCTTTACGCACCATTGGACGGTTAGTTGGGATAACAATAGTGTCTAATTTATAAATTGAGCTAAATTCAAATGCTTCAGTATCCGCTGTACCCGTCATACCCGCCAGTTTTTCGTATAGACGGAAATAGTTCTGGAATGTAATCGACGCTAAGGTTTGGTTTTCATTTTGAATTTCAACACCTTCTTTTGCTTCAACCGCTTGGTGTAAGCCATCTGACCAGCGACGACCTTCCATTGTACGACCTGTATGTTCGTCAACAATAACGATTTGGCCATCTTTAACGATATAGTCAACATCTAAGGTGAACAATGCATGAGCACGTAAGCCTGCCATTACGTGGTGCATAAGCATAATGTTTGTTGGTGAATATAATGATTCGCCTTCATCCATTAAGCCTTCTTTTGCCAAAAGTTCTTCAATTAACACCAGACCGCGTTCGGTGATAGTGACTTGGCGTGATTTCTCATCAACAGAGAAATGCCCTTCCCCTTGGAAAGTATCTGAATCTTCTTTTTCTTGGCGTTGCAGATGTGGAATTAACTTATCCACTTTTTGGTAAAGTTCTGAGCTATCTTCTGCAGGACCTGAAATGATCAGCGGTGTACGCGCTTCATCGATAAGGATTGAGTCGACCTCATCCACTAATGCATAGTGCAATTTACGTTGTACACGCTCTTCTGGGCTAAATGCCATGTTGTCACGTAAGTAGTCGAAACCAAATTCATTATTAGTACCATAAGTAATATCTGCAGCGTAGGCTTCGCGCTTCGCAGGCGGTGCCATACCTGGTAAGTTGATACCAACCGTTAAACCTAAGAATTCAAATAAAGGGCGGTTATTTTCCGCATCACGTTTTGCTAAGTAGTCGTTTACCGTCACAACATGGACGCCTTTGCCACTTAACGCATTAATATAAGCAGGTAATGTCGCAGTTAATGTTTTACCTTCACCTGTACGCATTTCTGCAATACAACGCTCGTTCAGTACCATCCCACCAATTAACTGCACATCAAAGTGACGCATACCAAAAACACGACGGCTGGCTTCACGCACGGTCGCAAATGCTTCTGGAATAATGCTTTCTAAGCTCTCGCCTTTAGTTAAGCGTTCACGAAATTCAACTGTTTTGGCTTTTAACTCATCGTCTGATAGCTTTTCAAAATCAGGCTCTAAGCGATTAATTTTTTCCACTTCTTTGCGCAGTCTGCGCAGAGTACGATCGTTACGGCTACCGAATACTTTGGTCAAAATTTTAGTTAACATACTTTTAATCTCATTAAATCAATAAGTTATTTTATTATTTCATAGATTTTAAGGCGCAGATTTTCTCAACATTGAGTTGATAAATCTATTAAGAGATCAAGCAGTTAATGGACCAGCACGAATGCCATGTACTTGTGCAACCCAAATAGCAGGCTGGTAGGTAACAAAATGAGGGTAAATATAATGACTGACTAGTACCGTGCTTTCGTGCGTTTGAAGCGAACGCTCTGCCAACATGGCATAAAGCGTATCCAGCATCAATTGTGGTACAATAAGCTGTTCGGATTCTTCTTTTGTCGTCGCTACGTCATCATCTTCATTTGCAGAAAAAGCAAACGTGAGTTGGCGAATAACATTGCGCACCGCATGTTGCTGCCAATAATTAACCGAGTATGATGATGAAGAAGAAGAACGCTGAGAATTTTGCTGCGCAAATAAGTTATCAAATGCATTAACCGCTTGGTTTTGGCGGTTCGCAGGTGATGAGTTAACTTGCGTAAGCTGAGATTCGGAAAGAGCATTTAAAATTGTAGGCAAGCCGACACCCGTGGCAACCACACCTAATAATAGGTGGGACCAAAAGTATTTTCTACCAAGTTGTCGCCAAAAATTTAAAATGCCCATTAAACTCTTTTATAATGAATAAATGACAATATTATTATCTGTACATTAGTTTTCATCATTGTTAGCCGGAGCCAAAAATGAGAGATAGTCATCCACAAGCACTTTTCGATGTTCTTGAGGGATCATTGGCAAATTCATCAAATACTTTACAAACTATTCAGCGAAATGCAAAAGCCATTATCAAGCTGAACCGCGCTGTAAAGGGCTTATTGCCGGCTGAAATTAAGCCAATGTGCCGTGTTGCAAACTACCGTAATAATATTATGGTCATTGAAGTGGCAAATGCCAGTTGGATGACCCGTCTTAATTATGAAAAATTAAACTTACTTTCCGCATTAAGAACTTCTATTCTACCATCATTATCGTCTATCGACATCAGAATCAATCCTGATTTAATGCGAAAAACCAAACAAAATAGCTCAGTAAATAACCGAACAGCTGCATCAACACAAAAAATGAACGAAAGGCAGATAAGTACACAAACAGCACAAGTATTATTAAAATTAGCGGAAAATAGCCCGAAAGGATTAAAAGAAAGGTTTGAGCGGCTGGCTGCACTAGCCGGAGAGAGTACTAGTGCAACCAACAGAAAGCGCTAACCCAGATTTGGGCTAGCCGCATAATAGTTATGCGTATACAGCTGAAGGCGCTTTGAATGCCACAGGCAATTCAGCTTCATCTTCAAAGGTGACCAGATCCCAAGCTGACTCTTTAGCAAGAACCGCTTGCAGAAGTTTGTTATTCAGTGCATGGCCAGATTTGAACGCAGTGAATGCGCCAATAATGTTGTGCCCACACATAAATAAGTCACCAATTGCATCCAACATTTTGTGACGAACGAATTCATCTTCAAAACGTAAGCCATCTTCATTGAGGACTTTATAGTCATCAACAACGATAGCGCAGTCGAAACTACCGCCTAAGCATAAGCCTTGGGATTGCAGATATTCGATATCACGCATAAAACCAAACGTACGTGCACGGCTGATTTGGTTCACAAATGATTCCGCAGAGAAATCAAGTGAATAGCGCTGAGTGCTGCTATCAATCGCCGGGTGTTGGAAATCGATAGTGAAATCCAGGCTGAAACCATTGTAAGGTCGCATTTCTGCCCACTTATCGCCATCTTCAACACGAACAGTTTCTTTAATACGTAAAAATTTCTTCGCACAATTTAACTCTTCAATACCGCCATCAAGCAGTAAGAAAACAAACGGTGCAGCACTGCCATCCATGATCGGGATTTCAGGCGCATTGACTTCAATAACAATGTTATCGATACCTAACCCTGCTAATGCAGCATTCAAATGCTCAACGGTCGAAATACGTACGTTATCTTCATTGACTAAGCAAGTACATAACATCGTATCGCGAACAGATTTCGCATCTGCCGGAAAATCAACCGGTGGATTAAGGTCAGTACGACGGTAGATGACCCCGGTGTTTGCCGGCGCTGGACGTAAAGTCAGCGTAACTTTTTTGCCGGTATGTAAACCAACACCAGTCGCTGTAATAATACGTTTTAATGTCCGTTGTTTGATCATCGTCTATTTCTCGCAATGTTATAAGTCCTACTGATCATCATACAAAATAATCAGTAGGAAATTTTAGCACAAAAAGCGGAGAATCCAATATAAATAAAATTAATCGGCTTGCTTACGCAAGAACGCAGGAATATCGAGATAATCTGGTTCTTTGTTTGTTTGCGTATTTTGGTCATTGACCGCTTTAGCCGCTGCTGGTTTCTCTTCGGTTAATGAAGACATGCTATTTTGCATTTGCTGATAGCGTTGTTCCATTGACGCCTGCTGTGACATTTTGTTGCTAACTAAGGTAATTTCAGGGCGTTTGTCCATACCAATACCTGTTGCAACAACTGTAACGCGCAGCTCTTCATGCATTTCTGGGTCGAGAGAAGTACCGATTACCACAGTCGCATTATCAGATGCGAATGCACGAATAGTGTTACCTACCGTTTCAAACTCATCCAAACGCAGGTCGAAACCAGCGGTGATGTTGACTAACACACCACGAGCGCCTGACAGGTCGATGTCTTCCAGTAATGGGCTAGAAATTGCCATTTCAGCAGCTTCTTCGGCTCTATCTTCACCGCGTGCCACACCAGACCCCATCATCGCGTAGCCCATTTCTGACATAACGGTACGCACGTCAGCAAAGTCCACGTTCATTAAACCTGGGCGAGTAATCAGCTCTGCAATACCTTGTACTGCGCCTTTAAGTACGTCGTTTGCCGCACCAAAAGCATCCAGTAATGAGATACCACGACCAAGAACTTTTAATAATTTGTCATTTGGGATGGTGATCAAGGAGTCAACGTGTTTTGATAACTCAGTGATACCCGCTTCTGCAAATGCCATACGCTTTTTGCCTTCAAAATTGAAAGGCTTAGTCACGACCGCAACTGTCAGAATACCCAATTCTTTCGCCACTTCGGCAACGACTGGCGCTGCACCTGTGCCTGTACCACCGCCCATACCTGCTGCGATGAAAACCATGTCAGCACCATCTAATGCATTACGTAGCGCTTCGCGATCTTCTTCCGCAGCATTGCGGCCGACTTCAGGGTTTGCACCTGCACCCAAACCTTTTGTAATACCCGTACCGATCTGGATAGTTTGTCCGACTGCGGTTTTACGCAGTGCTTGTGCGTCCGTGTTGACGGCGAAGAATTCGACGCCTTCAATACGTTCACGCACCATGTGTTCAACGGCATTACCGCCGCCGCCACCAACACCGATGACTTTAATCACCGCATCGTTAGTGAGCTCCATTGGTTCAAACATAATGTCTCTCCGTTTTGTGCTTACTACTTTTGAAGCTAATAATAGGCTTCTTTATTAAAATTAGAATTCTTTTTTCAACCAACTGGTGATTTTACTGAACCAACCTGTGACTGAGGCACGCTTTTCTGTCTCGGTATCGTCGCCAAGATGGCTTTCTTTACCGTAATGCAGAAGCCCTACCGCGGTAGAATAATATGGCTCCTGCGCGTAATCTGTTAACCCCGTAATATTTAACGGCGTACCAATCCTTACTTGGGTGTGGAATACTTTCTGGGCACATTCAACTAAACCGTCAATCTGTGCAGCGCCGCCCGTTAAGACAATACCAGCCGCTAAATGGTGTTTGACACCTTGTTGACGTAACTGTTCCTGTAAATTTAAAATTTCTTCATTTACTAAGTTTAACAGCTCAGTATACCGCGGCTCGATGACTTCTGCTAAGGTTTGACGTTGTAAACTTCTCGGTGGTCGACCACCAACGCTCGGCACTTCAACCGTTTCATCTTTACTCACAATCGAACCGACAGCACAACCGTGGCGAACTTTAATCGCTTCTGCATCACTTGGTGGCGTACCGAAGGCATACGCGATATCGCTGGTAACCACATTCCCTGCGTATGGAATCACTTTCGTGTGGCGTAACGCACCGCCAGTATAAACGGCCATATCCATAGTACCACCACCGATATCCACCACGCACACACCTAATTCACGTTCATCTTCAGTTAATACGCTATAACTTGCTGCGAGACCAGCAAAAATCAGCTGGTCAACTTTTAGTCCACAACGTTCAACCGCTTTAACAATGTTTTTCGCCATATCATTATGGCAAGTAATTAAATGAACTTTTGCTTGCATGCGCACCCCCGACAAACCTACTGGGTTTTTAATCCCTTCTTGGTAGTCGATCGCAAATTCTTGCGGGATTACGTGCAGAATTCGATGCTCATCACGCACACGCACTGATTTCGCCGTATGCACCACACTATCAACGTCTTCTTGTGTCACTTCTTCTTCAGAAACTGGCACCATACCAATTTCATTTTGGCAGCTAACGTGTTTACCTGAAAGCGCCAAATAGACAGAGGAAATTTGGCAATCTGCCATCAGTTCTGCTTGGTCGATAGCCCGTTGAACACATTTTACAACAGACTCTAAGTCGTTTACGCCGCCTTTATCCATTCCACGAGATGGGCAGCTTCCCACCCCGATAATATTAACCATACCATCGGGCAGAATTTCGCCAACAAGGGCTGATACCTTGGAAGTTCCAATTTCAAGGCCTACCACTAATTTTCTGTCCGTTGCTTTAATCATTTCTTCTGCCTAATTTGAGTTATTAGCAATATTTTTTATTGTAACCCCGGTGGTGCATCGACCAAAACTGGCGCCCAGCCCACCGCAGCACCACTGGTATAACGTAAGTCAACGTAGTCGACGCGTTTGTCCGTTGTTTGCTGCAAGAGCGGATAAAGTTCAAGGAACCGATTTAACCGCTCTGAAACATCTTTTTTACCCAGTTCGATTCGGGTGTCGTTATCCAAAATGATCTGCCATGCATGACGGGCTGTCATTGATAACGATTTAAGCTTTAACTTATTTGTCGCAAGCGTATTTTTAAAGTTAGCAAGCTCTTTTAGTACCTCTTTTTGGCTACCTTGTGGGCCATAAAGCAATACATAATCCCCTTTACCATTTTCGCTTGCTGGTAAGTTAAACACCCTACCTTCTACATCCACCATATTTTGATCGTTCCATCTGGCGAATGGTTGATACTCAACAATATGAATTTTTAATTCATCTGGCCATTGTTTACGCACAGTAACTTGGCGTATCCATGGCATCATACTTATTTGGTTTTGGATAGCGTTGACATCGACAGTCATAAACGTACCCGGTTGCCCTAACGATAAAATCGCCTTTCTTACATCATCGTTCTTGGTGTAATGCCGCTCACCTGTTAAGACGAGCTTTGACATCGGTAGCCTGTCAGCATCTTTCATCCACGTCATCACCATCCAACCACTCCAAACGATGGTACCGACAACGATGAGAAAGAAAAATAATCCGCCTAAAAATGCCCCATTACTTGGGCCTGAACGTGGGTCATCATCATTGTGATGATTATGATGCCTGACGTTTAACGCTGCTTGTGACATATCAACGAGCCAATTCTAAAATTCGCACAACTAACTGCGAAAAATCTAAACCTGCCTGACGCGCGGCCATTGGTACTAAGCTGTGGCTTGTCATACCTGGCGAAGTGTTCACTTCCAACAAGTAAAACTGGCCATCGCTATCTTGCATCACATCAACACGCCCCCAACCATCACAACCGACCGTTAAATAGGCGTTCATCGCTAACTCAGCAAGCTCAGACTCACGTTGTGTATCTAAACCACTTGGGCAGAAATATTGGGTCTCATCAGACAAATATTTTGCTTCGTAGTCATAAAATATTCCTGGCGGCTGGATACGAATCGACGGTAGAGTTTTATCACCTAATACCGCGATGGTGTATTCAGGACCACTGAGCCATTTTTCAATTAATACGGTTTCGTCGAAACGAAACGCTAATTCAAGTGCCGCAGGTAATGCATCTAAGCTGTCCACCTTACTCATACCAACACTCGAACCTTCTAAGCTTGGTTTTACAATTAATGGCAAATCCAGAGCCTTAACTTTTGCAGTGATTTGTTCACTGCTCATCTGCAAATGTTGCTGTTTAGTTAAGTATATATAAGGAGATACACTTAGTCCCGCACCTTGCCATAATTGTTTTGTTCTGAGTTTATCCATACTCAGTGCCGATGCCATTACGCCACTTCCAGTATAAGGCAAACCAAGGTATTCAAGCATCCCTTGGATCGTACCATCTTCACCACCTCGACCATGTAATGCGATGAAAACTTTATCAAAACCTGCTTCTTTTAGTGTAATAACAGGGAAAGTTTTGGTATCAATAGGATGCGCATCAACTCCGCCTTGGCGAAGCCCTGCCAATACGGCATTTCCTGACTGAAGTGACACTTCACGTTCAGCTGATGTCCCACCAAATAGCACCGCAATTTTCTCTGCCATGTTTATTCCTCGACCATTGGCGGCTGTAATTTCGTTTCCGCGAGCGTTTTGGCTATTTTACCAATATTTCCTGCGCCTTGAACTAAAATTAAATCATTTTCATCAAGAGTTTGAGCTAAAAGGTGAGAAATTTGTTCCGGTTCTGAAACATAAATCGGATCAATCTGACCACGACCTCGAATTGTGCGGCACAATGAGCGGCTATCAGCCCCTGCAACATGCTTTTCACCCGCTGAATAGACATCCAACATCAGCAATACATCCACTTGCCCTAATACATTGACGAAATCGTCGTATAAATCACGGGTACGTGTATAACGATGAGGTTGAAAAATCATCACAATGCGTTTATCTGGCCAACCTGCTCGTGCTGCTTTAATGGTGGCATCCACTTCTGTTGGGTGGTGACCATAGTCATCCACTAACATGACCTCACCTTCTTTGCCGTTGACATTGCGTAATGCAAAATTACCCAAGAAGTCAAAACGGCGCCCTGTACCTTGGAATTCCACCAATGCAGACAAAATGTGTAAGTCATCAATGCCTTCTTCCGTCGCAACCGCAACCGCAGCTGTGGCGTTTAATGCATTATGGCGACCTGGTGCGTTCAACACGACCGTCAATTCCGGCATATTTTCACGTGCAATAGTGAAAAATCCTTGATTGCCTTTTTGTTCGTATTTGGTGATGCGCACATCGGCGTCCTCACTAAAACCATAAGTGGTGATGTAGCGGCCAATTTTTGGTAGCAATGTACGAATAACAGGATCATCAATACACATCACTGCTCGGCCATAAAATGGCAAGTTATGCAGAAAATTAATGAAGGTGTCCGTTAAATTATCAAAGTTACCTTGGTAAGTATCCATGTGGTCAGCTTCGATATTGGTCACTACTGCGACTAATGGCTGCAAATGCAAGAACGATGCATCACTTTCGTCCGCTTCTGCAATCAGATAACGGCTACTCCCTAAGCGTGCATGTGTTCCCGCTGATTTCACTAACCCGCCGTTAACAAACGTAGGGTCTAAACCTGCTTGTGCATAAATGCCTGAAATCATCGCCGTCGTGGTCGTTTTACCATGTGTTCCCGCAACAGCGATACCGTGACGGTAACGCATTAATTCAGCCAACATTTCTGCACGACGAATAACTGGAATACGGAGTTCTTTCGCCGCTTGAATTTCAGGGTTTTCACTTGAAATCGCCGTTGAAACGACAACCACACTGGCATTCTCAACATTTTCTGGACGGTGATTAAAATAAATCGTTGCACCTAATTCAGTTAATTGTTGAGTCACAGCATTGGGTGCCAAGTCTGAACCACTAATTTCATAGCCTTCATTTGCCAACACTTCAGCGATACCACCCATGCCTGCACCGCCGATGCCGACAAAATGGATGTGCCTGACTCTTCTCATTTCTGGCACTGATGTTCTTAATTTCGCTAATTGTTGTGTATTCACTCTGTTTTCGCTTCTTTATAAAATCGGTATCAAATGTGACTAAAACTATTTAGCCACTTCGCAAATCACGGCTGCAACACGTTCAGTTGCATCACTAATTGCACAATCATGGGCTTTTTCAGCCATCGACAACAATTCTGCTCTATCCCACTGCTCAAGCAAGTTTGCTACCGCTTCAGCGGTAAATTGTGGTTGCTCTAAGATCTTCGCAGCGCCCGCTTTTTCCAGTGGTAATGCATTCCAATATTGTTGGCGGTCTTTGTGCTGAAAAGGAACAAAAATAGCAGGTAAACCTGCGGCTGCAACTTCACTGACGGTCAATGCGCCAGAACGGCATACAACAATATCTGCCCAAGCATAAGCTTGCGCCATATCGTCAATAAATTCAGTAACTTTATACTCAGAATTGCCTGAAACTTGCAGCTGTTCATTATACAACGCTTCAGTGGATTCCTTACTGCCTTTTCCCGCTTGGTGCCAGATATTTAACTGTTTGCCTACTTTTGCAGCAACTTGCGGCATCACTTGGTTTAAAATCCGTGCGCCTTGGCTACCACCGACAACTAACACGCGTATCGCGCCTTCTCGGCCTGCTAAGCGAACCGCTGGCGTAGGAAGTGCCAGTACATCTTCACGAACAGGGTTACCAACTACAGGCGCATCAGGGAAAGCCCCCGGAAACGCTTGCAAAACCCGTTTTGCGATGCGTGATAACCATTTGTTCGTCAAACCCGCGATGCCATTTTGCTCATGCAGAACAACCGGAACACCACACTGCCATGCCGCAATACCGCCAGGCCCTGAAACATACCCGCCCATGCCTAATACCGCATCGGGCTGATAACGCTTGATGATTGTTTTCGCTTGTCGTATCGCTTTATAAATACGCCATGGCGCGCCTAACTGTGCGGCAATACCTTTGCCTCTTAAACCTGAAATCTGAATAAACTCAATATCTATGCCATGTTTTGGCACTAAGGTCGCTTCCATTCTATCGGCAGTACCTAACCAGCGAATTTCCCAGCCCTGAGCCTGCAAATAATGCGCCACAGCGAGCCCTGGAAAGACATGCCCTCCTGTTCCACCTGCCATGACGAGTAATTTTTTGGGCTGACTCATTTGGTACTCCTTACAAACGCCTGCGCTTTTTCTAGGCGTGTTTCAAAATCAATTCGCAGTAATACCGCTATCGCTGCGGCCATCACTAATAAACTGGAACCACCATAACTAATTAGGGGTAACGTTAACCCTTTCGTTGGCAGCATACCTGAGGCTGCACCAACGTTAACCAAAGCTTGGAAAGTAAACCAAATACCAATAGAGCAGGCCATATAGCCGCCAAATAATTGGTTAGACATCAACGCACGACGCCCAATCATCATCGCCCTAAATGCCAACATGAACACCATTAACAGGACTAATACAACTCCGACATACCCCAATTCTTCCGCTAACACGGAGAAAATAAAGTCAGTATGCGCTTCAGGGAGGTATTCCAGTTTTTGAACTGAATTTCCTAACCCTTGGCCTAACATTTCACCACGACCAAATGCCATTAATGACTGTGTTAACTGGTAGCCACTACCAAATGGGTCATCCCATGGGTTTAAAAACGAGGTCACACGGCGCAAACGGTAAGGCTCAAACCAGATCAGCGCTAATACCCCCACCGCACAGGTGGCAATACCGATAATAAACGGTGCCAGCCTTGCGCCCGCTAAAAACAGTAAGCCTAATGTTGTGACGACTAATACAATGACTGTACCTAAGTCAGGCTGTAAAAGCAGTAATGATGCCATCACAATCAAAATACACATCGGTTTGATAAACCCGAGAAAGCGAGTACGAACTTCTTCTGACTTGCGTACTAAGTAGCTTGAAACATAGCAAAATAGAGTGAATTTCGAAATTTCAGCTGGCTGAATTTTCACTAACCCGACGTCAATCCAACGAGATGCCCCGTTAACCGAACTCCCTGCCACTAATACCACGACTAACATGCCCAGTGAGCCCATCAAAAATAGGAAATTATACTTTTCCCAAAAAGCCATCGGTATGCGCATGACCGCTAATGATAAGGCGAAAGCAATAACGAGATAGACCATGTCGCGTTTTGCAAAGTAAAACGGGTCTTCTGTCAAACGCTGCCCTACTGGCATCGACGCCGAGGTCACCATAATGAAGCCGATAGCCGCTAAACCGAATGCCAACCAGACCAATGTACGGTCGTACAGCGTTGAGCCTGAAATTACGCCATTTTTTTCACCAATGACCCAATTTTTTAAACGCATCGCACCCGGTATGGTCATTACCCAAGCTCCTTCGCTAATTGAGCAAAAATAGCGCCACGCTGCTCAAAGTTTTTAAACTGATCTAAACTGGCGCAAGCTGGCGATAATAACACCATATCCCCTGCTTTTAATTGCGGTGCAATTTGACGTAAGCTTTGCTCCATCGTGTCAGTTAATACTGATTTTTCAGGGGCTAAAGCGGCTAATGATTTACCATCACGACCAAAGCAATATAAATGGTAGTTATCCGCGGCAATATATTGTTTTAACGATGAAAAATCAGCCGACTTACCATCACCACCTAACAATAGATAGACTGAGCCGTCAACATGCAACCCATTCAATGCGGCTTCAGTACTGCCCACATTAGTGGCTTTGGAGTCATTAATCCAACGTACTCCATTGTTAAATAATACCAATTCAAAACGATGTGCTAACCCAGCGTAGGTTTTCAACACCTCAATACAAGCAGGGCGCGGAATATTTACCGCATCCGCAAGGGCTAACGCAGCCAGTGCGTTCAAATAGTTATGCTGGCCCGTCAAGCGCATCTCATTCACGTCTAACAATGTTTTACCGTTGACCACCAACGCACGATTTTTCGTGTCAAAGCAATACTTGCCACTGTTCACCCCAAAACCAATACATTCATCAGCGGATTGGTTTTCAGGCAGCGTTAACGCATCTTGCATATTCACGATACAGTTCTGTGCACCATGATAAATTTTTAATTTCGCACCGCGGTATTGTGATAAGCCCAGCGGATATCTGTCCATATGGTCTTCGCTGATATTCAGTACCGTTGCTGCTGCCGCTTTTAGGCTTGATGTGGTTTCGAGTTGGAAACTGGATAACTCTAGAACGTACAATGCATGGCCTGAATTGAGTAAAGACAGCGCTGGCGTGCCAATATTGCCACCCACACCGACAGAAATCCCTGCCGCGCTCGCCATCTCCCCGACTAATGAGGTAACAGTGCTTTTCCCGTTTGACCCTGTAATCGCCACAATTGGCGCATCCGCTTCACGACAAAACAGCTCGATATCACCGACGATTTCAATACCGTTTTGCGCAGCTTCCTGCAATTGTGGTGTCGCTAATGCAATCCCTGGACTTGCAACAATCAAATCGGCTTCTTGAAGCCATGCGTTGTTCAAACTTCCGCTATGGCACTGCACATTTTCAGGCAGTTTATCCACACCCGGAGGTGTTGCACGGGTATCCATCACGCGTGGCACAGCACCACGCTCAATGAAAAATTGAACGCACGATAGACCTGTGACGCCCAGACCTATAATGACAACGTTCTTACCCTGATAATCAACCATATTAACGCACCTTCAACGTTGCTAGCCCAATCAGCACTAGCATCAAGGAAATAATCCAGAAGCGCACGATAACACGAGGTTCTGGCCAGCCTTTCAATTCATAATGGTGGTGAATTGGTGCCATGCGGAAGATCCGTTGACCACGTAATTTAAACGAACCGACCTGTAAAATAACGGATAAGGTTTCAACCACAAACACCCCACCCATAATCACTAATAGGAATTCTTGGCGCAGTAAAACGGCGATTGTACCTAATGCACCACCGAGCGCCAGTGAGCCTACATCCCCCATAAAAACTTGTGCTGGGTATGTGTTAAACCAAAGAAAACCTAAACCTGCCCCAACAATAGCCGTGCAAACAATCACCAACTCACCTGCGTGTGGTAAGAATGGAATATGCAAGTAGCCCGCAAAATTGACGTTACCTGTCGCCCATGCCACTAATGCAAAACCAGCTGCAACAAATACCGTTGGCATGATGGCTAAGCCATCAAGGCCATCCGTTAAATTCACCGCATTACTGGTACCGACAATCACAAAATAGGTCAGTAAAATGTATAACATGCCCAGTTGTGGCATCACATCTTTGAAGAATGGCACAACAAGTTGAGTGGCTGGCGTGTCTTTGCCTATCGTATACATAGAAAAAGCAACAACTAACGCGATAACGGACTGCCAAAAATATTTCCAACGAGCGATTAAGCCACGCGTGTCTTTTCTTACTACCTTGCGGTAATCATCCACAAAACCAACGATGCCGTAGCCGATTAACACCAGCAATACACACCAAACATAAGGGTTATCTAAGCGCGCCCACAGTAAAACTGACACTGTAATTGAAAACAGGATCAACAGACCGCCCATAGTTGGCGTGCCACGCTTACTGAAGTGTGACTCAGGGCCTTCGCTACGCACGACTTGCCCAATCTGCATTTTTTGCAGATAAGCAATCAGGTGCGGCCCCATCCATAACGCAATCGCAAGTGCAGTCAGCAAACCGACAATGGCTCTGAACGTCAGATATGAAAAGACGTTCAAGACGGAAAACTTGTGGACCAACATTTCGGCAAGCCAGACTAACATTCGAAGCACTCCTTCAATGCATTCACCACATCTTCCATCGCGGAGCTGCGTGAACCTTTAACTAAAATGGAAACAACATCATTCTGCTGTGCTAGCGGAATTAGTCGGGTTAATAAATCGCTTTTTACCGTAAAGTGCTCACCACACTCACTAAATTCGCTGATCAACTTACTGAGTTGACCAACGCTGAATACTTTATCTAAACCAGCCTGTTTAGCCGCAACGCCAACACGTTGGTGGCACTCTTCTGCGTAATCGCCAAGCTCGCCCATATCACCGACAACTAAAATGCGGTAACCTGGCATTTTTTCCAGTACGTGAATGGCGGCAATCATGGAGCCATCATTGGCATTGTAGGTGTCGTCCAACACCACTTTGTGTTCTGCTAAGCGAACAGGAAACAAACGGCCTGGCACGGCTTTGGTATTTGCTAAGCCATTCTTGATATCTTCAAGGCTTGCCCCAACCGAAATGGCTAATGCACTCGCCGCTAATACGTTGGCAATATTGTGGACGCCTGGTAGTGGTAACGTAATATCAACGCACCCAACTGGCGTATGTAACACAAAATCTGTTGTTAGCTGTTTGATTTGAATATCTGTTGGGTAAAAATCAGCTTTAGGCTGTTGTGTTAATGAGTAATACCACACCGTTTGGCGTGGTTGGAACTGCCATTTTTCACTGTAGCTATCTAAATTGACAATTGCCGTCCCTTCTTCTGGGATACCTTGGTAAATTTCACCTTTGGCTTTTGCCACGCCTTCTGGCGAACCAAACCCTGCTAAGTGCGCACCAAATAAATTGTTTACTAATGCCGTTTCTGGCTTAACAATATTAGTGGTGTAAGCAATCTCATTTGGGTGGTTAGCCCCCATTTCAATCACAGCAAAATCGTACTCTGGCGTTAAGCGAAACAGTGTTAACGGCACGCCGATATCGTTATTTAAGTTACCTGCGGTATATAAGGTTTTGCCTCGCTCAGCCAAGATAGATGCCGTCATTTCTTTCACAGACGTTTTGCCCGATGATCCTGTTAAACCAACAATGCGAGCACTCACTTGCTGGCGAACCCAGGCAGCCAGTTGCCCCATTGCAATACGGGTATCATCAACAACCACTTGTGGGCAATTTACGGCCAGTTGGCGATCGACTAATAAGGCTTTTGCACCGCCTTCCACCACTTGCTCAGCAAAATCATGAGCATCAAAACGCTCCCCTTTAAGGGCAATAAACAAACCGTTCTCACCAATTTTACGGCTGTCTGTGCTAACGCTTTCAAGCACAAATTCGCAGTTAGATGCAAACTCAATCCGCCCTGAAGTGATTTTTGCGAGTTGCGTGAGGGTTAATGGGATCATGCTATCACCCCCAATAACCGTGCCACCGTTAAGCGATCTGAATAATCTAACTTACGATTACCTATAATTTGGTAATCTTCATGCCCCTTCCCTGCAAGGACAATCACATCATCTGGTGAAGCTTGCAAAATAGCATTAGTTACTGCTTCTGGACGCCCTGGTATCGCTAGAGCACGACTTGAATCCAGTAAGCCCGCCATAATATCGTTGATAATATCCATTGGGTCTTCACTGCGAGGATTATCGTCAGTGATAATGATTTTATCTGCCCACTCTTCTGCCACAGCACCCATAAGTGGGCGCTTACCTTTATCGCGATCTCCACCGCAACCAAACACACACCAAAGCTGCCCTTTACAATGTAAACGAGCTGCTGCAAGCGCTTTTTCTAACGCGTCAGGTGTATGAGCGTAATCAACAACCACGGTCGGTTTGTTTGGTGCACTAAAAACTTCCATTCGACCACAAACAGGGGAAAGGGAAGATGTGGATGCTAATAACGAGTCAAGTGGGTAACCCATCATTAACAATGTCGCCATCGCAACTAATAAGTTACTGACGTTGAACGCCCCCATTAATGGACTTTCAAATGCGCCGTTACCCCATGTGGAATCAAAATGAATAGTCGCGCCTTTATCGTGGTATTCCACTTCAGTAGCTTTTAACCAAGGCCCTTGCCAGTTGGCTGGAATACGATTTTCCATCGTTACCGCACATGCTTGTGGTAGGCGTTGTAACCATTTCAGCCCAACGTCATCATCTGCATTAATAATTTGATTTTTAGTTTGATGCGTCGAGAAAAGTAACCATTTTGCCGCTTCATAATTTTCCATATCACCATGGTAATCAAGGTGATCACGGCTTAGGTTGGTGAACACTGCGGCAGCGAATTGCAATGCAGCGACACGCCCTTGTACTAAACCGTGGGAGGACACTTCCATCGCAGTCAATGTGGCTTTTTTATTTAATAGCTGCGTGAGTTCTAACTGAATATCTACCGCAGAGCCTGTCGTATTCTCCGTTGGTGAAACCTGCCCTAATAAACCATTTCCAACAGTTCCCATCACAGCGCTTGTCTCGCCAAGACCTTGCGCCCACTGTGCAATCAGTTGGGTTGTTGTTGTTTTACCATTTGTTCCCGTCACGCCGACTAATTTCATTTTGGCAGAAGGCTGGTCATAAAACTCACCTGCCAGTGCAGATAAACGATTGTTTAAGTCATTGAGATAAATCACTGGCACACCATGAACAAAGCGAATTTCGCCTTCTTCAGCTTCACCTTGTGCCTCTGCAATCACAGCACCAACCCCTTGTGCAATCGCTTGAGGAATATAATGCCTACCATCCGACTGATGGCCTTTTATCGCAATAAACAGATCGCCCGCGGCAGCCTTTCGACTGTCTAGCGTCATCTCACGTAGTGAGATAGGAGTTGTGCTTACACCAAATGGCGCAAGAAGATCACAAAGATTACGATCTGCCACTTTTAACCTCTTTTTGACTGTTCACAATTTCATTTTTATCATCAGGTTGTAACGCATCTGGCTCAATATTCATCAGTCGTAAGACTCCGCCCATAATCGAACCAAACACAGGAGCAGAAACTGCCCCTCCGTAGTACTTACCACCGCTTGGCTCGTTGATTAATACAACAAGCGCATAACGTGGATTACTTGCAGGGGCTACACCCGCTGCATAAGCGAGATATTTTTCAACATATCGCCCTTCAGGACCGACTTTTTTCGCGGTACCTGTTTTAATTGCAATACGATAACCTTTAATCGCGGCACGAGCACCACCACCACCAGGCAGAGCTACACTTTCCATCATATGCACCACCGTACGCATAATTGGCTCAGGGAAAACACGAGTTCCTGGTACTGGTGGGTCAACTTTTGTGATAGATAGCGGCCTATAGATACCAAAACTACCAATTGTTGCGTAGGCTCGCGCTAATTGTAACGGTGTTACCATTTGCCCATAGCCAAAAGAAAAGGTGGCCCTATCTAAATCAGACCACCGTGTTTTTTTACTTGGAAAGATGCCACTACTTTCCCCGACTAACCCCAGATTAGTCGGCTTGCCAAACCCAAAGCGGCTATACACATCCACCAGCTCTGTGGCAGGCATCGCTAACGCCAGTTTAGAAACACCCACGTTACTCGACTTCTGTAAAATTCCAGTAATCGTTAATTCCGCATAGCGCGCAACGTCTTTAATTTCATGTCCACTAATACGATATGGATAAGTATTAATGACTGAATTTTCTTTAATAATTTTGTTGTGTAATGCGCTCATTACCACCATTGGTTTTACTGTTGAACCTGGTTCAAAAATATCGGTAATTGCGCGATTACGCATGGCATCCATTGCTGTGCCAGCAAGGTTATTTGGGTTATACGATGGGCTATTGGCCATCGCCAATATTTCCCCAGTGTGTACATCCACTAAAATCGCCACACCTGATTCCGCTTTATTTTCTTGCACGCCGCGAGTCAGTTCACGGTAAACAATTGATTGAATGCGTTCATCGATACTTAATGTCAGGTTATGCGCCGCTTGGCTATCGACTGATGAAATCGTTTCGATCACGCGACCATTTCTATCTTTACGAACAGTACGCTCTCCTGGAGCGCCTTTTAACCAGCGGTCAAAACTTTTTTCAACACCTTCAATACCTTCACCATCAATGTTTGTCACACCTAACAAGTGTGCTGTCACAGGGCCTGAAGGGTAATAACGGCGAGATTCTTTGCGCAGGTAGATACCTGGGATTTTTAATTTTTTAACGTAGTCACCGATAGATGGGTTAACTTGGCGCGCTAAATACACAAAACGGCCACGTGGATTGGCCGATATTTTCTTGGTAATTTGCTCGAGTGGAATTTCGAGTGCGTCTGCAAGCGCTTTCCAGTGCTCATCATTGCTAATTCCACCTTTCTCAAACACTTCTTTTGGATCTGCCCAAATTGCATTAACTGGCACGCTGACCGCGAGCTGCCGACCTTCACGATCACTAATCATACCCCGAGCAGTTGCCACTTCTTGAACACGCAAAGAGCGCATATCCCCTTCTTTAACCAGTTTTTCAGGGGCAATAATTTGCAGGTAAGCCACGCGCGTTAATAACCCTGCTAGCGCTAAGACAATACACCCGCACAGCAAAATAAAGCGCCAGCGGACAAAGCTGGTACTTTCTTCTTGTTTCTTATTTTTTGCTGTTTTTGGTGCTTTCATTGGGAACCTTTTTATTGTTGAGAAACAATAATTTTTTCTTGTGATGGCTCAACTTGAACCATCTGTAATTTATCAACGGACAAACGCTCAATACGGCTATGGCTCGCTAATGCGTTTTCCTCGAGGATCAGATTGCGCCATTCAATATCCAACGAATCTTTTTCTTCGTACAATTTGTCTTTAGCTGCAGTTAATAAGCGAGTTTCATGTGCCGTTGTAACCACAAACACGGCGCTAATAATAATCGCAGCCAATAAAATCAAAGGAACGATGCCGTAGCGAAATAAATCACGTCCAATTACGCGTGCTAGGCTGTGCCTTTCAGGAACCATTATTGCGTCGCCTTTTCTGCAAAACGCAGCACAGAGCTTCGTGCGCGTGGGTTTTCGTCAATTTCATTATCTGAAGGCTTCATTTTGCCTAAGTCACGTAACTGCGCGCTACCTAATGCTTTAATTTGCGTTTCTGTCAGTGGGATCCCAGCAGGCACACTTGGCCCTTTACTGTTTTTACGGATAAATTGTTTAACTAACCTGTCTTCCAAAGAGTGAAAACTGATCACTGATAAACGCCCTTCTGGTGCTAAAACCCTCATCGCACCGTTTAGTGCCTGCTCAATCTCTTCCAGTTCACTATTGATGTAGATACGAATAGCCTGAAAACTGCGAGTTGCAGGATGTTTATGTCGGTCTTTCATCGGGCTGACTTTTGAAATTAATTCAGCCAGATGGCGTGTCCGTGTTAATGGCTCTTCTTCGGGGTTATGATTGCGTTCCACAATCGCCCTAGCGATACGCTTCGAAAAACGCTCCTCGCCAAAGGTTTTCAGCACCCATGCAATGTCATCAGCCTCTGCGTTCATTAACCATTGCTGTGCCGATTGCCCTTTGGTTGGGTCCATGCGCATATCCAATGGTCCGTCTCGCATAAATGAAAACCCTCTTTCTGGGTCATCCAATTGCGGTGAAGACACGCCTAAATCCAATAAAACACCATCAATTTGCCCCGTTAACCCTTCTTCTTCCACATATTGTGCAATGTCAGAGAACGGGCCATGCTTAATCATAAAACGCGGATCATCAATGGCTTCGGCGGCTTTAATTGCCTCTGGGTCACGGTCAATGGCGATTAAACGCCCATGCTCACCCAATTGACTTAAAATTAAGCGAGAGTGCCCACCTCGACCAAAAGTGCCATCGATATAAATACCATTTGGCTTAATATTCAAGCCATTAACGGCTTCATCCAATAATACGGTTACGTGCTTAAATTGCTGTTGCGTCATTGTTATAGTGACAAATCCTGTAAGCGGGCTGAGAGTGGTTCAGTGGTGAGACGCTCCGCAGCGATATCATTTTCCACTTGTTTGTACCAAGTTTGCTCATCCCAAAGTTCAAATTTATTAATCTGGCCAACCAACATGACCTCTTTGGTTAGCCCTGCGTGTTGGCGCAATGTATTGGCTAACAAAAGACGTCCTGCATTATCCATCTGGCATTCGCTAGCATGACCCAGTAAAAGCCGTTGTACACGTCGTTCTGCTTCGTTCATGGTAGATAAACGAGACAGCTTTTCTTCAATGATTTCCCATTCAGGCAAGGTATAAAGCAGCAGGCACGGCTGGTGAAGGTCAATGGTACAGACCATTTGCCCTTTCGCTTCCTCGGTCAGCATTCCTCGATAACGAGTAGGCACGGTTAGCCGCCCTTTGCTGTCGAGATTAACCAGTGTTGCTCCACGAAACATACCCGATTAAACCCCTTTTATTTCCTAGCTACCCACTTTACCCCACAATTCTCCACATATAAAGTTTACGAATGGTATGAAAACCTTGTCAAGCCAGTCACACCTGGCTTTAGGTTTATTTACAGAACAATTCAGAAAATAGAAGGACGAGTAAAATCTTACTTGGAAAGAAAATAAGAAATAACAAATTGATATAATTAGCTTATTTTATAAATTTCGCACAAAATAGCAAAGTGGCTGTTTATTGTTGAAAAATCATACAAACGACGCTAAATCCAATCTCTATCTCATTTTTAATCAGTGTATTTCGTACCAATTCTTTACTTTTAATCTGTTCGTAAAACAGTGTTGATGCACTGTAAAGATAAAAACGCCTCTCCAGTAAAATAAAACCGTTATATTTCATTGAACTAAACAACTGTTTTAATAAACAGTATTAAAATTACAAAAGAAGTAACCAACCCAATGCAAACCTATGCAAAAACCTTTTTTATTTTTGTTTTTATCGCATTTAGCTTTTGTTACAAAATAAATAAATAATCGACTAGGATAATTCCTAAAGTTAAATATTTACTTATTTTTAGCCTATAAAAAAAGGACGCCTACATTGTAGGGGCCCTTATATTACTCATAATCGTGATCAACATCACTCATTATTGAATGGCATTACACTGATCGCCTAAAGTTGCGGCTATTTTTTATTGCTTACGACCTAAACTTCCACGACGACATAAGTCACGACGAATTCGAGTGATACCTGCCTCGGGTTTTTGCTTTTCATCGAGGCTAGCTAATACTAGTTCTAAGATACGCTCTGCAATATCACGGTGGCGCTGAGCAAGTGATAGCACAGGGCAACCGAGGAAATCCAATAATTCGTTATCCCCAAAAGTCGCAATAACCATATGCTCAGGCAAACGGCCACTACGTTTAAGAGCCACATCCAGTACGCCTTGGAGTAAAGAAAAGGATGTTGTAAATAACGCATCTGGCATCTCATTACCGCTGTCGAGCCAATTCGCAAATACTTCTGCGGCAGCATCTCGCTCGTAGCTATTTGCATACAAATAGTCAACTTCACGTTCACGTGTATCGCCATTCCATGCTTTACGGAAACCTTGTTCACGTAAATAGCTGACAGACAGTTCAGGTAATGCCCCTAAGTACAATACCGATTCAGCTTTGAATTTACGCAATTCAGCTGAAATCATAAAAGCATCTTCTTGGTCATCCCCTACAACACTAATAAAGTGCTCTTTTTCAAGCGCCCTATCCAGTGCAATGATAGGAAGTGAACGGTTCGCCCAGCGCTGATAAAAAGGGTGCTCTGGTGGAAGTGCAGTCGACACAATAATAGCATCAACTTGGCGCTGCAAAAGGTGCTCAACACAACGGATTTCGTTGTCAGGTTGATCTTCAGAACACGCGATTAGCAGTTGGTAGCCACGTTGACGTGCCTGTCTTTCTAGATAATTTGCTATACGTGTATAGCTGGTATTTTCCAGATCAGGGATCACTAACCCAATGGAACGGGTGCGCCCTGCACGTAACCCCGCAGCAACTGCATTTGGATGGTAATTGTGCTCTCTGACGACTGCCATCACTTTTTCAACAGTTTTATCGCTGACTCGATACTGCTTGGCCTTGCCGTTGATCACATAACTAGCCGTTGTGCGGGAAACACCCGCTAGACGGGCTATCTCATCCAGTTTCACGTTAACCTCTTTTTAATTTCGGGAGCAGCCTCGAGTCATTCGAGGCCTTATATCCGAGTATTCTACCTTTGGAAGATAAATTTTTCACCGCATAATTTTGTCACCACGCGAAACACCGACAATACCCGAGCGTACAACTTCAACAATTTCAGCAACACCACGTACTGATTCGATGAAAGCATCCAGTTTATCGCTTGTTCCTGCGAGCTGAACGGTATAAAGCGTTGGTGTAACATCAACGATTTGCCCACGGAAAATATCTGCACAGCGTTTCACTTCATCACGCCCATAACCAGACGCTTGAAGCTTCACTAACATGATCTCACGTTCGATATGTGCTGAAGCCGTCAGCTCACTCACACGCAGAACATCCACCAGCTTGTGCAATTGTTTCTCAATTTGCTCAAGAACTTTCGCATCGCCTTTGGTTTGGATAGTCATTCGTGACAATGTTGGGTCATCAGTGGGTGCAACCGTCAAACTTTCAATATTATAACCACGTTGAGAAAACAGACCTATGACACGGGACAAAGCACCTGATTCATTTTCTAATAAAACGGATAAAATACGACGCATAATCAGGTCCTCTCTGTTTTACTCAACCACATTTCGTCCATTGCTCCACCACGGATCTGCATTGGATAAACGTGTTCGGTTTCATCAATATTGATATCAACAAATACTAAGCGTTGGTTTTCATTCACTTCCACAAGCGCTTGCTTGAGTTTTTCTTCCAGTTCATCAGGAGAAGCAATTGAAATTCCAACATGGCCATATGCCTGCGCTAATTTAATAAAATCAGGGAGCGATTGCATATAAGATTGTGAATGGCGGCCTTGATAAATCATATCCTGCCACTGTTTCACCATCCCTAAAAAGCCATTATTGAGGTTCAGAACTAACACAGGCAAGCCATATTGCAATGCCGTTGATAACTCTTGGATATTCATCTGGATGCTGCCATCACCCGTCACACAAACCACTGTTGAGTTTGGATGGGCTAACTTCACCCCTAATGCAGCAGGTAAGCCAAAGCCCATCGTGCCGAGACCACCTGAATTTATCCAATGTCTTGGTTTATCAAAAGGATAATACAATGCGGCAAACATTTGATGCTGACCAACATCAGATGTCACATATGCCTCACCATTTGTTAAACGGTAAATCATTTCAATGGCTTGCTGTGGTTTGACTTTTGTTTGATTGGTTTCATAACGTAGACACTGTTTTTTGCGCCACTCTTCAATGTCTTTCCACCAATCTTTTAATGCATTTTCATCTTGTTTTGCAACAGCTTGATCTAATTGCCCTAACATTTGTTTTAAGGTTGATTTCGCATCACCAACAATCGGAATATCTGCATTTACCGTTTTTGAAATTGAAGTTGGGTCAACGTCAATTTGGATCACAGTCGCATTCGGACAATATTTTTCTAAATTGTTCGTAGTGCGGTCATCAAACCGCACGCCAACAGCAAAAATGACATCTGAATTATGCATGACTTTATTTGCTTCATAAGTCCCATGCATACCTAACATCCCTACGGATTGCTTATGAGTTTCAGGAAATGCCCCTAAGCCCATCAACGTGGATACAACAGGCAATTTTAATGACTCTGCTAATTCAATGATTTCCGCTGAGCAATTGGCGTTAATCGCACCGCCACCAATATAAAAGACGGGTTTTTTCGCAGCGACTAATTTAGAAAGTGCTTTTTTGATCTGCCCTTTGTGCCCTTGCAGTGTAGGGTTATACGAGCGTAAAGAAACAGATTCAGGATAATGATAAGGAAACTTAAGTGCAGGGTTTACCGTATCTTTCGGGAAATCGATAACGACAGGTCCAGGGCGACCACTCGCCGCAATGTAGAAGGCTTTTTTAATCGTCTCAGGAATTTCTTCAGCACTTTTAATTAAGAAACTGTGTTTCACTATCGGGCGAGATATTCCTACCATGTCACATTCTTGGAATGCATCATTACCGATTAAAGAGCTAGCAACCTGCCCTGATAGCACCACCATCGGCACAGAGTCCATATAAGCAGTTGCTATGCCAGTAATCGCATTAGTTGCCCCGGGGCCTGAAGTGACGAGAACTACACCAACATCCCCTGTTGAGCGAGCATAGCCATCGGCCATATGCACTGCGGCTTGTTCATGACGCACCAGAATATGTTCCACACCACCAACGGTATGAAGCGCATCATAAATATCTAATACTGCACCGCCTGGATATCCAAACACGTGCTTTACTCCTTGGTCAATCAATGATTTGACGACCATTTCAGCTCCCGACAACTTCTCCATGAGTTTGCCCCCAGACATTATTTGCAAGTTAAGAGGTATTAATTACCCCTTTATTTTTATCGTTTAAACAGGTTAATGCGTGCTATTAACATATCTCTCTGGCTGAAACGAAGCAAACATCATTTCAGCACAAAAATAGCAAGTATTTCACATCATCTTAAACATTTATCGTTCACAGAGGGAATAACTGCATATGGAAAAAATGGAAGAAATATTGACTATTTTCCAACCAACTAACGACGTGAAATATTTTGTACTGCAGACAGTAATGAATAAGAAAAAAGAACATGGATGAAATGAATATATAGAAATCAGGCTCACCTACCGAAATAGATAAGCCTGATAATAAAACGCTTAATTACTCTTGATACATAGACTCAATTTCTAATTGATAGCGTTCAGAAATAATCTTACGGCGCAATTTCAACGTTGGCGTTAATTCACCTTTTTCCATTGAAAACGTAGTGGGCAACAAGGTAAAACGCTTAACCTGATGAAAATTCTCTATATTTTTTTGCAGATCTTTTAAACGAGCTTCAAAAAGTGCCACAATATTAGAATCTTTCAGCAACTCAAGGCGATCACGATATTTTAAGTTAATCGAATGCGCGTACTCTTCTAGGCTGTCATAACAAGGAACTATCAATGCAGAAACAAACTTACGTGCATCGGCAATGACGGCAATATGCTCAATAAATTTGTCTTGGCCTAATACCCCTTCAATCATTTGAGGTGCAATATACTTGCCGTTAGACGTTTTCATTAAGTCTTTGAGCCTATCCGTAATATATAAATTACCTTGCTCGTCAATTTTCCCTGCATCACCTGTTTTTAACCAACCGTCGGAGGTAAACGTGTCTAAGGTTTCATTCGGGCGATTGTAGTAACCTTTCATCACGACAGGGCCCTTGACTTGGATCTCATCATCTTTACCGATACGCACTTCAACCGAAGATAATGGTGTACCAATCGAACCTAGTGGATATTTACCTTCTTCCCAACATGAAACCGTCGCGCATGTTTCTGACATACCATAGCCGTATTTAATATCCACGCCTGCGGATAAGAAAAAGGCAATAACATCGTCATCTAAACGCGCTCCTGCGGCGGGCATAAAACGAATGCGCCCCCCTAACCCCTCGCGTATTTTACTTAAAACCAATTTATCCGCTAATGGGAAGATAGCCTGATTGATTAATGATGGTGTGCCGCCTTTTGACAACGCTTTAATGCGACGTTTACCAAGGGAAATTGCCATCTTAAATAGCATTCTACGTGCCCACGACGCTTTCGATACCTTACTTTGCACCGCACTGTAAACTTTTTCATAGAAACGCGGCACTGCACACATCACCGTTGGTTTGACATCAGCTAGCGCTTCTCGCACTAAATTGGTGTCCGTTAAATAGACGTTAAGTGCCCCCACGTGCATGACATAGAAACTCCAAGCGCGCTCAAACACATGAGATAACGGTAAAAAGCTTAACGAAATATCATCGGCGGTGAGTTGTAATCGTTCATCGTGCAGATACAGTTGGGCAGCCATATTGTAATAATCCAACATAACGCCTTTTGGCTCGCCTGTAGTGCCTGATGTATAGATAATCGTAAATAAATCACTGAGGTTATGGGCTGAAATTCGGGCATCCAGCTCCATTTGGTATTCAGGTTGTGCTTGTGCCATAAAAGTCGACAAGTGTAAGGTTGCCACTGAGTTATCAATCAACTCAACACTCTCGTCCATGACGACAATCATTTTTAATTGCGGGCAAAGCGCAGGCAATTGGCACGCAATGTCATATTGCGTTTGTTCACCGACAAACAACACTTTAATGTTGGCATCGTTGATAATATAAGCGGCTTGTTCAACACTGCTGGTCGCATAAAGCGGAACCGTCACTGCTCTAATCTGAAGTGACGCTAAGTCAATCAGTGACCAATTCATGCTGTTATGGGCAAATAACCCAATATTTTCCTGTGTTGAAACATCTAAGGCCAAGAGGTGGCGAGAAATCGCAGAGATGCGCTCCCCCACTTCATTCCATGTTAATGAGCTTTGTTGCCCATTATTCCATTGACTGAAAGCTATCCGGCTCGCTGATTCGTGTGCGTTGATTCTGCTACGTAAGCGATTGACTAAATGGTATGGATATAGATTTTCAGTAATCAAAGTTAATTCCCTATCGGTCATTATTGATATAAGTCACTCGGTATCTTCACAAGAACTTAACCGTTTCATTATTTCAGCTTACAAGTGTTAGCTGAATATCGGCAGTGTATCGACTAATAACGTAGGAGGAAAGTTTTTGTATGTAAATTTTCTGCAAATGTTATGTTTGCCGCAAAACTCATCATAGTATTCTCTAGAATGAGTGAATTAACTTGTCTTGGAGCCAAGAATCCTATAGTTCAAGGCTCCATTCAGAGTATTTACCTTAAGCCGCGACAGCTTGGTCCAAGAGTTCCGCAATCATTTGGCTGAATTGCGATTTCATCCATTGGTGGCCTTTATCCCTTGCAGTTGATTCATGCCATGTCAGATAACAAGGACGAGACTGACTTTCTAAAAGCAACGGTAAAGTACGTAATTTCAGTTGCCCTGTATAATGTTCAACTAACCATTTAGGCGCAATTGCAACTAAATCGGTTTGTGCAACGATATTTAATACACTACTGAGGTCAGTGCCTTGATAACTAATAGTATGGGACAATTCAGTATTGTAATAATAAGGTTTGCTGAATGAACCAATATTGTCCATTGACATGATTGCGTGTCGTTCATTCATTAAATCATACTCTTTAATAGAATTAACAATTCGTGGATGGTTATTCGCTGTAACTAATACCAGTTCATCATTAAATAAAACCTGATGTTGATATTCGGGTTTTTCGAATTGGTTATATCCAATAAAGAAATCTATTTCTTGATATTTTAACTGATGTGCAATGTTATTATCCAAAAATGAATGAATAAACACATTAATATTAGGTGAGGCCATTTTAAATTTTGCAACAATCATAGCAGCCAGGCGAATATCTAAAGGTGAACAAATCGATAAATTAAATATACGGTCGCTATCTTGTGGCTCAAAACCTGCGCCAGGTAATTCATTATGCACTAATTGCAACGCTTGTCTTACAGGCCCAAAAAGCTGTTTTGCCCGCGATGTAGGCTGGATACCACGGCCATAACGAACAAATAGTTCATCGTTAAACATTGACTTTAAACGTGAAACCGCATTACTCACCGCGGGTTGAGACATCCCCAAAACTTGTGCTGCTTTCGTGACATTTTGCATCTGCATAACGACATCAAAAACGGTTAATAAATTTAAATCAACATTACGTAGGTGAATATCGCTGCTTTCTTTTTTACCTGTTGAAATCGTATCAAAATCAGTCATTTTTTACTCCACTAAATATATTTATCATTTTTCATTAACGAAAAGACAAATTCACCTTAAAAATACCGACGAATATATAAACTCGTTAAATATTATTTCTGAAACAACTTATAGATAGTAAGCTATTTCGCTTTCCCTGCATTTATTAAAACGACGTTTCTATTACTTTACTCATTAATTATAATTCACAGAATAGATATCATTATAAAACGCAAACATTCACCAAGGTAATGAGTGATATTTTTGTATTAGAATCACGATTACTCTCAGTAAAAATAATAAAACAATTTCCCGAAGAAATCATAATAAATCGCATTTGGATTCTGTAATTATTCTTATTATCAGATTAATTTTTACTTATTCATTTATTAGACAACTAAGTTAATCAATAGCTATTGATTTTAGTAATTAATTTTATGTGTTTTATCTTTTTTACAAATCATTAAACCCAAAAAAAGCCAACAATAATTTAAAAAACAATAAGTTACATGAATCAAAGACACCAATGAAATTCATTGAAAGAATTTTACCCTAAGTTTAGACTCAAAAAATAGGCAAAAACATCATAGAAATTAGTGAAAATAGTCACATACCCTAACTCAAGGGCTTAATTCACAATTGGTAAAAAACAGTCAGAAATCCATGATTGACATTAACTTTAAGATCACGTATCAATAAATACAGTTTAATTTAGATATTGATGAGAGACAGTTTAAAATGACATTTTCTATTCGCCTACTAAGCCTACTACTACTCGCATTAAATTTGCGCGGTATGCTTATGGACGGAAAATAGAAAGGCACTGTCCACAAACATTAAGAACCCGCGCAACCCGCGGGTTTTTTTATGCCTGCGGCTTTGGAAGAACATAAAACTCAATTTATTAAAACAAAATTCGATATGAGGAACACAATATGAGCAACCAAGTCATTATTTTCGATACCACATTACGTGATGGTGAGCAGGCGTTACAAGCAAGTTTGTCCGTAAAAGAGAAATTACAAATCGCATTCGCATTAGAACGCTTAGGCGTTGATATTATTGAAGCTGGTTTCCCTGTGTCATCACCAGGCGATTTCGAATCAGTTCAAACTATTGCTCGTGAAATTAAAAATAGCCGTATCTGCGCATTGGCTCGTTGTGTTGAAAATGATATCGATGTTGCAGCAGAATCCTTAAAAGTGGCTGAAGCCTTCCGTATCCATATCTTCTTAGCCACCTCCAATTTACATATGGAGAAAAAATTAAATAAGTCGTTTGATGGTGTGATGGATATGGCAATCAACTCTATCAAACGTGCAAGACGCTACACGGATGATGTTGAATTTTCTTGTGAAGATGCAGGACGTACAGACCCTGACAATTTGTGCCGTATTGTTGAAACGGCTATTAATGCAGGTGCAACCACCATTAACATTCCTGATACCGTAGGCTATACAACACCTTATCAATTTGGCGGTATCATTACCGATTTGTATAACCGTGTTCCAAATATTGATAAAGCCATTATTTCAGTTCACTGCCACGATGACTTAGGCATGTCCGTCGCAAACTCTATTAGCGCCGTTCAAGCGGGAGCTCGTCAAGTAGAAGGGACTATTAATGGATTAGGCGAACGCGCTGGAAATACAGCATTAGAAGAAGTCATTATGGCCATTAAATTGCGCGAGCAAATGTTAAATGTCCACACCAATATTAATCACAAAGAAATTTATCGCACTAGCCAATTAGTTAGCCAATTATGCAACACCCCAATCCCAGCCAATAAAGCAGTAGTTGGTAGCAATGCGTTTTCCCACTCCTCAGGTATTCACCAAGATGGCGTATTAAAAAACCGCGAAACTTACGAAATCATGACGCCTGAGTCAATTGGTTTAAAAGCAGAGAAATTAAATTTAACCTCTCGTTCTGGCCGCGCTGCCGTGAAACACCGTATGGAAGAAATGGGCTATCACGAAGGCAAAGACTTCAAATTGGATGAGTTGTACACCGCGTTTTTGAACTTAGCCGATAAAAAAGGTCAAGTGTTTGATTATGACTTAGAAGCCTTGGCTTTCTTTACTAAGCAACAAGATGAAACCGACCACTTTGTGATGGATTATTTCAGTACACAGTCTGGTTCAAGCATTGTGGCTACCGCAACTGTCAAAATGCAGTGTGGCGATGAAGTGAAATCTGAAGCTGCAACAGGCAATGGTCCTGTAGATGCTATCTACCAAGCCTTTAGCAACATCACCAATTACCCAATGAAATTAGTTTCTTATCAGTTATCTGCAAAAGGTCATGGTGAAAACGCATTAGGCCAAGTGGATATCGTGGTGGAATGCCATAACCGTAAGTTCCACGGCATGGGCTTAGCAACAGATATCGTTGAATCCTCAGCAAAAGCGATGGTTCACGTCTTAAACAGCATTTGGCGTTCTGAACAAGTCGAAATCGAAAAACAAAAAATAAACCAAGAATTACAATCAAACACAAAGGAAGCAGTGTAACCATGTCTAGTTATCAAATTGCCGTATTACCGGGAGATGGTATCGGTCCAGAAGTAATGGCACAAGCGCATAAAGTCTTGGATGCAGTGAGCAAACGCTTTGCTATTACGATTAACACTAAAGAATATGATGTCGGTGGTGCGGCCATCGATAATCATGGCGAGCCACTGCCACAAGCGACGGTAAAAGGTTGTGAAGAAGCTGATGCGGTGTTGTTTGGCTCAGTTGGCGGCCCAAAATGGGAACATTTGCCACCCGATAGCCAACCAGAACGAGGGGCATTATTACCATTACGTAAGCATTTCAAATTATTCAGCAACCTGCGTCCAGCGCGCTTATACCAGGCCTTAGAGGCATTTTGCCCGTTACGTGCAGATATCGCTGCACAAGGCTTTGATATTCTGTGTGTTCGTGAATTAACAGGCGGTATTTACTTTGGCCAGCCGAAAGGCCGCAAAGGCGAAGGTAGTGAAGAATATGCGTTTGATACCGAAGTGTATCATCGTTACGAAATCGAGCGTATTGCACGTATCGCGTTTGAATCTGCGCGTAAACGTACACATAAAGTGACGTCAATCGATAAAGCAAACGTATTGCAAAGCTCTGTATTATGGCGTGAGGTTGTCAACCAAATCGCCAAAGAATACCCAGATGTAGAAGTTAATCATATGTATATCGATAATGCCGCGATGCAAATGATTAAAGCACCATCGCAGTTTGATGTAGTTTTATGTTCTAACTTATTTGGCGACATTATCTCTGATGAGTGTGCAATGATCACAGGCTCAATGGGCATGTTGCCATCGGCGAGCTTAAATGCAGACGGTTTTGGTTTATATGAACCTGCAGGCGGTTCAGCACCTGATATCGCAGGTAAAAACATTGCAAACCCAATTGCCCAAATTTTATCTGCCTCAATGTTATTACGCTTTAGCTTAAACCAAGCCGATGCTGCTGATGCAATAGAGCGCGCAGTTAACAAAGCATTAGAAGATGGCCACAGAACATCCGATTTAGCGGGTGCGGGCAAATCAATCAGTACCAGTGAAATGGGCGATGTTATTGCTCGTTATATTGCACAAGGGGTTTAATCATGGCCAAAACTTTATATCAAAAATTATATGATGCTCACGTGGTACGTGAAGTCGAAGACGAAATCCCTTTGATTTATATCGACCGTCATTTGGTACACGAAGTCACTTCTCCACAAGCATTTGATGGGTTAAGAACCAAAAACCGTCCATTGCATCAACCAAGTAAAACGTTTGCTACGATGGATCATAACGTATCCACCCAAACCAAAGACATCAATGCTTGCGGTGATATGGCGCGTATTCAAATGCAAGAACTGATGAAAAACTGCAAAGAGTTTGGTGTCACCCTGTATGATTTGAACCACCCATACCAAGGGATAGTTCATGTAATGGGGCCAGAACAAGGGATCACCTTACCAGGTATGACGATTGTGTGTGGGGACTCACATACCGCAACCCATGGCGCTTTCGGTGCATTAGCGTTTGGTATCGGTACGTCAGAAGTTGAGCATGTTATGGCGACCCAGACACTGAAACAAGCTCGTGCAAAAACCATGAAAATTGAAGTGGTCGGCAAGGCGCCTGCAGGCATTACAGCAAAAGATATCGTTTTGGCGATCATTGGTACAACAGGCAGCGCAGGTGGTACAGGCTATATTGTTGAATTTTGTGGTGAAGCCATTGAAAACCTGAGTATGGAAGGTCGCATGACGGTTTGTAATATGGCCATCGAATTGGGTGCAAAAGCAGGTATTATCGCCCCAGATGCGACAACATTTGATTACATGAAAGGCCGTCAGTTTGCACCAAAAGGCCAGCAATGGGATGACGCCGTTGCTTATTGGAAGACCTTAAAAACGGATGATGATGCTAAATTTGATAAAGTCATCACCATTCAAGCTAGCAGTATTGCACCACAAGTGACTTGGGGAACCAATCCAGGACAAGTGATTGCAATCAACCAACCGATCCCTGCACCAGAGTCTTTTGCGGATCCTGTTGAGCGCGCATCTGCTGAAAAAGCGTTAGCTTATATGGGGTTACAATCAGGTATTAAGTTATCTGATGTCAAGATCGATAAAGTGTTTATCGGTTCATGTACTAACTCACGTATTGAAGATTTACGTGCAGCCGCAGCAATTGCTAAAGGCAAAAAAGTGGCTGATGGCGTACAAGCTATTGTGGTTCCAGGATCGGGGCCTGTAAAAGCCCAAGCAGAACAAGAAGGTTTGGATAAAATTTTTATTGATGCAGGCTTTGAATGGCGGTTACCTGGCTGCTCCATGTGCTTAGCCATGAACAATGACCGCTTAAACCCAGGTGAACGTTGCGCGTCCACCAGTAACCGTAACTTTGAAGGTCGCCAAGGCCGAGCAGGTCGCACCCATTTAGTCAGCCCTGCAATGGCAGCTGCGGCGGCGATTAATGGTCATTTCGCTGATGTTCGCGATATTCAGATTTAAAGGAGAGAAAAATGGACAAGTTAATCACCCATGTGGGCATTGTTGCTCCTTTAGACGCCGCGAATGTGGACACTGACGCGATTATTCCAAAGCAATTTTTACAAAAAGTCACCCGCACAGGTTTTGGTCAACATTTATTTAATGACTGGCGTTTTTTAGATGAGAATGGTCAGCAGCCTAACCCTGATTTTGTACTGAATAAACCTGTTTTCAAAGGGGCGAGTATTTTGTTAGCCCGCGAAAACTTTGGCTGCGGATCGTCTCGTGAACACGCCCCATGGGCACTGACGGATTTTGGTATCCAAGTGGTTATTGCACCAAGCTTTGCAGATATTTTTTACGGCAACTCATTCAATAACCAACTGTTGCCAATCAAATTAAGCGAGCAAGAAGTGGATGAGATGTTTAACTACGTCAACAGCCACGAAGGTTGCCAGTTTACCGTTGATTTAGAAGCACAAACGGTCACTGCAGGGGATAAAACCTATCATTTTGATATTGATAGTTTCCGCCGTCATTGCATGATGAATGGGTTAGATAGCATTGGTTTGACATTGCAACATGTCGACCAAATAAAGAATTATGAGCAACAAATCCCAACCTTTATGAACTAAGATACTCGTCAGATTTCACATGGCGTGGGTGTTAGCATCGCTCGGCTACTCGGGTCACATACATATGTATGCTCCCCGAGGTATCCTTGCTTGCTGCCTACACGCCATATGAGCTATCTAGAGTATCCCCATTTTCAAACTTTCACGCACTCAAATGCGGAACTCTTTGTTCTTTACACTTCTCCCCCTCAAAGATCACTTCCCCATTAGTTTCTTCCTGTATAATTATTTAAACGAAATGCCATGATTAACGATTAACGATTTTTTCTAAATAGTTCACGTTATGGCAAGGCGGCAAGAGAGGATATCCCTAGGAGCATACACTAGTATGTGACTAGGGTGTCCGAACGAAGCCAACACAGCCATAACGTGAAATATGACGAAAAAATAAAAAAAAGCCGGTAAAAACCGGCTTGGTGACAGACACCATTACTCTAAATGGGGGAGTCGGCTTGCAATTGCAAGCCAAACGAGCTACTTACTGCCACCTATTATCCGCAGATATTAGGAAATTAAAATTGATGCAATTTTTGCCGGAGTTCCTCTTTTATGTCTAATACACGCTTACAAACACAATTCGTTCGCCTCTGGCAACATTTTCAAGGGCACGATAGTGAAACCACGTTGCAAGATATTGCTGATATCTTGTTCTGTTCGCGCCGTCATGTACGAACGTTATTAAATAACATGCAAGGCCATGGTTGGTTAAGTTGGCAAGCGGAATCTGGTCGAGGCAAGCGTTCTACACTTATTTTCCATGTGAATGGGTTAGAACTCCAGCAAGCCCAAGCAGAACAACTGCTTAAAGAGGAAAGCATTGAAAAACTCGTGGCGTTAGTGGGTGATAAAGAAACTATCCGACAAATGGTGCTTTCCGAATTAGAGCGTAGCTATCGGCAAGGAAAAAATCTCTTACGCATTATTTATTACCGTGATTTCCCCAATTTATTGCCGGGAGCCCCCATGCGCCGCTCCGAAATTCATTTAATGAGCCAAATTTTTAATGGGTTAACCCATATAAATGAGGAAAAAGGGGAAGTAGAAGACGGGCTAGCCCACCACTGGCAGGACATCAGTGACACCCATTGGCGTTTCTATTTACGCCCTGCTATCTATTTCCATCATGGGCGGGAAATGCTTGCGGAAGATATTATTCACTCATTATTACGTTTAAAACAGTGCTGGCCGCTATTTTCCCATATTCAATCTGTGAGTTCACCACAGCCTTATGTCATTGATATTCAGTTAAATCAGCCTGATAAACAACTGCCTTGGTTGTTAGGTAGTCACCATGCGGCTATTTTACCTAAAGAATGGGAAAGCCTAGAAAACTTTAACCGCTACCCTATTGGCACTGGCCCCTACCAAGTTGATAAAAACCTGCCTCAAAAGCTGACCATTACCGCCTTTGACCGCTACTTTGGTTATCGCGCGCTCTTGGATGAGGTCACCATTTGGGTTGTACCTGAACTTTCAGAACAAATGGTGTGTACCACTCTAAAAATGGATGGTGATAAACACCATAATGATTCCTTAGAAAGCCGTATGGAAGAAGGTTGTTATTTTTTATTGATGGATCAACGCTCTGAGTTATCACAGCGGGAAGACGTTCGCAAATGGCTATGCAGCTTTCTCACGCCTGTCAACCTACTTGCTCATTGTGAACCTTTTTACCAGCGCCATTGGGCACCTGCTTATGGTTTATTGCTGCACTGGCATCACAGCAAAATGCTAACGTTATTTCCCAAACCTGACGACCTCACAGAGCTAACGGTCACATTTTACCATCACCACCACGAGTTCTATGCAATCAGCCAAATTATGAAGCGAGTGTTGCATGAACAAGGAGTCGAGTTAAAAATCAACATTGTTGACTATGATGACTGGTTTAACGGCAATTCCCAAAGTGATATTTGGCTAGCCACCGCCAATTTCTTTAAACCCCTTGAGTTTTCTATCTTTGCCACCTTGTATGAAATGCCACTATTACGTCAGTGCCTTGGTGATAGCCTCGATACGCAATTAAATCAATGGCGAAATAATACTTTTGATGTCGAAGCGTGGTGTGAAAGCTTAATTGACTCACAAATCTTTCATCCTATATTTCACCACTGGCTTGAGTTGCAAGGTCAACGCACTATGCGCGGCGTTAGGATGAATACCTTTGGTTGGTTTGATTTTAAATCCGCATGGTTTAAGCCTTCTGAGGATAACCTGTCTAATTTATGATAGTTATAAACAGCCAAAGTGAATAATAAGGATGTTATTCACTTTTTCTGTGGATATCCATGTGAACAACCCTATAGCAATCAGGGTATATCCCCAAATCAGGTTTTTATCAAAAATAATTAAAATCTAATAAACTTTGATAAATCAACGAAATAAAGCCCCAAAAAACACGTTATCCACTGGTTAATTTTTTCACTAAAAAGCTTAGGACTTTAACTGAACAAATATCAAACAACGTCGTATTTATCCACAACTAATGTGTTTAACTTACTCTATTTTTGTGATGAACGTCATAAAACCCCATTCGTCAAGGCTGTAAATACACACAGTAATCACTGTTTTACACAGTTATCCAGAAAACCTGTGGATAACCTAGTGTATGATCCTGTGATTATCTTGGGATGAACATGAATAACCCGATAAACAAAATTTAATACCGTTGGATAAAAAGCATTAACTACATATATATCATGCAGTTAAAAATAGTCATGAAAAAGTGTTATACTCTCTTAGTTATTTGAATTATTTTTGACTGTTTTTTATACATTTAATTTTTAGAGCACTATGTCATTTACGCCACCACAACCGCCAGATAACGAAGCTACCTTAATGAGTCGGGCTCAAGCGCTTGCCGGCTATACTTTAGGTGAACTCGCCCAAATTGCCAGTGTCCCTATCCCCCCCGATCTAAAACGTGATAAAGGCTGGGTAGGCATGCTACTTGAATATTATTTAGGGGCGAGTGCAGGTAGTAAGGCGGAGCAAGATTTTGCCCACATTGGCGTTGAGCTCAAAACTATCCCTATCGACCGCCATGGTGTTCCTCTCGAAACGACCTTTGTCTCCGTTGCCCCTTTAACAGGGAACAGCGGTTTAACATGGGAAAATAGCCATGTACGGCGTAAACTATCGCGTATACTGTGGTTTCCTATTGAAGGTGAACGCCAAATTCCCTTAGCGGAACGTCGGGTCGCTAACCCAGTAATTTGGAGCCCATCCCCGCTTGAGGAACAGTTACTACGGCAAGATTGGGAAGAATTAATGGATTTGATTGTGTTGGGAAAAGTCGAAACAATTACGGCACGCCATGGGCAAGTTCTACAAATCCGCCCAAAAGCGGCAAACAATAAGGCTCTGACAGAAGCCATTGGCGAGTTTGGCCAACCCATTATGACGCTTCCTCGCGGTTTCTACCTTAAAAAAGATTTTACCGCCCCACTGTTAGCTCGGCATTTTAATCTCACTTAATCAACAAGGTGTCGCCTGTACCAAAGCAGACGATAAACATTTATCCCTGTTTCATAATAAAAGGTACACAGATGTTTGAATGGATACTCGACCCCAATGCTTGGATGGCACTTGCCACTCTAACCATTTTGGAAATAGTTTTAGGTATCGATAATATTATTTTTTTGAGTATCGTAGTGAGTAAGCTCCCCGCTCACCAACAAAATAGTGCCCGGCGTACAGGGCTAATTGCAGCGATGGTCATGCGCCTTGCCTTATTAGCCTCAATTGCCTGGTTATCACGCCTCACAACCCCGTTATTCACCATTGCAGACCATGTCGTTTCCGCTCGAGATATCATTTTATGTGCAGGGGGAATTTTCCTGATATGGAAAGCCAGCCAAGAAATTTTTGAAACTATTGAAGGAGAGGATGAAAACAATCTTGCGCAGCGGCAAGTGCATTCATTTTGGGGCGCTATTGTACAAATTGCCCTGTTAGATATTATTTTTAGCCTCGATTCCGTTATCACCGCCGTTGGGCTTTCTGATCACCTGTTTATTATGATGGCCGCAGTGATTATTGCAGTGCTTATCATGATGTTAGCCGCAAAAAGTATTGGTGACTTTGTCGAACGCTACCCATCCGTTAAAATTCTCGCGCTCTCTTTTTTAATTTTAGTCGGCTTTACACTGATACTCGAAAGCGTACAAGTTCATGTTGCTAAAGGGTATATCTATTTTGCAATGTTCTTTTCCATGACCGTTCAAATGCTCAATATTCTGCGCAGCAAAAAATGGAAAATGAAACACAAAGTAAATTAACGCCCTAATTCAAGCGCTTGCTTTGCAGCTAAGATAGCCCCTTCAACTGCTTTCTTAGCTTGTGGGCTATTTTTCCAGCAACTTGAACCTGTAAGTGCAGCACCAGCAATTAAAATTTCATCATAAGATGCTTCACTAAGCTGAGCCAATGATGAAAACCCCATCTGTTCCAAACGGCTGATCACCATCGGGCCAACCCCTTTCACTGCCAATAAAACCTGCTTTTCTGACGCCGAAAATGCCATGAACACCTCTTTTCGTTAATTATTCAGCTAATATTTTGCAATTTACCTCTTTAATACTTTAAAATTGCAACCATAACAATGCCAGTTTGAATAATTATTAACTGAACCATCTTATCACCCAATCTTTCTTTGCCTGTTTTAGGAATTTACCATGTACAATGTGCCGTTGATTAACCCACGCCAACACTTCATGACGCTCTCTGATGGCCGTCAACTTTGCTGGTTTGAATCAGGGCCCAAAACAGGTTTTCCTGTGATTTTTTGTACTGGTGCAGGAATGAGTGGCAACCTTGGCTTTGGCTTAGATTTGCTGGAAAAATACAACATTCGCTTAATTGTGCCAGAACGTGCTGGCCTCGGTGATTCCACTTTTCACGCCAAAAAATCATTAAAAAGCTTTGCATTCGATATTCAAGCACTACTTGATAACCTAGCAATTAACCAATTTTCGGTACTGGGTTTTTCCCAAGGTGGTGTTTTCGCGATGGCAGTTGCCCATTATTGCCAGCCTGTTTCCCTTTCGATTGTGTCTGGGCAAGACCAATTCGAATACCCTGCGACTCGCGCTAAATTAACCGCTGACGTAGTGAATATGCAGGAACAAGCACTGAATACACCTGAGAACTTATCCGACTGGTTACAGAAAAATGTCACTGGCGAATGGTTACTAGCATTTATCCTCAATTGCAGTGCAGAAATCGACCAACAGTTATACAATGAAGCACATTTTTTAGAGGCCTATACCGATTGTATACGCCGTGCTTTTTCTCAAGGCAATCAAGGCTATGTGCAGGATTTATTGCTTTCCCTGCAGAACTGGGAGTTCACCCCTGAAGACATCACCTGCCCAACCTCATTATGGTATGGTGAATTGGATATGAGCACCGTGCATTCCCCTGATTTTGGCGATGTTTTGGCCGACCGTTTTTTCAACTGTAGCCATCATTTATACACACAAGAAGGCGGTTCCTTGCTTTGGACACAAGCCGACGCTATTTTAACTGACCTGCAAAACCACGCCGCATAACATAAAAAGCCGCGGTGAATAATTCACAGCGGCTATCATTGCCATCCTAATATTACCACCTTCTATTAACGGTAAACGATCCCGCCATCCGTCAGGATAGATTGTCCTGTAATATAGTCAGAGTCATCGCTTGCTAAGAACGCCACTAAGCCCGCGACATCATCAGGAGTTTGAGCACGGCCTAATGCGATACCTTCAACATATTTTTTGTAAGTCTCACCTTTTGGCGCGCCTGTAATTTCAGCAAAGCGCTCATCGATTTCCACCCACATGTCTGTCCCAACAATACCTGGGCAATATGCATTTACAGTAATACCTGAACTTGCGTACTCTTTCGCCGCCGCTTGTGTTAAAGCACGCACCGCAAATTTGGTTGCTGAATATACACCTAACATAGCGAAACCGTCATGGCCAGCAATAGAAGAGGCATTAATGATTTTCCCTTTGTGCTTACGCTCTTGGAATTTCTCACTGGCAGCTTGAATACCCCACATAGTGCCATCTACGTTGATTTTGAAGATTAAATCCATATCTTCTTGGCGAACATCAGCGATTGGCTTAACTTGCGCAATCCCTGCGTTGTTGATCATCACATCAAAACCACCTAGCTCAGCTTCTGCATGAGCAACCGCTGCAAACACTTGGTCACGCTGGCTAATATCCGCAGCAAACGTCGTGACTTTACGACCTAATGCTTCAATTTCTTTAGCCACATCTTGCAGTTTGTCTTTTTTCAAATCAACCAGTGCAATGTCCGCACCTTCTTTTGCTAAACGCAGTGCAATACCACGACCAATTCCCTGTGCCGCTCCGGTCACTAAAATAACTTTGTTATTTAAAGCCATACTGTTCTCCTACTTATTCATAGCCAAAATGACTAGTCCACCATGACTTATAAGTTAACAATAATAACAATAAGTTACAAAGAAATGATTTTAATCTACCATTTGGAACTTATAAAAAACATTTCACTATCTGATAGCGCTATTTATTTTACTCACCAACGAAAAGTACACAAATTCGTAAATTAGCAGGTATTCGTTAATAAAAATCATTCTCAAACAAGTGAGCAAAAAGTGCGAAACTCCACTATTTAATACACGATTGTTGAATATACCAACATAAAAAAGCCACCAATTTGGTGGCTTCATGATAGCTAACTATATCGCTATAAGCGGATAATTATTTTTTAGACGCTTGAATATACAGCATTTCTAAAGCAATCGATGCCGCGGCTAATGCGGTGATTTCAGATTGGTCATAAGCGGGAGCCACTTCCACTAAATCCATCCCAACGATATTTAATGGCTGTAAACCACGCAGTAATTTCAGTGCACGGTCTGACGTTAAACCGCCAACGACTGGTGTGCCTGTGCCTGGTGCAAACGCAGGGTCAAGGCAGTCAATGTCAAAGGTTAGATACACTGGCATGTCACCCACGATCTCTTTAATTTGCGCAACCATCTCGTCCACACCGCGGTCATTCACTTGCCCTGCATCGAGTACAGTGAAACCGTTGTCGCTATCGTGCTCAGTACGGATACCAATTTGCACTGAGCGCGTTGGGTCAATCAAACCTTCTTTTGGTGCATGATAGAACATGGTGCCATGGTCATATTGACTACCATTGCCGTAAGTGTCAGTGTGAGCATCAAAATGCACTAGCGCCATTTTGCCGAAGTGTTTTGCATGTGCACGTAACAGTGGCAGCGTGACAAAGTGGTCACCTCCAAAGGTTAAGCAACGTTTGCCTGACTCTAACAGTTTTTCAGTATGTGCTTGCAGTTTATCGCACATGTCTTGTGCATCACCAAAAGCAAACACGACATCGCCGCAATCTACCACGTTTAAACGTTCTGTCAGTTTGAAGTTCCACGGCCAACGATGGCTTTCCCATGCTAGGTTAGTAGATACTTGACGGATTGCCGCAGGCCCATGACGGCTACCTGCACGGCCAGAGGTTGCCATATCAAATGGCACACCTGTAATAACCCACTCAGCGTCTGAGCTATATGGTTGAAAATTCAGTGGGAAACGTAAAAAACCAAATGCGTTAGAAACCAGTGAATTATCAACTTGATTACCTAAAGTACTATTAATCATTTTTTATTCCTCAAAATAGACCCGCCTATTAGCAAGCCCCTTTAATATTTGGTTCGAATGGTTTTTACCTAATCAACTTCGCACAGTATAAATAACAAGTCATGTTATGCGCATAAAGTTATTATCTATTCACCTTCTTGATGCGCTAAATAGTTCGCGTTGTGGCTAGGCGGCAAGAGAGGATATCTCGGGGAGCATACAAGAGTATGTGACCCGAGTAGCCGAGTGCAGCCAACACCGCCACAGCACGAAATATGACGAGCATTAAGTATTTATTCGTCTTCGAGATAAGTATAACCATACAACCCATTTTCGAATTCTGCCACAAAGTCTTTTTGCAGCTGCTCGCTCAGCCCCGTACCTTTGACTTGCTCTGTAAAACTGTCTAACAGTACCTCTGGCACCAGTTTGACGTATTGCAGCATATCTGCCACTGAGTCGCCTTCTTCACTTTGTAGGTAACGAATATTACCTTGGCTATCGACCCACACATCAATTGCTGCAGTATCTCCGAATAGGTTATGCATGTTGCCTAAGATTTCTTGATAGGCACCTATCATAAAGAAACCAATCATTGGTGGGTTTTCTGGATCATATGCTGGCATTGGCATGGTGGTTTCGACACCATCACCATCAACGTAATGGTCGATGATCCCATCAGAGTCACACGTGATATCTAAGAGCACCGCACGACGGTCTAACGGTTTATCTAAGCCTTCAATCGGTAACACAGGGAAAACTTGGTCAATCCCCCATGAATCTGGCAGAGATTGGAATAATGAGAAATTTACATAGAACTTATCTGCCATGCGCTCTTGCAGCTCGTCGATGATTGGACGGTGAGCGCGGTTGCTTGGGTCTAAGTCTTGCTGGATGCGACGGCAAATATTGAGGTATAGCTCTTCTGCCCATGCGCGTTGAGTTAAATCAAGTACGCCATGAGCATACTGGGTATGGGCTTCTTGCAAGTCGAACTGGCTATCATGCAACCATTCACGTAGCGAACGACTATTGCCTTGGTGTTGCATGGACTCCCATGTTTCCCACAGTGATACCAAAGAGCGTGGTGCGTCTTCATCTGGCGGTGAGGTTTTGGTAAATTCGTTACGCTCAACACCGATAACATTCGAGACCAACACAGTATGGTGCGCTGTCAATGCACGACCTGATTCCGTAATGACGGTTGGATGTGGAAGGTCAAATTCTTCACACGCATCGCCAATTGCCCAAATCACATTATTCGCGTACTCGTTCAAGCCATAGTTAACTGAACAATCGGACTGCGAACGTGTTCCTTCATAGTCAACGCCTAAACCGCCACCCACATCAAAGCATTGAATATTGACACCTAAACGATGTAACTCCACATAAAAACGTGCAGATTCACGAACCCCTGTCGCGATATCGCGAATATTGGCCATTTGTGAGCCTAAATGGAAATGCAGTAATTGCAGGCTATCTAAGCGATTTGCATTACGTAAAATTTCCACCAATTGCAGAACCTGCGTAGCCGCCAAACCAAATTTTGATTTCTCGCCGCCACTGGCTTGCCATTTGCCTGATCCTTGAGAGGCTAAACGTGCACGCACACCTAAACGAGGCGTCACATTCAAGCTTTCCGCTTCTTTTAACACCATCTCAATTTCAGACATTTTTTCGATCACAAGATAAACCTTATGACCCAATTTTTCCCCGATTAACGCTAAGCGAATATATTCACGGTCTTTATAACCATTACAGACGATGACGGTTTGTGTTTTGCCTGCGTTGGCGAGTACCGCCATAAGTTCCGCTTTCGAACCTGCCTCAAGCCCTAATGGTTCTCCTGAATTAACCAATGACTCAATCACGCGGCGCTGCTGATTTACCTTAATTGGATAAACCAAAAAATAGTCGCCTTTATAGCCATAGGATTCACGAGCACGTCTAAATGCGGCATTAATTGAACGCAAACGGTGCTGTAAGATTTGAGGAAAACAGAACAATGCAGGCAAGCGCAAATGCTCTTGTTCTTCTTTGACTTGGTTAACTAATTCAGCAAGATCAACAAAAGTGTCAGGGTTTTCAGGGTTTGGGCAAACACAGACATTTCCGCGCTCATTCACCTGATAGTAACCACCGCCCCAATACGCAATGTTATAGGTCTGGCGCATTTTGCGTGCGATATTATCATTCATAATAAACTCCTGTATGGAGGGGTGAGTGGCGCGCTCTCATTCCTGATATATGTCAGTAAAGCATAGCACTGGCAAGCAGTTATATCGGAGGAAACGGCAATACTCAGATTTTAATAAAAAGTGCTTAGAATTCTAAACAGTGACAATATACGACCTTAAGCTGACAAATTAATGACTCAGCCTTGAAGGTGTATTAAAGATGTGACGGTAACTTCGTGATGAAGTAAAGAATGACAGGAAAGTAAACGCCAAAGTCACACGGCGATCCGCATATGACGGTTGGATACTGTTATTCAGTAGATTATGGATCATTCCCCATTAACCCCCAATATAACTGTTTAGCCCCTTCAGATTTCAATGTTGTAGCACTATTTTGGCAGGCTGACCTGTTGATTTAAGCTATATCACCTTGTGTTTTATTGAAATTCAAAAGTTTATAAACATTCCTGATAGATAGTAGGCGCTTTATTTTGACCTACTGGTATATAACGGGAAAAAACAACCATCCGTTACGGTCGCAGTTTATACATCTATTGGACGCAAAAAGCAAAAGCAAAATGCCGAAATTGCGATAAAATTTTAACGGCAATAAATCGAGCTATTAATCACGGCGACCTATAAGCAAAAAATAGCTCATCGATATAATGCTATTCACCCTAAATGATTTTTCAGTGAAAAACAGCCAAATAAAATAAACCTCCCTTTCCTTAAGGATTTAAAGCGATTTTGCTTAGTTTATGACGTGTTAGTAGGGATTACGCCTAGGGGATGATAGTTAATTTGTGCCTCTATTCGTTTTTTGTATAAATACAGGTAGAAATTTTTACTTCATAGGACTAAAATAGCCGTCTAGATGTTAAAACATCCAACTATAAATTCTGCGAATTCTTAAGGTATTAAACTCATGGCTACACATCTCTTTACTTCTGAGTCTGTATCAGAAGGGCATCCAGACAAAATTGCGGATCAAATCTCTGACGCAGTACTTGATGCTATTCTTGAACAAGACCCAAAAGCTCGCGTTGCCTGCGAAACCTACGTCAAAACAGGTATGGTAATGGTCGGGGGAGAAATCACCACCAGTGCTTGGGTTGATATTGAAGAAATCACACGCAAAACGGTTCGTGAAATTGGTTACACCAGTTCAGATATGGGCTTTGATGCCAATTCTTGTGCTGTTTTAAGTGCGATTGGTAAGCAGTCTCCTGATATCAACCAAGGTGTTGACCGTACAGACCCATCAGAACAAGGTGCGGGTGACCAAGGCCTGATGTTTGGTTATGCAACCAATGAAACTGATGTGCTAATGCCAGCGCCAATTACTTATGCACACCGCTTAGTTCAACGCCAAGCAGAAGTGCGTAAAAATGGTACATTGCCATGGTTGCGTCCAGACGCGAAAAGCCAAGTCACCTTTAAATACGATAACAACAAAATTGTGGGTATCGACGCCGTTGTTTTATCCACTCAGCATTCTGAAGATATCCAACAAAAAGAACTGCATGAAGCGGTGATGGAAGAAATCATCAAGCCCGTTCTGCCAGCAGAGTGGTTATCAAAAGAAACGAAATACTTTATTAACCCAACAGGCCGTTTTGTTATCGGTGGGCCAATGGGTGACTGTGGCTTAACAGGCCGTAAAATTATCGTTGATACCTACGGCGGTATGGCGCGTCATGGGGGCGGTGCGTTTTCTGGTAAAGACCCATCAAAAGTTGACCGTTCAGCAGCCTATGCAGCACGTTATGTTGCAAAAAATATTGTTGCAGCTGGCCTGGCTGATCGTTGTGAAATCCAAGTGTCTTACGCGATTGGTGTTGCTGAGCCAACCTCTATTATGGTGGAAACCTTTGGTACAGCGAAAGTTGATGAGACTTTACTTATCCAATTAGTGCGTGAGTTCTTTGACTTACGTCCTTATGGTTTGATCAACATGCTTGACCTACTACACCCTATTTATCAGCAAACTGCGTCTTATGGCCACTTTGGCCGCCCACAATTCCCGTGGGAAAAAACAGACAAAGCAGAAGCTTTACGCGAAGCTGCTGGTCTGTAATACATCGAACTAAAACGTATTACACAAAAACCCATCATAGTGATGGGTTTTTTTATTGCTTGTGACTTAAACCCTATAAAATGGCTTAGGATTTTTGGCTAAATTGGTAAACGGACATCCCTGCAATCATTGCCAGCGTAAAAATAATTCCTTGAGTGATCCCCAAGCCAGTTAATAATAATGCAGGTCCTGGGCAAATCCCTGCAAGTCCCCAACCAAGGCCAAATACCGCACTCCCAGCCAACAACTTTTTGTCTATTTTTTGATTAGTTGGAATTTGCAACGGGCAATTTAACACACTCACACGGCGCTTTTTCACCCATGCATAAGAAACTCCGCTAATCGCCATCGCAACAGCCATCGTCACCAGTAATGAAGGATCCCAATTTCCAGTGATATCTAAGAATGCTAAAATTTTGGCTGGATTTCCCATCCCCGCAAGCACTAACCCCAAGCCAAATAAGACCCCTGAAATTAAGGCAATAAGAATTGGCATCAGTTTACCCCCCTAACCCAAAATGATTAGAAATCGCAACGGTCACAAAAGCAACAATCATGAAAATCAACACCGCGACAATTGAGCGACGGGAAAAACGCGCCATACCACAAATGCCGTGTCCACTTGTACAGCCGCTCCCTAAGCGCGTGCCAAAGCCAACGAATAAACCCGCGATGATCAAAATAGGCGTACTTGCCGCGATATTGACTTCAGGTGTATAAGCAAACCACGTAAATAAAATCGGCGAGATAATAATGCCCAAAATAAAGGCAACCTTCCATGCGGTGTCCCCTTTAGTCGGTTTTAAGATCCCTCCCAAAATACCGCTAATCCCAGCAATTCTGCCGTTAAAAACCAACAAAATTGCCACAGCAACACCAATGAATACCCCACCGATTGCTGCTGAGACTGGTGTGAAATTTGCCCAATCAATACTCATCTTATTTCTCCTGCACGGGGCAATAAAGTTGATATAACGTATTGAGTAACGTGAATAATTTTTCATCCGCAATTGCATAATAAATGCGTTTGCCCTCACGGCGAGTTTTCACAAGCCCATCATTACGCAACACCGTAAGTTGCTGGGATAATGTAGGTTGTTGGATACCGAGTTGTTGCTCCAAATCGCTGACGCAAGCCTCCCCTTGAGTCAATTGGCACAATAAAATTAGCCTATCTGGGTTACCCAACGTTTTTAATAAGGAAGCCGTTTGTGATGCCGCCTGTTTCATAGCTGAAAGCTGCTGTTCCGATGTGATATTATTCATACAGTCACTTATACTTAACAATATTATATATAAATACAATATATTATTTAATATAATAACTGTCAATTTTTACTTGTTTGAAAGCAACTGCATCACGTATTCTTAACTAATGAAAACCATTCGAGTCCCCATATTCCTACAGCAGCACGTTATGCGAGTTCTACGCGAAAAGCTGGCCCTTGCTGAACAAAAACTGGAACAAACATTTCCTGAGCCCGCTGTTAACTACAAACAGCGAGGTACCACGGCGGGTAGCGCTTACCTGAAAGAGTGGGAAATTCGCCTCAATGCAACACTACTGATTGAAAACACAGAAAAATTTATCGATGAAGTCATCCCTCACGAACTTGCACACTTGTTGGTATACCATGTGTTTGGGCGTAAAGGTGTTGCCCCCCATGGAAAGGAATGGAAATGGATGATGCAGCATGTATTAGAGGTTGATGCGAAACGCACACACAACTTTGCCGTTGCAACGGTAAAAAGCAAAACATTTGCCTATCACTGTGCTTGCCAAACCGTACATCAATTAACCATTCGTCGCCATAATAAAGTGGTACGAGGAGAAAACCAATATTTGTGCCGTCAATGTGGGGAGATTTTAAAACAAGAAAAATTAATCGAAACTGCGGCAGAAAACTGATTTCCTGCCGCATCAAATTTGAGGCGTGTGCTTAAGCGAACTCCGTCATCACTAATTTAGCAATTTCAAAGTAAATGATTAAGCCAGTTCCATCGATAAAGGTCGCGATAAACGGTGCAGATACCACGGCTGGGTCAACTTTCATTTTCTTTAAAACCATTGGAATAATTGAAGAAACAATCGCACTCCACATTGTAATCGCGACGATAGTTAAGCTCACCACGATAGTCACTTCATGGCCAACACCTAAAATCCAAGCACGGATTAGGGCTGCGCCGCCAATAGTAATTGCGACTAAAAACGAAGTTGAAACCTCTTTCTTCAGGACTGTGCCTAAATTACGCAAACTCACCTCGCCCAATGCCATCGCACGGACTAACGTTGAGGTAATTTGTGTTCCACTGTTACCCCCCGTTCCAATTAATAATGGAATAAAGAAAGCCAGTGAAATTGCGGCTTCAAGTTGTTCTTCAAATGCTTTTAGTACTGTTCCTGTGTATGCTTCCGCCACAAACAACATTAATAACCAAACCACACGCTTACGCCATAATGTGACTGGGCTTGTGGTTAAGTAAGGTTCATCAAGTGGTGTGGTTGCGCCTTGTAACTGCGCATCAAGTGTATTCTCATCTTCAATCAGTTCTGCGATATCTTGCGGACGCAAAACCCCCATTAACTTGCCAAATTGCACCACTGGGATCATATCTAACCCACTATGGTTAATCAGGTCATAAACATCATGACGAGATTGTTCAGGCGCAACTGAAAAATAATTGTGACGCATAATATCTGACACAAATAAGTTTTCAGGTGATGCTAATAATGATTTAACTGAAAGAATACCATTTAAATAATTGTCGTTATCGACAACAAATAAATAGGTGGGGATTTGCTCGCCCTCAAGGTGCTCAATAAGGTTTTGTTTTACACAAGCAATTGAATCTGCGACAGAAACTGGCAAATATGATTGGCTCATATATGCGCTGACTGTGGCGTCATCGATTTTTGGTTGTTGTGTATTGTTGCCTTTGAGGCGTGCGTCTTTCATCGCGGATTGAGCAATGGCAACTGCTCCCGCTTTGTTCTGGGTAGTGAATGTCATTTTTTTAGTCCCTAGTTACTGTTGGTTACTCAAACAGTACTCACATAGGGGCGAAACCAGATGAGAGAATGCGAAAGCTATCTCTTCGTCTCGGTTTTAGCACTATACAACGTATCCTGTCTTTAACAGGAAGTTACATGGGGATATACCTTCGGTCGATATATCCTGTCCTAATCTTGGGCGTCTCTCGACGTCGTCAGATCAGTAACCTATGTTTGTATAGGAGCCTCGCCTAACGAGATACTGCACTTTGGATGCGGCGCGAATTATACCCACTGAGAAATTAATTACCACCCTATCCCTACGGTTTTTTACGCATTGAAAACTTACCGTTTAGGTCTCGTTTAAGTTAATGTTTAAAATAAACTAATAAAGTAACAAAATGTAATTTTAAATAATTTTCATTACTTTTCTATTAACAGTTAGCATAAAAAATAAATAGTCATGTGGAAAATTAAAAATGTATTTAAAATAATCGTTAACGTTTTTTATATTATACAAAGAAAACAATGACCAAACTTCATGACTACAGCCTATTTCAGCTTTTCAAGATAGATTCACCCCATTTAATATAATGTGAACTCATATAGCGAGTAAGATAAATCACTCATTCTATTATATCTTACAATCCTTTCTTTCACCAAAGTGGAAAAAACAGAAATTTAGGTATGGAAATTTACTTATGGCAATATTTAATTCCAAAAAGTAACATAAGGGCACTTTTTTAATTTTATCTAAATGTTTTTTTATTTTAATTCAGAATTAAATATCAACGGATTTATCTTAAAATAAATCAAGATTTATTAACCGTGAAAATTTTATTATGGATAAAGTAATTGTAGGAATGTTAACTAGCTTAACATTTCGTGTAAATGATGAAATAAAAATCGCGGCGATTTCCGCTTTAGGAGATTTTAAAGCAACGATTGAATATAATGATGCCATTATAAGAATCATAGACTTGTGCCAAGATCCGAATAAGGAAGTTGCTGTTTCAGCGATCAATACATTAAGTAAGTTATCGGTGTATTTTATACAAACCCCGCTATTAGAACATTAAATTTTACTCTTATTGTATGTATTGTAAATTTCAAATACCTTTTATATGGAATACTGTCCCATTAAATAACACATGAGACAGTATATTATTATTTAAATAACATTAGGCTATTTCAGTGTCGCCTTGTAATTGACAACTACATGCTAAAACATACCCTTCTGCTATTTCAGCGGCGGTCAATGTCATTGTACTTGTTGTTGTATAATTGCCTGATAATACTTTTGTCTTGCAACTTCCGCAAACACCTGCACGGCATGCAGCAATAACAGGCTGTTTATTTTGTTCTAATGCAGATAATAACGAAATCCCCACAGGCACTTTAAAATCAGCGAGGCGCTGGCGAATTTTAAGCGTCAGCACATCTTCGCTATTAACCACTTCTGGCTCAGTTGAAAAACGTTCCATAAAAAAATGTTCGGCAGGTACACCTAAATTAGCCGCAAATTGCTGAGCATTTTTCATATAAGGAACTGGCCCACAAGTCATCACTACCCGTGAAGCAATATCGGGAACTAATGCTTGTAGTTTTTCTTCATTTAATCGACCTTGGGCTAACTCCCCATTATCTGGCGTTTCAGCCATAATACATAACTGTAAACGTTCTGGGTATGCACGTGTCAGTTGTTGCCATTCCTGCGCAAATATAACTTGCTTGTCGTCTCGCACATTAAATAATACTTTAACATGCGTTTCTGGACGATTGGCCATCAACCAGCGTGTCATTGACATAATTGGCGTCACGCCACAACCCGCAGCAAGCATTAGATATTGTTGGCTTTTCACATTTGCACAGGTAAATTCCCCTTGAGCTTCAGACAACCAGAGGTAATCCCCAGGCTTCACTGCACGAGTTAACCAGTTAGAGCCCATACCATCCTCTAATCGCCTAACGGTAATTGAAATATAACGGCTTTGACCTGGTGATGAAGATAGAGTGTAAGCCCGCATGACATCATCACTATTTTTAATACTAACCAATGCATATTGCCCTGGTGAATACATATAAAAATCATGATTAATTAAGTTGATCGTCCAAACATCCGATGTTTCTTGGATAATCGAATGAATTTGCATTCTATTTGGACATAAACTACTTGGCATTGTCATCGCACGACTCCTTTAAAGGGGCTTTCGCCCCTCTCTTCTCATATCTGTGTTTAGGCTTGTTATATTTTTCTGGCTAATTATGCAGGTAAGATTTCAGCCAAATCTTGCTCAACTGTCGTAATGCTACGCATTCCAAACTTCTCATTTAATACATTGAGTAAGTTTTCAGTTAAGAAACCAGGTGCACTTGGACCGGTATAAATGTTTTTCACGCCAAGGGCCAGAAGGGTTAATAAAATCACGATGGCTTTTTGCTCAAACCACGACAAAATTAAGCTCAGCGGTAAATCATTGATACCACATCCCAGTTTTTCTGATAAATTCACAGCAAGCATAATCGCTGAGTAGGCATCATTGCACTGACCCACATCAAGTAAGCGTGGTAAGCCTTCTAGGGTACCAAAATCTAATTTATTGAAACGATATTTACCGCAAGCCAGTGTTAAAATAAGGCAATCTTCAGGTACTGCACGTGCAAAATCAGTGTAATAACTTCTTTCATCACGGCTGCCATCACACCCTCCAACAAGGAATACATGACGTAATTTTTTCTGTGATACTAAATCAATTACCGCGTCTGCTGCACTTAACAGGGTTTGGCGACCAAAACCAACCGTAATTTTGTGTTCGATTTCGGTATATGGGAAACCCGCTAATGATTGTGCTTGCGCGATCATTTCTGCGAAATCATCACCCTCGAGGTGTTTTGCTCCAGGCCAACCGACAATACTGCGAGTCCAGATCCGGTCTTTATAATCCCCCACATCTGGGTCAATAATACAGTTTGAAGTCATCAATACAGGGCCTGGGAACTTCGCAAACTCCACTTGCTGATTTTGCCAACCGCTACCGTAGTTACCCACTAAGTGTGCGTATTTTTTCAGCTCAGGGTAACCGTGAGCAGGTAACATTTCACCGTGAGTATAGATATTAATCCCTGTTCCTTCCGTTTGTTCTAATAGCATTTTTAAGTCTTTCAGGTCGTGACCTGAGATTAAAATACATTTCCCTGCAACAGGGCGAACATTAACTTCCGTCGGCGTTGGGTGACCAAACTCGCCAGTTTCACCTGCATCTAAGATTTCCATGATTTTGAAGTTCATCAAACCAATTGCCATGGAATTATTGAGCAGTTCATTCATATCAGCAGGTAATGTACCAAGCCAAGCCATAATTTCATGATATTGACCATAAACATCATTATCATATTGGCCTAAAACATGTGCGTGCTCCATATACGCTGCCGCACCTTTTAAACCATACAAGCAGAGCATACGCAGACCATGGATATCCTCACCCACTTGTGCTTTATCGATATCTAATGCAAATTTTGCCGCTTGTGCTTGTAGTATTGGGATGTCAGAGCCATCTAATTGTAAATTAATGAGTGGATGATTAAATGCGACTGCGCTATTCACAGATTGGCAGTGTTTAATTAATTTATCGCGTAAATAAATCGCTTCACGTGCATAACCAATAATACGGTCTGAATCAAAGTTCACGTTGGTTAACGTGGAGAAAAATGCGCGGGGTGCAAAGCTATCGATATCATGATCAATAACGCCTAAAGTCCGTGCAGTAACCGCACTCGCAGATAAACTTTGCAATACAGCAACTAATAAATCTTGTAGATCAGACGTTTCAGCTGTTTTACCGCACATACCCTGCGCGTATGCACAGCCATTTCCAGCTGGAGTTCTAATTGTTTGTTCACATTGCACACAGTACATGTTGTTCGCCTCTTAAAGTTGCATTTCAAATACAACATTAAGATTACGCTCTTTATTAGAATAAAAAAGAGACATTTCAGGTTATCTAACCATTTATTGATCTATATTAATATTCAATGTTAATGAGAACTATTCACGTCAATTAAAGTATGCTAAATAAACAAATTCGCCTTTTTTTGTGTTACTTTTTGTTCCTTTCAGCCTACCCTATGAAAAAAAATCATTTCCTATGATGGTTTTCGAGTAAGCCTTGGTATACTAAATATAAGTGGTTGTTATTTGGTCGTAATTAGAGAATCCAATAAAGATGATACAGGCAAACGCGTCCCAAAAATCTCCCCCTTCTTCAGCCAAAGGGTTATTCACACGAATAAAAAGCTCAGACAAGACGCCATTAAAGATCCTATTACTGTCCGCCATTATTGGCGCATTTGTAGGATTAGTCGGCTCTTTATTTGAAATGGGCACAACATGGGTCAGCAACATTCGAGTTCAATCGGTAGATGAACTTGTTGATAACAAGTGGCTGGTTGTTGTAACCATGTTTTTTGTTTCCGCCATTTTAGCGATGATTGGCTATTACCTCGTAAAACGCTTTTCTCCAGAATCTGGAGGGTCAGGGATCCCTGAAATTGAAGGCGCTTTACAAGATTTACGCCCTGTCAGGTGGTGGCGAGTGATCCCCGTAAAATTTATTGGTGGCCTTGGCACATTGGGTTCAGGAATGGTTTTAGGCCGTGAAGGCCCAACAGTACAATTAGGTGCAAATATTAGCCAAATGTTCTATGACCTTTTTCGCTTAAAGGATAATGAATCCCGCCATACTTTATTAGCTTCAGGGGCAGCAGCAGGTTTGGCCACTGCGTTTAATGCCCCCCTTGCAGGCATATTATTCATTATCGAAGAGATGCGCCCACAATTTAAATACAGTTTAATCTCCATTAAATCGGTGTTTATTGGTGTAGTGACTGCCACAATTGTTTACCGCTTAATCAACGGTGAAGCTGCTGTACTCAATATTGGACAATTTTCTGCTGCTCCGATGAATACCCTGTGGTTGTACCTTATTTTGGGTATGTTATTTGGCATTATCGGCATTTGTTTTAACCACTTCCTGCTGTTCTTACAAAGCCAGTTTCAACGTTTTTACCAAAATAAACTTTCTCGTTTTGTCATGATGGGCGGTTTAATCGGTGGCCTTTGTGGCGCAATTGGTGTTTACATGCCTGAAATTGTGGGTGGCGGTTATGCCGTGATCCACCAGATGGTTGCTGGTAGTTTTACCGTCACCTTATTATTATTGTTTTTTGCACTGCGTTTTCTGACGTCGACCATTAGCTTTAGTTCAGGTGCACCTGGTGGGATTTTTTCACCTTTACTCGCTTTAGGTACATTATTTGGAGGGATTTTTGGTTACAGTGCATTAGCGCTTTTTCCTGAATACCAAATCGAAGTGGGCACATTTGCCATCGCTGGAATGGGTGCTTTATTTGCAGCAACAGTAAGGGCCCCATTAACAGGGATAGTCTTAGTTTTAGAAATGACCAATAATTACCAGTTAATCCTACCGATGATTATTACCTGTATTGGCGCCACTATGATGGCTCAATTCTTAGGCGGTAGACCGCTATACGCTGTCTTATTAGAAAGAACCTTAGCACGTAGCGAGAAAGAAAAAGCAGCAAACGCATAACTCTTGTGTAAAAAGGGGGCTTTAATTAGCCCCCTCATCTTAATTATTTCTTTTTAGCAATTAGCGTCGCAAAATTTAATTTAATGCGGTTACCTTGTGCATCTGTACGATGTAAATGCCCAGGATTTTCATTATATTTTAAGATATCCCAATCTTGGTAATAACCCTCTAATTCACCTGGTTTTAAGAAACACTTGAATGGTACTAAATCCAATGGTGCATCTGGCGTTTGAACTGCGCAGACAATCACATTGACTCCACCAGATAACGTGTGTTCTTGCATGTTTCTCACCACATCAGTAATTTTTTCTCGCTGTAAGAACATCAATACCACAGTAGAAATAATTAAATCGTAATCACCTTGAATTTGGTGACTATTGATGTCATAAACTGCGGTATTAATATTATCAATACCTGCTTGTTTTTTAACAAAATCAATTGCCTGAATATGTTGCGGATTGATATCAACCGACGTGACATCATACCCTTGCAATGCAAGATAAAAACTGTTTCGCCCACGTCCTGAACCAAGATCCAGCGTTTTACATGGCTTAGCAAGATTATTTTCACACAGATAACGCACTTCAGAATGTGGGGTTGTTAAACCGTATTCTTTATAAAACTTAAGTTCAGGCTTACACATAAATGAAAGCTGGCACTGCATATCATCGCTACATTTAGAAATACGGTGCCAAACTTGCGGCTCAATTATTGGTGGCTGGTTATTTATATCAAACGTGAAATGTTGTTCACTACCATCATCATTAAAAATGATGAAATCTAAAGAGCCTTGCAGCACCTTCAATTGCGCATAAGAATCTTCTTTTGTGTTATGACGTTCTTGAAACATTAAAGGAAGAGACGCTTTATCCCAGACAGGCATGGTCTTGTAACACACTAGCTCGTTCATATCATCACCAATAAGTTGCATTTTAAATGCATCTTATACTGTTAGTTTATTATCTGCAAAGTATTCATCAATAAATTACTGAGGCTTTGATACATATCAACCTACAGCAATTACCGTAGGTTGATACCCCAAGATTGGACACTAATAACCTAATTGTTTTGCGCTAAGCCCTAAGAACTCAAATGGTTTTGTCACCACATAATTATTAGTGGCATCCCCTGAATAGATATGACTTTGCTCTTCACCTAGATCCAACTTTTTCACTTTTCCAGTCTCAGCCGAAAAATCGATTTTCGCTAAATCCGTCCAAAAAATATTAGGCGTGAGTGCAGACTCAAAAAAGTATAATTGACGCTTATGATCTACAAGGGTACGCCAACGAGTTGAGGAGATTTCAGGGGAAGATTCAGAACTTAAACCATAAGGTACAGAGACGTTACGGATCACCCCAAACACACTCGCAACCGCTTTATTTGCCGTGGTATTTTGAGGGATGGCATTGACATAAAACTGAGCACGAGCGAACCTGTCTGCTGATCGGTTAGTACCTGGTAACATCACAGTGCCACCAATACCTTGCCAATATTCCTGCATTGCCAGTTGTTTTTCATAGGTTGGTGAGTTGGTCATGACTTGATATTGACGACTGTGATGAATAACTTGCTTACCATCAATATATTCAATGATTGCACTATCACCGCTAGCATCAGAAATCGATAGATGTAAGGTGGCTAAACGGTCTTGGCCAGGAACATTATCAGTGGCCACCAGCAATGGATTTTTTTCAAGCGCCTCAACGGCCTCGGCGACAGTCGCATAGTTGTCTAAAACATATTGCGCCCATAGTGAAATTGATAATGCAGGTTGTTTGTCATTGACTTGTGGATATTTAGATTCTGCTAGCCACAATAGATTGGCAACTAAACCTTCTTCATTAATACCATCAGTGGTCGAAATATCGTACCCTGAAGCAATCACACTGCCGTATTTCGATTTCCATTTCACTGAATTCGGCCCCGCTACACCATCCCGCGCCATACCACGTGGAAAGATCCAAAGGTTAGTGCCGATATCATATTTCCAGTCCATGGTTCGCCCTGTCATGATTTGCTCATTTTCCCCTAAATACACAACACGGGTACAAGCTTGGCTAACCACGGCTGGCAAAGAAATTGCCGCTAGGGTAATGAGGGTCACAATACTTTTTTGAACGAACTTCATGCCACCTCCAAAAGAGATAAAACTAACAGATTGATATAGTAAGCATACTACATGAATGCAGATAATAAGTTTTGCACAGATAAAGTATAAAAAATGGCAGGAGATGTGAATAAAATAAATGTAATAATTAATAATACGTAATAGCACCCCATTAAGAGGTGCGACTATTTAACCTAAAACTAATTATTCACTGATGAAAATAAAGAACGTAATAATGCGGCTTTTTTCCCGTTATCAGGGATAGCAAGAATTTCATCATAAAAACTGATGGATATTTGGCAAGCAAGTGCAGGGGATTTTTTACCTGCCTCTAAATTCCCAAGAATTGCAGCATCTGCACCATATTCAGCACTCAGACCAGCGGCTAATTGGCTGAGTGTTTCCGTATATTCAGTGGGTGGCATTAACGTCTGAGTTTTACCTGCTTCACTGGAAATCAATAATTCATTGGTCGCTTGAATTTGCTTCAATAATACTGCTTGGCTTTTTTTCGGTGGAATGATTTCAGCCGTTTCTCTTAAATGTGGAAATAGTGAATAAAAACAGGTTTTCCCTGTAGGGTCTTCTTCCAATAAAACTTTAAGATAATCATTAACCTTACTGGTAAAATTAATCACTGCATCATCAGATGCGTATTCCATTCGTTCTAAGACCAGTTTCATCACACTACCGACAACTTGGTCGAATAATTGGCGACGAATATCTTCGTTTTCAGGGTAGTATTGTGTAATCAGGTGTTCAAAGCTTTGATAGGTTTCAGGGCTGATTTTTTTCACCGTCGCAATAATTGGCAGCTCTTTCTCAGCTTGCGCTAACGCTTCCGAGTGGATAACGGTATTATTGTCTGTAGATAACACATTGTTATCTTTGCTTAACCAGTAAAAACCGACTGCAAATGCAATAAATATAATGCTAACTATCAATGCGGTTTTACGTGAACTATGTGTATTCAAAGTCGCCCTGCCTTTTCTTAATAAAACGAATAACTACTCTCATTTTCACGTTATTACGTTACCTTTTCGTCACATTCAATCACCCAAAGACATTAAGCCTCTTAGGTAATTATAGTGTGCATTACGATAACATCCTGAATTAACCTGAAAAAAGTGATATTGGCTATTTTAGCCTGTATCAATGCGGGCTAGCTATAGGAATAAGGGAAATTGCGAGGGAAAAAAGAGAGGAATTGCCACAAAAAATCAATTCGTTCTTTTATGAAAAAACACCCTCAAGGTTTATTTCCCCGAGAGTGTTGTCATAGAATTATTTAGTCTGAACGCCTTCAACTGAAATTAACAGTTGAGCTTCTTGGGATTTAGGGCCCAAATCAGACTTAATATTAAACTCTTTCAACTTAATGTTACCTTGCGCTTCGAAACCTGCACGGTATCCACCCCATGGATCTTTACCTTCCCCCATGAGTTTTGCATCTAACGTAATTGGTTTCGTTACACCATTTAAGGTGAAATCACCCGTAATTTTGTAGGCTTCACCGTCTTTTTTCACTTCCGTTGAAACGAATTTCGCTTCTGGGAATTTAGAGGCATTTAAAAAGTCTGCGCTGCGTAAGTGTTTATCACGCTCTGCATGGTTAGTATCGATGCTGCCTGTTTTAATCGTCACTTCAACTTTGTCTTTTGATGGGTCTTTTGCATCATAAGTAAAGTTACCATCAAAATCTTTAAAACTGCCGTATACCCAGCTATAACCTAAGTGCTGAATACGGAATTCGATGAAAGCGTGTTGGCCTTGCTTATCAAATTGATAAGTTTCAGCAAGTGCAGAACCTGCCGTTAAAAATAGAGCACCAGAAGCCAGACCAAGAACCGTTTTCTTCAACATAATTATCTCCACGTTACTTATCGGGATTAAAACCCAACATTCTTTTTAATGTAATATCACGATCAAAGATGTGATGTTTAAATGCAGCAAACGCATGTAAAACTGACAATAAAACTACCGCCCAAGCGAGGTACAAGTGAATTTCACCTGCGGTATCCGCTTGTGTTGCAGCGCCAGTAAATAAAGCGGGAACATCAAACCAACCAAATACGCTGATTGGCTGTCCATCAGCGGTCGAAATTAAATAACCGCTAATCAAAATACTGAATAAAATAATATAAATCAAAATTTGAACAGTAATAGAACTGACTTTAGTTAATTTACTGTAACTTGATAATGGCTTTGGTGGCGGTGAAATAAATCGCCAAATCACACGAAATGCCATAACAATAAATAATAATATTCCTATACTTTTATGAATTTCTGGTGCTTGGTGGTACCAACTATCATAATAGCCCAGCGTCACCATCCATAAACCTAAAGCAAACATTCCATATACGACAATTGCGACTAACCAGTGGATGAGCAGCGAAATGTGCCCATAACGGGTTGTATTATTTTTCCATTGCATGATAAAAAACCAGTTAGAGATGAAGGTGATATTTAATTAACTAAGCCGTAATAATCATAAGGTGAAATTAATTTTATTCCTATCCCAAAGTTAGACAAATATTTTGTTGAAGATATTCAAATACGATCACCATTATAAAAAATAGTTTATTATTCCATTTTGTCTATATTAAATAATAAAATTTGAATAAAGTTTTTTCCAGTTTTGTAAATCACTATGACAGTTTATTTTTTAATAGTGTTATTCATTCTATCTTATTCTGATTCGTTATATTCTGTTTAGCGATAAAAAACATTTGTAGACCCATCATCTTCCTTTTACATTGGTATTCTCTCTTCCCTACTTTTTTGATGAGCAGGTTCGCCTATGTACACACTTTGGATTGCTAACAAAAATTACTCTTCTTGGTCATTACGTCCTTGGGTTTTATTAAAAACGTTGCAAATTCCTTTTGAGGAAAATATCTGTTTTTTTGAAAGCGGCAGAAGCAGTCATGATAAATTTAGCCGTTTTTCTCCGACGGGGTTAGTTCCTTGTTTAGTGGATGGGAAACAAACCGTTTGGGACTCTTTAGCGATTTGCGAGTATGTGGCAGAAGATCACCCCCAAGTGTGGCCAACAGGCCGTGCAGCTAGGGCTTGGGCACGTAGCGCTAGCGCTGAAATGCATTCAGGTTTCACTGCCTTACGCCAACAATGCCCAATGGATGTTTCTCGCAATGCACCATTAACTGAAATATCCCGTGAGTTGCAAGCAGACATCGACCGAATTTCACAGTTGTGGCAAGAAGGGCTGGAAAAATTTAGCGGCCCTTGGCTGGCTGGAAATGAATTTACAGCGGTAGATGCTTTTTATGCCCCTGTCGCATTTCGTATCCACAGTTACCAGTTGCCAGTTAATGCAGCGGCACAACAATGGGTTGCCCGTATGCTGAGTTTGCCTGCGATGCAAGAATGGCGACAAGCTGGCATTCAAGAGCCCCATATCGACCATTAAAAAAATAGCGCAGAGTCTTTTTTCTCTGCGCTATTTTCAACCGATTATTGTTCGGTAAAAAATCACCTGCACGAGCATCAAAATTAATTATTAAACAATGTGTTTAACAAACAAACGAGTTACGTGCATTTTTACGACAAACGCAATTTAAAGTGTTTCATCCCACGGATCTGCTGTCATCACATCACCTTGTGGTGTATGCAATGTCACCTGGTCATTTTTAAACCACTCCGCTAATGAAAACCCCCCTTTCGGCGTTTCCACATGAATATCGATGGGGCAATAAGGTGTATTCGCTTTGATGGCAAATTCAGCAAAATCTTCTTTTTGATGGCGCGTTGGGCAGCGCAGTACTACATCGAGGTCGCAATCGGACAGCATGCTTTGAATATCCGTTGCCAACGTATAGGCACAGCTCCCCGCTACGCCCCATTTCCACGGCCATTTGGTTTGTGAAATTAGCCATAAAACCTGTACAGGTGGCAATGCAATAAACATCGACCGTTGTAATTCAACGGAATCAGCCACCAATGATTCCACATTCATAATGTGAGTGATTGCTGATTTTTTGATTTGTGTCGTAGCACGTTGATGCGGCTTAATACCCCGTATTGCGACTGTCACATAACCGTCTTCTGCCTTATCACGGTACACCGTCAGTGGCAATTTGCTATTCCACTGTGCGCCAACCCATTCAGGGAGTGATTCTATCTCGACATCTTCATTACTGCCGACCCAAACAAAATCATGAGGATTGATTATTTGCATTTTTTTACCTTTATGATTGTTACGACTGCTCTTTGTCTATTATGCCTTTTTTGCTATATAAAAACAGAAGTTACCTCGACTTTGCTTTAGCAATAACATTTATTTCCAATCTGATAAAATACATATTCTCCCTTGTAATCCCATGATGCTTATTATTTAATTACCTTAATAATTAATAAGTTAAATATCGGTTTATGAGCGTCGTATTATGAGAACATTTCCAGCTATTCACGATGGGATAACCTTTACCAGTTGCATACTTTTCAGTGCGGCAACCGCTTTTGCAATTTTAGATGCACAAGCGGCTATGTGGGCGGCCTTCTCAACCTTATATTCCTTTAATTTATTCAATGCTGCGAAAGAATATAAAAATTATGCTTATACCGCGTTTTGTTTATTGATGATCTTAGTGGCAATTTTTATTGGCGATACCCTGCGTCTTGGTACTGCTTTTTATCTTTACCTGGCAGTCTTTTCGTTCATTTATTATCAATTGTACGGCACCGATCCCGCCATGGATTTAACCATGAAATTTATGATTATCATGTCAACCATTGGGACAATTTTACCCGATATTTCTAAAAGCTTAGCGCTGGGATTTATTATTGGCAGTACAGTAACACTGATTACCTATTATGTTCTTAGCCACAAAATGACGCGCCACAGTGTGGTCACCAGCGCCTTAGTTGAACGCAATTTATTTACCTTGCGTAAAAATATTATCCCACGGTCAATGACCTATGCACTGGGATTATTACTTGCACTTGCGATCCCACGGTTTATCGACCTCGGGCACTTTTATTGGACACTACTGACTTTTGTGTTTGTTTTGCACCCCAAATCACAAAGCATTATTAAGATTACCTTGCAGAGAGTCTTAGGCAGCCTGATTTCTGTTTTACTACTCTATTTTTTATTTAATACTCCACTCATGCCGTATATCGGGTTAATTGCGATGGTCGTTTTTGCTTTTTTAATGCCAATGAGTTTCCATCACGGGTATACCTTTATGACTTTTGTTGTAACGAGTTTGATACTCTCCGTGCTTGAACAAGTGGTGTATTGGCGCCATCCAACCTATGAATTACTGTTCGACCGCGTATTAGAAACCGCATTGGGCGGTGCAATTGCCATTGTGACGAGTATTATTTTGAAATTGTTCCGTGAGGGAAGCTCAACTGGGCAAACCGTGGAAAAAGGTTAATTTTCCACGGCGACCGCATTTACCAAGGCAGAGGGGCTTTCTCATTATTTGCGTGTTCTCCGTAATATAATGACGGTAAGAAACGCGATAAATAAGTAAATTCGTTATAACAATGGCGCATTAATTCAAGCCCGATATTGTCAGGTAATTCATTGATAGGGTCAGCTAATGAAGCGCCCAGTAAAAAACGGCTCCGCAAAACGCAGCCAAACTCGGTGTCTCGCGTAATGTGCATCATTTTGCCATCGACTGGGTAACCTTGAGCATCCATCAATACATTGTTCCCAAAACCAATTGAAGCACAAACTGCCCCCGAGATTGATTGGTTTTCAATCGCTTGTTTCAGTGCATTTGAGTCAAAAAAGTCACTGGCTTCGCGAAATTTCAATTTAGCGGCAACAGGGGGGATCTCCCCTAATGATTCAACCGCATGAATTGATGCACCAATATAACTTTCCCCTTTTTTCCACTTGTCATCCCATCCATGGTGGGCAGCATGGTCATGGGGATGCCACCAGCGGATGTGCTGCGTTGTTTCAAAAAAAGTAAACCACCACTCCACCATTCGGCCTTTACAACCGTGTAAGTCCGTTCGAACTGCAACAGTAAGTAACCCATTTTCATCCCTTTCAATTCCCATCTCTAACCGTAATGGTGCAGGTAACAGTATGTCATTTACATTTTCGACGGCCCAAGCGGTATTCATTTTCATCTTTCACCTCAATTAGGAAACTTTATTTGTTTCCTAATTATATTTGAGCTAAAATACGCCTAAGTCAAGCACAAAAAATAGAGCGCCATTTATGCAAAAAGATGAACCGAGCAAATCGACACGCGGTAGACCCAGTGTTCCTGAAGCTGAATTAAAAGAAAAAATTATTCAGGCCACAGCGCAATCTCTCCTTGAGGAAGGTTACTTATCCACCACCATTGATACGGTGGCAAAACGAGCAGGTGTGGCGAAAAAGACTATCTACCGCTTTGTTGATAACCGCGAAACGTTAATTGAGATGGTGATTTTGAGTTGGACAGACAGCTTTGTTCCCCTGTTTGAGCAAGAAGCACAATCAACCGATAACTTTTTTGCCTTGCTTACCCAAAACCTCAATGCAATTGCACAAAAAGTATTGTCTTATGAAGCCGTTGGGCTCTTTCGTTTATTGCAAACCGATTTCAAACAAAAACACATTTTGCTCGATAAATACCAAAAAAGTGGCATCGAACGCAGCCGCCAACTGTTGACGCAGTGGTTAGTTCGCCATAAAGAAAAGCAGCTTATCAAACAAGCGGATTTTGTGGTGCTCAGCGATTTAATCTTATCCATGGCCATCGCCGAACCATTGAGGCAGATTTCCTTAGGGCTCTCCCCTGCGGGGTTAACACCCACAATTGAAGCAAGAACAGAACAAGTCGTTGCCCTTTGTAAACACGTATTGCACCCATAAAAACTGGCGAATAATATCAAGAAAATGCACTAACTACATTCCGCAGAAGATAAATCTGCCCTATACTTTAATAAGATGATATTTACAAAATCAATCAAACAACAGTGTGTCACACACTAGGGGTTCCGTATGAAAATATCGATCATTGGTGCGACCGGTTTTGTGGGAAAAGCATTAGTTGCAGAAGCGCTGCGACGCCATCACCAAGTGACTGCCATTTCTCGCCATAGCAACACCCTGCCGCAACATGCTCATTTGATAACAGAATCTGGGGATATTACCGATGTGGCTTGGCTAACGTCTCGCCTTAAAGGCCAAGATGTGGTGATCAGTGCATTTAACGGTGGCTGGCAAAATCCGAACTTGTACCAAGACACGGTTACAGGGAACAACGCCATTTTGCAGGCGGTACAAAAAGCCGCGGTAAAACGCTTTATTGTGGTAGGCGGTGCAGGCAGTTTAAAAATCGCGCCTAATTTGGATTTAATCGACTCCCCTGATTTCCCAGCTGAAATTAAACCTGGCGCACAAGCCATGCGTGAGTTTAAAAGCCAATTGCAAACCATCGATACCCTTGACTGGACTTATGTGTCCCCCGCAGCCATGTTAGAACCTGGTGAACGTACAGAAACGTTCCGTTTGGGTGGTACTGAATTGTTGATGAACGGTAATGTGCCTGCGAAAATTTCGGTCGAAGACTTTGCCGTTGCTGTCCTTGATGAAGTCAATAATGCCCAATTTGTTCGCCAACAGTTTACAGCGGCTTATTAATCACAGATAAAAAAGCCGGTAAATAATTTACCGGCAAAATAGATAACAGATTTGGTGCTTATACTCTAAATCATTCGAGTTGCATGTAGGCGGCTATCTGAGTGTAGCCAACCCCCATGCAGCACGAAGGATAACGAGCATACAACTTTATTTCACTTTATTCACAACTACTGGTAACAACTTACTGCCCTTTGTACTTGGCGGCATACACACCACTATTGACCCAATTATGGTCTTTTTCCCATGTGAATAACCACTTACGTGTTGGCCCTGCCATCACATTTAAATAGTAGTTATCGTAGCCTGCCATGGTTGCCATTGGGTGATATCCTTTTGGCACCATAACCACATCTTTGTTATACACCGCCATACACTCGTCTAACTCACGGTCGTCAGTGTAAACACGCTGCATACAGAAACCTTGTGATGGGTTCAATCGGTGATAATAGGTTTCTTCTAAATAAGTTTCATTGGGTTCATTATCGGTATCATGTTTATGGCTTGGGTACGAGCTGGTACACCCTTCATCCGTAAATACTTCCACGACTAATAAACTATCTGCCGCTTTATCGTCTGGTAAAATATTGTGGACATAACGTTTGTTATAACCATGGCCACGTTGCTCAGCACCAATATCATCGGGCCCAATTAAACGGGTTGGATAAGTCCCTTTGCCTTTCGCACTACAAACAGCAAGCTCCAATGCTGTTTCGGCTTTAACTTCTGCAAATTCTTGCGCTGTTACATACACTGCATAGGGTTTTTTACGCTCAAATGGATCCATGCGGTCGCCGATATTTTCAAACGCTTGATTTGGCGTTTTGATCGTCGCCTTACCTGCCACTAAGACTAAACACATTTCATTTTCAGAGGCAGGCAAGGAAATGGATTCACCTTGTTTCAGTTCATACACATCAAAGTGTACATATCCCCAGTTGGCAATCTGCGGCGTGATATGCTGAGTACGCTTATGTGCATCTGGAGCATGGTATTTCGACAATAATTTTGACATAACTTTCCTCTAGCTTTTTCAAGTTGCCTGCTAATACTCGCAACCTGTTTAATGAAATTTTTAACGTTCAGCTTTTCAACCCCCATACGTGAAGTCGTTCAGTCTGTGGCACAAGTATATGAACTGTGTGGTCGAGTGCAGACACCAACACCACGGACTGAATATAAAGCTGAGTTAGATTAAACCAGCCTCTTTAGCCAACTTAGATAAATTATTGTACCCAAGTGTTGCATATGTCAGTGGGTGTGCAATTGCTGGGTCTTGCTCCGCTTCTACCACTAACCAACCATTTTCATATTGGCTATTTTTCAATACTTTGAAAACTTCTGGGTAGTTAACACAGCCATCGCCAGGTACTGTAAAGACCCCTGCCAGTACCGCATCTAAGAAGCTTGTTTTACGGTTTTTCACATCGTTAAGTACGTCAGCACGAACGTCTTTACAATGTACATGGTTAATACGTTTAGCCCAACGTTTCGCCACTTCAACAGGGTCTGCCCCTGCAAACGTTAAGTGACCCGTATCAAGCAATAAACCGACTTCATCACCCGTATATTTCATTAGGTTATCCACATCTTCGGCTGATTCAATCACGGTACCCATATGGTGATGATAGGCAATTTTAACGCCTTGAGATAACGTATATTTCGCAAATTCCGTCAGTTTCTTACCGTATTCTTCCCATTTGTCCGCAGGGAACAGTGGGCGCATATGCACAGGCTTATTTTGATCCCCATGAATACAATGGGTAACCTCAGCGAATACCATCACTTTCGCACCAAGATCGCGTAGTAGCGCTAAATGGCCTTGGACGGCTTCAATTTCTTCTTCTACACTGCGGGTTAATAGCTCACCCGAATACCAGCCTGAAACTAATTGTAAATCGTGTTGTTTTAAAATTGGCCCTAAAACGTCGGCTTTACGGGGAAATTTATTTCCCAGTTCAAAGCCTGCAAACCCTGCCTGACGGCCTTCTGTCAAACAAGTTTCCAGTGACGTTTCCGCCCCCAGAGTGGGTAAATCATCATTGGTCCATGTTAAAGGGTTGATACCAAGTTGGATTGCCATGATGAAGCTCCTGTGTAGGTAAGAGGGATATTATTTACGCTGACGCCATAGGGCTATCAGGTTTAAATAGTTTGTTTTAATTTTCTGCACTAGCTCGTCATCATTTAGCTCGCCTTTCATCCATTCTAAGGAGGGTTTACCAAACAATGTGCGACCTACTGCGAATCCTTTAACAATTGGTTTTCCTGCTGCGGCATTAAAACCTGCTTGTAACTCATCTTGCGGTGCATCTAACCCTAATAACACCACGCCGCGGCAATACGGGTCACGCTCTTGAATTAAAGCATCCACCGCATCCCAATTTTCCGCTTTCAGCGGTGGCAGCTTCCACCAATCAGGCTTAATACCTAGGTTATAGAAGCGTTTGATGGCGCGTAAATACAGCTCGTCAGTGCGTTCCATATCTGCAGGTAAAATCACTTCAAGCAATAATTCATGGCCAGATTGGCAACATGCGCTATACACTTCTTGCACCGTTTTTTCTTGTTCTAAACGCAGAGGGTGGTTATCTTCTGGGTGGAAGAACACCAAACATTTCACGATATGCTCTTTCGGCCAGCTAATCAGTTGTGAGCCAATATTGCCATGCTCTAAACATAATGGCCTTGATGCTGGTAATTCGATTGGGCGACCAATCCACCAGCCACGACCAGTCACATCATTGAGTACATCTTGCCCAAAGGTACTGTCACACAGTAAACCAGCTTTACCTTGTAAATTCGCTTCTTGCGACACTTCAAGGCTGGCGCGGAAAATCAGTTTTTTCAGATGAGGGATGCAGGAAATATCTGCTCCAGCAACACGTGCCATATCCACAAACTGAATACGATGGTCAAATGCCATCACACAAAGTTCATTCCACTGTGTGCTGCGTGTGGTGACTCGGTGTAGATGATTTAATATTGGATCAAGATCTGGGCGCGGCACTGCGGCAGCTCGCTGAAGATAGTTATCCAACTCAACCTTTGTTGGCATTGCTGGCGCACAGCCGTGGCGTGAAACCACCAGCGCACCACAAGCATTCGCATAGGCACAGGCTTTTTCCCAACCATCACCATTTAGGTAGCCCCGCAGCAAGCCTGACATAAACGCATCTCCCGCACCTAACACATTAAGTACGTCAACTCGAACACCGTGAACCGTAATGCCTTCGTCCAAAGTCTCTGGGATAGCGCCACTGAATACCGAACAACCTAATGAACCGCGTTTACACACTAATTCAGCATCCGTTAGTCTACGGATATTTTTCAGTGCTTGAATGGTGTCGGTTGTTCCCCCTGCAATGTGAAACTCTTCTTCTGTTCCTACAATTAGGTCAAACATCGATAACACATCTTGCAGTTGCTGCGTCACACTTTCTGAGGCAATAAAGCGGGTTTCGCCATCACCCAAAGAGGTTAACCCCCACAATACTGGCCGATAATCGATATCAATCGCAGTCTTCACATTATTGTGCTTCGCATATTCCAACGCTTTCAAAACTGCTGCGCGAGTTTTTAGGTTCGATAAATGCGTACCTGTAATCGCTAAACAACGGGAAGAGGCGATATATTCCTCAGTAAAATCATCTGGCGTAATAGCCATATCCGCACAATTATCACGATAGAAAATCAGCGGAAACGTATCTTGGTCTTTGATCCCTAAGATCACTAATGCCGTTAGTCTGTCTTTATCCGTGATCAAATGGCTCGTATCGCACCCTACGCGTTGCAGTTCCTCACGTAGAAAGCGCCCCATATGTTCATCCCCCACACGGGCTAACATCGATGATTTCAAACCTTGTATTGCTGTACCAAATGCAACGTTACCTGATGAGCCGCCTAAATATTTGGCAAATGTACTCATGTCTTCTAAACGAGAACCTATCTGTTGTCCGTACAGGTCAACGGCAATACGGCCCATACAGATAACATCTAACTTCTTCTGCTTATCCATTAATCACCCCTTAACTACAACAGAATTAATTGATTTCTTTTACTTTGACCCAGCGCTGCTCTTCATAAGAACGCGCGATGGCATCTAAAATACGCGACACTTTCCAACCTTCTTCAAAGTCTGGCCACAGGGCTTTGCCTGTCGCTACACCATCAATTAAATCGCGCACTTCAACTGTTTTTTGATCGTTAAACCCGATTCCATGACCTGCCCCTCCGCAAAATGGCGCATAGTCTGGGTGCTCAGGCCCAACTAAAATTGTTTTGAACCCTTGACGGTTCGATGGCTCATCGTGGCGATATAGTTTTAATTCTGCCATTCGCTCTTGGGTAAATGACAACGTACCTTTGGAGCCCGTCACCACATAGGTCAGCCCCATTTTGCGGCCAGATGCGATGCGGGAAGTCTCGATCACCCCCATGGCACCGCCTGCAAAACGCACCATTGCATGTGCTTGGTCTTCATTTTCTACCGCAACCATCACTGAAGAACCTGCCTTTTCAGGGCGTTCTTTAATGACAATTTCCATATCGCCACACACCGTTTCAATATCGCCCACTAAATATTGCGCCATGTTGATAATGTGAGCGCTAAGATCCCCCAGCGCACCCAGTCCCGCCTTTTCTTTAAAGCAGTGCCAATGAATCGGCGCCGTTGGATCCGCCATATAATCTTCGTTATGGGTGCCGTAGAAATGGATCACTTCCCCGATTTCACCATTTTCGATGATCTCTTTTGCCAATTGCGCCGTTGGGTTCTTCATATAGTTAAACCCCACCAAGGTTTTTACTCCTGCTTTTTCAGCTGCGGCAACCATCTCTTTTGCATCGTGGGAATTAAGGGCTAGTGGCTTTTCGCAATAAACATGTTTGCCATGTTTAATGGCTTCCATCGCCATCTCTTTGTGTAAAAAGTTAGGGGAACAAATATCCACCACATCAATATTTGGATCCGCTACGAGTTTGCGCCAATCATCCGTTGAACGATTAAAGCCCATTTCCTGTGCACGGGTTTGTGCAAGCTCTGGTGTGACTTCCGCAATCATTTCGCGAACTAACGTTCCTTTTAGAGGGAAGACCGTTGATGCTTGTGCATAAGCAATCGCATGAGCGCGCCCAATGTAGCCTGTTCCAATCATACCAATACGGATTTCTTTCATTTGTTCTCTCCCTCGCACATTCTGTATGGCGCAATGGCTGTCCCAATGCTTTATTGAGTACTTCTGATTTGATAATACTGTTATACGGAATATTTATTTCATTTTCAATAAAATTAGAAATATTAATTTCATTATGTGATCTGGCATAGATTTTTCTGTAATTAGCTAATTTATAAAGAATTAAAAGTTCATAGTTTCTATTTAACCAAATAAGCAGAGAGGGAAAGTCAAATAAAAAGACACTAAATGAAATGAAAAATGAAATAAAAGGGGATGTGATTGGTATTGTATGAATTTAAATTACACTTATAGATTAATTGAATCTATAGCTTCATTTAACTCCTGAGTATCATTATTTCTCTTTTACTGTAATGTTCATGGAGGGTAACAATGTTTAAAATTAAAATTCATGAAGATGCATTATTGCAGGAATTAAAAGCTCTGCCAGCCTCATTACAAGGGAAAATGGTTCGCCAGATAAACAAACTATCTAAATTCGGTACCTTACTGAGAGAACCTGATGCTAAAGCTATCACAAATGGTTTTTTTGAACTTAGAGCAAAAGCTGGCGATATCGGTCGGGCGATTTACGTTTACCGCTATGGAAAAAAATCTACATTTTAAAGATTTTTGCTAAAAGTACGGCTAAATTACCATCAGCTATTTTAACTTCAGTAGCAAAGCGACTAGAGGAGATGCTAAACGATGAGTAAAAAATCAATTGCTTGGGAAGATGCTCTGCTGGGCTAACGAGTTCTCAAGTTGCAGCACAATTAGGCATTTCCCCTTCAGCCGTATCGAGAACCGAAAGGCATGCGGAAAAAGCAACAATCGAAACACTCGCTCGCTATGCCGCCGCATGCGGTATAAAAAAACCTAAAATTATGCTGTAAACTCGGAATATTACACCCACCATGTAAGTCAGTATCACCATGGTGGGCGCATTTATGTGCTAAAACATTAACGATGAAGGATACTCAAAAATTCCTCTTTGCTTGAGGTGAGTGATAGCGCATTCGCAATAAATTCATCACTAAAGATCAACGCAATTTCTCTGAGCACATCAATATGCTCCCTTGATTTTGCGATAACACCAATGGCGATGAACATCACATTTGTTCGGTCCCAAATTACCCCATCGGGAAATTGGAAAATCTCTACACCACTGTGCAAAATAATGTCATTCGCCGATTTGGGTAGATGCGGTAAGGTAATACCATTACCTAAAAAGGTCGAAATTTGCTGCTCTCGCTCTGTTAAAAAGTGGACGCAGTCCCTATCGACATAGCCTTTTCGTTTAAATTCAGCGCCAACCATTTGCAATACTTCGGCTTTATTTCTTGCTTGGCAACCTAAATGTAAGCTTTGTGTGGTTAGTTGTTCAATCATATTCCACCCTATTGTAAATTCATTATGTGCATTCACTAGATGAATGCACTGTAATTACATTGATGACAATTCTTCTTCCAGCTGTTCCAGAGATTTGTTTGATGTTTCAGGCAATAATTTCACCACAAACACAATAGCAAGATAGTTTATCACCGCGAAAATCAAGAATACTGGGCCTAATCCTAGCTCTGCCTGCAATACAGGGAACAGATAACTGACAACCGCGTTCATGATCCACATAAAGAAAACAGAGATCCCCATGGATAGCCCACGAATTTTCAGCGGGAAGAGCTCTGCCAATACCACCCAAGTTAGGAAGCCCATAGTCCCTTGCATTACTCCGACAAACACCGCACCCAACAACCAAATTAAGGTCGCTTTCACATCTCCAGTTAAGAAGTAATCCGTTGCAGCGATTAATAAGTGCAATGAGGCCATCAAGGCAAACCCCCCCACAATCAGGGTTTTACGTTTGAAACGATCAACTAAGAAAAGTACTCCGATAACCATACCACCGACAGAGAATACTCCGTTAAGTACGTTGAAAACTAACGATGTTTGCTCAGAAAAACCTGCTGTTTTTAGGATTTCGGTCCCGTAGTACATAATCACGTTCACACCCGTGGTTTGCTGCAATGCTGCCCACACCATACCGATGAGAACTAACTTTAAAATCCACGGTGTATTGAGGATAAGGGCTAAATTTCGCTTGTTAGCATCTGGATTTTTCTTCGCTTCTGCCGCTTCAACGTCTAACAGCGTCACGATATCTTCGTACTCTTGTATTGCACGTTTTTCAGGGCGAATTTGCTTTAGAATTTTCAATGCTTCTTCACGGCGATTTTTGCTCATTAACCAACGTGGGCTTTCAGGTGCTTTCCACATACCAAATAATAAGCACAATGCAGGAACAGCTTGAACAAGCAACATATAGCGCCAAACGTCGGGTAAATGCCCCCAAATAGAGCCAATAATGGCATTAATCGCAAATGCTGCTAGTTGACCAATAACAATAGCAACTTCGTTGAGCCCTGTGAGTTTTCCCCGCATTTCTGTCGGGGCCACTTCCGAAATAAAGGTTGGTGCTGTAACAGAGGCACCACCAACAGCAAAACCAAGAATAAACCTTGCCACTAATAAAACTTCTATATTTGGTGCAGCCGCGGATAAAAATGCCCCAAATAAGAATAAAAAGGAAAGGTAAAGTAGGTAAGTTCGTCGCCCCACATAGTCAGCGACACGCCCACCACAAACACTACCGAGCGCTGCGCCCACTAACAGAACGCTCATCACTAAGCCTTCAGTCGTTGGCGTGAGCCCCATATTTTCTTTCAGTGATGAAAATGCACCGTTGATAACACCGGTGTCATACCCGAAAAGTAATCCACCAAAAGTGGCAACCAGTGTAATTTGGTGCAACCTTTTTCGCTGTTGTTCATTGAGATTCATTATTAATGACATATTATTACCTTATTATTTGAATCATTATGTCAGTCAAAAAATACCTTTTCAGTATTTAAGTAAATGCTTTAATTTTAGGTTTAAATAATGAAAATATTTTTTAACACGCTGAATTGAATCACTATTTAATTAACTTCATTATGTTTTCAAACTAGCTCCACAGAGGGAATTAAAATCAATAAATACAACAAGTTAATTAAATAGAGCAAAAATAAGATTGTAAAAATCCCTCAATCTATATCGGAATATAAAAAGTCTGAAGAGTTTTTTATTAAGTATAAAATCCATTGTTTTTATATTTGATTGATGCGTGGACATCATTAAATACATTTAGGATTTTACTGCGGACGAAATTATTTTTCGCCCGCAAATTTGTAATCGAATTTAAAACATGTTCAAAGAAACAAATTACAACTTAACTTCTTTACCTGATTTTAATGACTCAAGTGCTTTATCCGCTAAGTACAGCGCTAACTCACCATCTGTTCCTGTCGTTTCTGATTGCGCGCGACCAGCTAAAATGTCCACGAAATGTTCCCATTCCGCCTTATAAGCTTCATGGTAACGTTGCAAAAAGAAATATTCAGGTTTCGCAGATAATGCCCCTGCTTCACTTAACAATGAAACACTGTTTTCCTTAATGTTCCCTGCGGTTAATAAGCCTTTTTCACCATGTAATTCGATGCGCTGGTCATAGCCATAACCTGAACGGCGGCTATTGGAAATGGTTGCCATCGCTCCTGATGGGAATTTCAATATAATAAATGCGGTATCGATATCACCAGCTTGGCCAATGGCAGGGTCAACGACATTGCTACCCTGAGCAAAAACTGAGCATGGTTCTTCGCCTATCATAAAACGCGCCATATCAAAGTCATGGATAGTCATGTCTCTGAACATGCCGCCAGATACTTTGACATATTCTGCTGGTGGAGGTGACGGGTCACGAGAAGTAATAATTAAAGATTCCGCTTTACCAATTGCGCCTTGTTGGAATAAATTTTTCAGGTGGCGAAACTGTGGGTCGTAACGGCGGTTAAAACCGATAAATAAGGGTACATTATGTTCTTTAACGCTTTTGATACACTGTTTAACACGTTCTAGGTCAAGGTGAACGGGCTTTTCACAGAAAATGACTTTTTTATGTTTAGCAGCAAGTTCGATTAAATCAGCGTGGGTATCTGTCGCAGAAGCAATCAAAACACCGTGAACATTCGGGTCTTGCATCGCTTCTTCTGTCGTTTGCACTTTTGCTTGGTATTTCTCAGCCAAGGCAACCGCGTTGGGTTGATAAGGGTCGATAACAGAATAAAGTGCGGTTTCTTTATGGCCGGCAATATTAACAGCATGAACCTGTCCGATACGTCCTGCGCCGAATAGTGCTATATTGAACATTCAAATGCTCCTTGATACTTTAAATCCACTATTTGGATAGTATGAAATATACCAAACAAAACGTTCATTTCAATTTATAATTTTTTGGAAATTATGTTTTTGGGCTCTAGGTAACAAATGTTACATTAAAGTGGATTTTTAGTGTTATTTAGATCACAAAATAATAATGCAAGCTATCAGCATCTGACAATAAAGTCTGCGCGCTATATCCCTTTTTTATTTCATTGTCTCCTTCATCAACTTACCAAAGTGATATTTTAAAACATTCATTCCATTTTATTTATTTTTAAATTATTAAAACCATAAAAAAACCCAGCAAAAGCTGGGCTAAAATGAAAGTAAGCTAACGCGCACGTTAACCTCAGAGAAATATAGAATAAAAAGCAATCCTTGCTAAATTTCCAATAACGACCCTACCTGACGATGTTAACGCTATAGGCATGACACACAGAAGCGCTCCTCGGCGGTTAACAACCGCCGATTCCATTCAATGAGTCACTAGACATTCATTAGTAAAGACGAACGTTGTTCTCAACCATCTGTTTAATATTTTCTGCCGCTGCAACGATTTCTGGTTTCTCAGAGACTTGAGCCGTACCTGTACGCCACCATGCCTCATAGCCATTTGTCATTGTTTTTGGCAATACCTTAATATCAATCAATACACAACCTGAATGTTCTTTAGCACCCTTAAGTGCTTCCAAGAGCTGTGTTTCATCATGTACTCGATAACTTTTACATCCATAACTTTCTGCGTTTTTCGCAAAGTCCACTTTCACTAATGGCCCATCCATTAATCCTGTTTGTGGGTTTCGATAGCGATTTTCTGTGCCAAAACTGCCCATACCTTGGCTCATCTGTAAGTTATTAATGCAACCAAACCCTGCGTTATCAAACAATAAAATCGTGATTTTAATGTTCTCTTGAATGGCGGTTTGTAACTCACTATGCAACATTAGGTAAGAACCATCGCCAACCATCGCATACACAGGTTGCTTCGGTGCGGCAATTTTAGCACCGACTGCTGCCGCAATTTCATATCCCATGCAGGAATAGCCGTATTCTAAATGGTAGGTATCGCGTTGTTTTGGTAACCAAATACGCTGTAAGTCACCAGGTAATGAGCCCGCTGCTCCCACAATAATGGCGTTATCTTCCAGATGTTGCTGCATCAGCCCCAGTACGCGGGTTTGCGTCAATTCGGTACCTAGAACTTTACAATATTCTTCAAGTTTATCATCGAGATGACCTGCAATTTCAGGAACAAAATCTAACGGCTGGTACTGAATACTAAACAAGCGGTCGAGTTCCGCTTTCCACTGTGATTTCGCCTGTTTAATTTCATCACCCCATTGCCCTTGGTAGCCCGTCACTTTCATTTTAGCATCAAGTGCTTGCAGTCCTTCTCTTGCATCTGCCACCACTTTTAATGCATCCAATTTACTTGCATCAAACTCAGCAACATTAATGTTCAAGAATTCAACTTGGGGATGACTAAATAAAGATTTAGAAGCTGTTGTAAAATCGGTAAATCGGGTGCCGACACCAATAATAAGATCAGCTTCTTTCGCTAATAAATTCGCCGCTAATCCCCCTGTCGTGCCGATCCCCCCCATGTTAAGTGGATGACTCGCAACAATAGCACTTTTCCCTGCTTGGGTTTCACCAAATGGAATGTGGTAATCTTCTGCAAACTGGATAAATGCATCATGTGCTTCAGAATAACGCACCCCTCCACCGCAGATTAACAGTGGCTTTTTCTTACTTTGAATCAGGGCAACCGCCTCTTCAATACTCACCGTTGTTGCAGGGCGCCGCTCGATACGATGAACTCGTTTTTCAAAGAAGTAATCAGGGTAATCCCACGCTTCACCTTGCACATCTTGTGGTAAGCAAATGGTTACCGCCCCTGTATCCGCAGGGTCAGTTAATACCCTCATCGCATTAACCATAGCAGCCATCAATTGTTCTGGCCATGAAATTCTATCCCAGTAGCGGGAAACAGGACGAAAGCAATCGTTGGTGCTGATAGTTCCATCACCGTATTGTTCAACTTGCTGTAAAACAGGGTCTGGCTGACGCGTTGCAAACGTGTCACCAGGTAATAACAACAATGGGATACGGTTTGCCGTGGCGGTCGCAGCAGCGGTGATCATATTCGCTGCACCAGGCCCCACTGAAGAGGTAACCGCAAAAATCTGCTTACGTTTTTTTTGCTTAGCAAAACCTGTCGCAATATGCGCCATGCCTTGCTCGTTACACCCTTGATAAACACGCAGGTGACCAGGCGCCTCTTCAAGCGCCTGACCTAAACCTACAACGTTACCATGGCCAAAAATCGTAAATACTCCCTGAATAAACGGATACTGCTCACCATCGACATCAACATATTGTTGGTTAAGAAACTTTACCAATGCTTGAGCTGTGGTCATTTTCTGCTTATTCATCTGGGTCTCCATTTATTCCATGGTTGGCATTGTGAAACTACTTTCGTGATGCTCTAAACGCACACTGGCTGGCCAACGGCTTGTCACCGTTTTCATGCGAGTATAGAAGCGTACACCATCATTTCCATGCACATTTAAGGGGCCAAAAATTGAACGTTTCCATCCACCAAAGCTGTGGAATGCCATTGGAACAGGAATGGGAATATTGATACCAACCATACCCGCTTGAACATTCTCTTGGAATTCACGCGCCGTTTCGCCATCACGGGTAAAAATCGCGGTTCCATTACCATATTCGTGTTGATTAATCAGTTTCAACCCCGTTTCAAAATCTGGTACACGGACAACGGCAAGCACGGGTCCAAAAATCTCTTCTTTATAAATGTCCATTTCAGGAGTGACATTATCAAATAATGTTGGCCCAACGAAATAGCCATTTTCAAACCCCGTCACTTTAAAATCTCGACCGTCAACTAACAGAGTCGCGCCTTGTTTTTCACCACTGGTAATATAGTCACAAATTTTGGCTTTATGTTGCGCAGAGATAACTGGCCCCATATCATTTTCTTTACCTTCTGTGATACCAGGGCCAACTGTCATTTTAGCGATTTGCCCTTTCAGGTTCGCAATCAACGCATCTGCGGTTTCATCACCAACTGCTAACACCACAGATAGAGCCATACAACGCTCACCCGCGGCGCCAAAACCTGCACCCATAATGGCATTTGCAGCCTGACCCATGTCGGCATCAGGCATTAAGATACAATGGTTCTTCGCACCGCCTAATGCTTGGCAACGCTTGCCATGAGCAGATGCTGTTGTGTAAATATATTCTGCAATTGGTGTTGAACCGACAAAACTGACCGCTTGGACTTCTGGCGCGGTTAATAAGACATCAACAGACTCTTTATCCCCTTGTACAACGTTAAACACGCCATCTGGTAATCCCGCTTCTTTCAGCAGTTTTGCTAGTTCCAATGCTAAGGATGGATCTTTTTCAGAAGGTTTTAAAACAAAGGTATTTCCCGTTGCAATCGCTACTGGAAACATCCACATTGGCACCATTGCAGGGAAGTTAAACGGCGTAATCCCAGCACACACGCCTAAAGGTTGCATTAATGAATGGCTGTCTACGCCCGTTGCCACATTGGCTGAGTGCTCACCTTTTTGTAAATGCGGAATCCCACAAGCAAATTCAACAACTTCCAATCCACGGGTCAACTCCCCCACTGCATCGGAAAAAACTTTACCGTGTTCTTTTGAAATTAGGCGAGCCAAATCATCCATGTTGTCTTCGAGTAATGCTTTAAATTTAAAAAGGATGCGAGAACGTTTTAACGGTGATAATTTTGCCCATTTAGGGAATGCGTTATGTGCAACTTCTATGGCTTTTTTCGTTTCATCAGCGCTGCTAAGCCCCACTTGTGCAATTTGCGTTCCTGTTGCAGGGTTAAATACTGGCGCAAATCGCCCACTTTGACTGGATACGATTTCACCACCAATAAAATTATGAATCTGTTCCATGCTGCCTCTCTTTAGCTGATAGAGTTACCTTGTGTTATTTAATGTATATGAAATATTCATTTCATTTTCAACCAAATTTGAAATAACATTCAATTTATGTGATCCAGCCAAAGTTTTTATGAAATTTTCTATTCACTTTAAAGACACTCGTTTCAAAAACTGTATTTAGCCATTAACTCCCCCAAGAACAATCAAACTTATCGGGTTAAATGCGGCGGTTCTAGTGTATTCAATAAAAGAAGAACATGAGATAACCCATTCAATTTGTTGAATGAAAACTACATAGTTTAAGATAGGCGATGAGAAAAGGCTTGGTCGTATGAACTGATTGTTTCAAAAAGATTCGACTAACGGCACAAAACAACTACAATTAGAGCCAAATCATGGAGGTTATATGTCAAGTGCAGCAAATTTAAATGAGTTTCAAGAGCAAGTTCGTGCACGTTATGACGAACTCAGTAAACGCTTACAACAGGTAGCGAGGTATGTGCTCGATAATACTAACAGCGTTGCCTTCGATACCGTTGCCGTTATTGCTAAAGAAGCCGATGTTCCCCCATCAACACTGATCCGCTTCGCCAATGCTTTCGATTTCAGTGGCTTCAATGAAATGAAACAACTATTTCGAATGAATTTGGTTGAGGAAACCGCTAGCTATACAGATAGAGCAAGACTCTTTCGTGAAATGGATAGTGAGCAGGAGCTAAGCGATGATCCAGCTCAAATTTTAAAAGAATTTGCGCATTCAAACGCACAAGCATTGCAGCAAATGGCAGCAAGAACGCCTGCTGAAGATATGGAAAAAGCTGTATCATTATTGGCAGGAGCACAAAATGTCTACATTATTGGCTTACGCCGTTCCTTTAGCGTTGCAACTTATCTCAGTTACGCACTGAGTCATTTAGAATGCCGCCCAATTTTAATTGATGGGCTGGGTGGAATGTTTAAAGAGCAAATCAGCCGAATTAGCGAAAATGATGTTGTTATATCGATCAGTTTCACACCTTATGCCTCAGAAACTGTGATGGTAAGTGAAAAAGCGGCTCAAACAGGGGCAAAACAAATTGTTATCACAGATAGTCAAATCAGCCCATTGGCCAGTTTTAGTGATGTCTGCTTTGTGATTAAAGAAGCCCAAGTTGATGCTTTTCGTTCACAGTCTGCTACATTATGTTTAGCCCAATCACTTACTGTAGCCTTAGCCTATCGCCAAGGCAGCAAGCTCATATAAGCATAATTGCTCTTAACTCACTCCTCCATGGGTTAAGAGCCTTCTATTTAGCTGCTCTATATTAGCCATTCTTCCTCTCCCACACTTTTGTTCGACTCGACAATTTAAATGTGATTTTTCGACATTATTTTCTGTAAATTGTGAGTTACATCAGAAAATACAAATTCCAACAAAACATTAAAATGAAATTATTATTTCACCCTGTTATGTTGAGATTATGTGAATTTCCGATAGGCAGCAAAAATAGGGGTAAAACATGGTAAACACACACTTTCTGTATTTACTAGGTCACCTTCGTTTACTTGAAGAGCAACATTCCGTCACGTCCCTAGAGCGTACTGGCGTTGGTTTAATCGGAACGTACAACCAAAATTTACCGTATATTCAAGCAGTCAAATTGAGCGCACATCATTGTGAGCTCAAAGCAATTTGTGATATTGAACCATCGTTACCATCAATGAGCTATTATATGTGCCAAAAGCGCAAAATCGAGGAACTGATAAATAATGATGATGTGAACTCCATCATCATGACATCAGTGTGCAGTGATGAATTACTCAAATTCACGATAGAACGCACTATCGATGCAGGAAAAGATCTCTTGCTGAATAATATCCCCAACTATAAAGAGCCTGAGCTAACTGAGTTATTTAAACAAGCAAAACGTAACGGCGTTTGCATTTATTACAACCCAGTGCTTTCTTTTGAAGATACATTTAATCAACTCAAAACGTCTTTAGCTGTCAAAAATAAATCCGAAACAGGGTTATTACGACTTTCTTCCCATCGAATGATCGAGCCTGAAAATAGACTCCCTTTCAATATATTACGCAGTGCATTGACGCAAAAAGTTGAATTACTTTTATCGTTATTACCTGACTTATCCCTAACCGAAACTTCAGTTCAATACTCACACCCTTTCGCAAAAATGGAAAATGGTGATGTTCTCATTATTAACCTTCGCCATAAAGGCGGGCTGCTCGTTTCAATTGAGCTATTTTTTAATACTGGAAATATTACCGATAAAATTTCACTTAAACAGTGTAATCACAGCTATGAAGCTGAGAGTAAATTTATTATTAATAAAGAAAATCAAAGCATTAACGAGAAAACATCTATCGTTAAGCAACTTGACCAATTTATCCTAAAATTACATAACGACGAAAAATTATTGCAAAAGAATCACTGGTTACAAGCGAACAAACTTACTGACGAAATAATAAACCATCTAACTAATAATGGTTTTATTTAGTGTAACTCCATTTTTGAATACCTGATGAAGTAAAAAGCAATTCGCTTTCGTATTTCATAACGTATTGAATTTATATAATGTATATTCAAAATGACAATTCACAAAAGACATCTTATAGAAGCTAGTCTGATGACTGACATTACAAATTAACTAATGCAATGTACTGCGCACGCCACTATTCGTGTTAACAACGCCATATAAAAAAGTGGTTGGCTCTAAATTAAATAAATAAGCAAATTGAAATAATGAATCAACATCAATACAGCTATCACCGTTCTCAAAACGACTCATTTCATCCTCCGAAACGCCAATTAAAGTCGCTGTTTGTTTTATTGTCATTTTATGACTCTCTCGTTGCATTCTAATTTTTAAGCCTAACATTTTAGCGATATTATCTTTACTCATAACTCCCCCAAATAGATTTAATAACATTACAATTAATCGAGGCGTAAATTACCATTCCCATTAAGTGTATAAATTGATTCATAATAATAAAACCTCAGTTAAACACATCAAAATAAGACTATTTCTTTATAAATAAAACCAAAAAATAGAAACATCCATTTGAAAACAAACGTTTTTTTAAGATTACATCGTTACACTTTAAAGTTGAATTAGATCACAAATTAATTCCCCAAAAAACAAAATGGATTTTCTTTTTAAGAATAATCCAATAATGTTATTCTAGTTTTGTAATTTACTTTTTAATTAAGTTAAAATTCTAGCTTATTTTCCCTATCTTATAAAATCAATCTGAGCTATTTATTGTTATTTCCTTAGAATTAACGTGACAATTTGTTTTCAACCGTATCAATAAGTTTCCATCACCAAGGATTAGTCAATAAAAACAAACTCAAAACTAATTTTCAACCTTCAAATCATAAAAAATTCAGATATCTATAAAAATATTCAAATAACTTATCCCCCCCATAAAATAAAGACAAGATTATCTGCTGCATACAATTCTTTTTTTAATAATCATTAAAATACCATCTAATATTGACGTATCATAAGTGATAATCTTCTACCTTATTTGACACCTTATTTTTATATATTAATTTAATACTAAAATTAAGTTTATAAAAATTGAGTTTTATCTTTTTATTAGGCAATAATTTAAGTTAACACCGAATAGGCGTATTGCGTTGATTTTTATTTAAATCATACAATTGCAAAACTTACTTAACTTCACATCTTTTTAATTAAATTGTCAGTAGACATGCTATCCTTATTTAGAGGACTCATGAATACTCACCTAACATTGGCTCCTGCTATTGATAGTTTTGCATTCTGTTGATCTTAAGTAAAAAGCGAATTGAAAGGATTATCATGCTACAAGAAAGCGTTATCAGAGAAATCATTCTTTGGATTGAACAAAATTTAGAATCTCGCCTATCCCTTGATACAGTTGCCGATAGGTCTGGATATACTAAATGGCACTTTCAGCGTCTATTTAAAAACCAGACGGGCTTAGCATTAGGCTCTTATATTCGTGCTAGGCGTCTATCTTGTTCCGCTGTTGCGTTGCGATTAACCAATGATAGCATTATGGATATTTCTCTTCGTTATCGCTTTGATTCTCAGCAAACATTTTGCAGGGCCTTCAAAAAGCAGTTTAACCTGACACCATCTGAATACCGAAAACGTGAAGGCTGGAAAGTTGACGGATTCTGCCTCCCAATTCGAGATAGCAAAGAATTACAAGTGCAAGTTAGATTAACCCAATTAACTGCAACCAATTTATTGGGTGTCCAACACCGTTATACACAAGATATCAATGAATGGAACCTTAAGACTGAAGAGCTCAGACGTCATTATTGGAAATTATTCCTTGATAATAACCAATATGTTACCCAACATTTATATGCTATTCATGGTGTTGATTTAAATGCTACCGAAGAAGGCCGTTTCTTATATACCACGGCTTTAGATGAAAAAGATGTAGATATCGTTCCTGCACAAGCAAAAAACTTACAAGTCCCCGCAGGAAATTATTTAGAAATCAAATTCGATGGCAGTCTGCAAGGGATTGATTATAACGATATCATTTACACAGCATATGGCAAAGTACTCGCAGAAATGGACATTATGCGTGGGGATGGCTCCGATGTTGAGCTCTACATATTGAAGTCTAAGCCAACTTATCATGATTTTATTAATGACCCACATAACTATATTCAAGAACTCAATTATTATATACCCGTCATAATTTAAAAAATTTCTTAGTAACCCGCTAATAAATAGCGGGTTATTCTCATATTATAAATTAAAATGTCACGTTTACTTTAGCCCAAAACGTTCTACCAGGTTCATTCACTGGCATATTAGATGAATAACCAAATCCGCTATTACCCGCTAAATTTAAGTGCTCACTGTAAGTTTTATCAAACAGATTATCGACCCCAGCGCTTAATTTCACATTTTCATTCACTTTGTATGCAGTATTTAGTGAGAAAATGGTAAAGCCCGCGCTTTTGCTAAAGTCTTTTCCCACCACATTGCCGTCATTGATAGCCACACGGTTTTGGCGACTCACAACACGAACTAAGCCCGTTGTTGTCCAGTCCCCTTTTTCCCATGACAAACCAAAGCGACTTTCAAGAGGTGGCATCTGAGGAAGCGCTTTACCGTCTGTTCTGTTTTCTCCCCATGCATAAGCAAGGCTAGCATCAGCTTTCCACTCGTCACTAAGTTTTTGTGCTACGCCTAGCTCTCCCCCCATAATCATAGCATTCACATTTTCAACTTGGCTCATCCGTGGATTGCTGGCGCTATAACGGAAAAGAATGAAATCATCAACACGGCCAATATAGGCAGAAACCCACGCATTGGTATTTTCATGGCTATACTTTGCCCCAATATCAAGTTGAGTTGTTTTTTCTGTTTTTAGGCGGTCAAAAACATTGTGGGTACCATCTGGCCCCATTTTCGGTGAAAATAATTCCCAATAATCTGGAAAACGTTCAGTGTAACCGACACCGGCATACAGCATAACAGGGGTATTTTCGAGGGAATGCTCATAACGAGCAAAACCTGCTGGCATAACGGTGTTACGACCTGATGAACCGATTTCTTTATTATTTTCAACAAGTACACGATCCAAACGTGCCCCGCTGACAACCTTTCCTTGTGTGGTAGCTTGCCATGTTAACTCACTAAATAGGCCGTAATCTTGGAATTGTGCATCTTTCATCCAACCACTTGTACTTTTGCTGCGGTGCTTATTGGTTTGCATATCTGCCCCCGCTCGCAGCTCATAGTCCGTCCAGAGCCATGTTCCCATCACACGGCCGCCCATCGTTTCACGGTCAACACGCATTTTCATTGGCATATTCATCATACCGTGACCGCCATGCCCCATCCCCATATGTCCGCCCATTCCGCCACCTGATGGTGAGCGTAGAGAATAGTTATCCATAATATGGTCAGCATAATTGTAATAAGCACTGGCTTCTATTTTGTCGAGAACATCACCGATATTGCTCTTTTCAAAACGAAGTCCATAACTTTCACGTTTAAATTGAGAGCCATCCATGCCACGCCCTGCATAACGTGCTTCACCATCACCTTTCCCAGCAGTAAGTTCTAATAACGTGTATTCATCTGGCGTCCAGCCAATTGCAATATCCGCATTCCATTTGTCCCATTTCGACGGGACTTTATCGCCATTGCCATCTTTATAGTCATTAGAACGGGATTTATTGCCAATAACACGTAAGTAACCTGTTTCGTTGCCCACGCTAACATCCGCATTCGCATCCCAACGGTTATTTGACGCGGTTAGCGCGCTTGCATTTCCTTTAATTCCACCTTCGGTGAATAACGGTTTTTCACGTTCAAAACGAATTGTCCCTGCTGAATTACCGGGTCCCCAGAGCACCGTTTGAGGCCCTTTAATCATATTAAGCACATCAAAGTTTTCAGGGGATGTATAAGATGTTGGCGCATCCATCCGTGATGGGCAAGCCCCTAGCATTTCGCTGTCATTGGTTAAAATACGCAAGCGCGAACCAAACATACCACGAAAAACAGGATCGCCATTGGTTCCACCATTACGAATTTGGGAAAAACCAGGGATAGTTTTGAGGTAATCAGAGCCATCACTAGCAGGAACAGGCTGCCTTGGTGTTTTTGGCGACGTCGTGATCGTTAATGGTGAATCAACGGGAGCAGTGACAATCATGACTGAGCTTTCAGTGATTGGGCTTTGGTTAATCTCATTTTTTGCCATAACCGAGGCGGAACAAATCGCGCTGATAACCAATGTTGCCGCAGGTGCAAATTTAAATTGCAGTGTATTCATTTTTAACCTGTTTCTTATATCAATAAAAATACCACCACCTTTGCTTTAATCACAAAATCAATGCTTCCCTACAGGGATGTTTCTTGAAAATATAATCAAATTCAAGACGTACGCAATCGACCTTGCTGAATAAGGCAAAAATAGAATTAGTTTGTTGAAATATTCATGCTAAAGAAAATCAGATTATTGGTGGTGCTCTGGCTAAACGCAAAGTCCAAGGTCTAAATAACCAAAGCTGGACACTACGTTCAAATGGTAGGAACAGTGTTAGCGTTGCGAGCTGCCGAATAACGGCTGCAATCAATAAGATAAGAAACGGAAAATGAACCAATAACTGACAGTAACCGCAGGCAATATCTTCCATCGGTGACTGCCCAATCCCCGTCATTAACAGGTGATTCATTGCACTGCTATGTTCACAACCTTCAGGCATCAACATCCCTTGATGCAAATGCATCGAATGCTCTGCCATTACAGTGTTCTCTGTAACGTTATTCGTCGCTATACAATGATTCATCTGTTCCATCGATTTAGAGATCAATGGCGCAATGAACAACATAGCAACGGCTAATAACGCCAGATAGGCAGCAAGTTGTCTGATTGAGGGGCGCTGGTGCAACGTTTTTCCGTCATCTGGGTAGATATTTATAGCGCGCAATTGTATCTTATTTAGATTCTCATTGTTATTGATATTTGTGTAATATGTTAATTCAATATGAGTTTTATGAGTATTTTTAGTGATATGCGGTCAATATTCTTCAAGAATAAAATCAATCAGTTGTCTGATTAACAAACTCACTCAAGCTCCTTGAAATACCTTATCAAACTAAAAAACAAAAAATGCGGCACTCCAATAAAGTACCGCACATGTTTTCTCTTCAGATAAAACGCAAAATAGATCAGTGTATTTATGCCAATAAATTTGCTGGGTTATCAATACAAAGACGGTTAATCATTGATTTATCAATACCTTTTTTCGCAAGTAAGGATAAGAAAACATTAGGAACAAACCCCCAACCATTTCCACCATTTTTAGCCCACATCTGCTTAAGGAACACATCATGGCTTAACACAATTTGCTGACCATAGCCCATCTCAATCAACTTACAAACCGCATCTGCAGTTTCTGTCACTGTAGGAGCAACCCCTTCTTTTGGAAATGAAATATCAAGGCCTATCATGTCAAATTCAAGCCAAACTCCTCGGTCTAACATCCGACGCTGGTAATCAAAGTCTTTCCCTGATGGGTCTGAGTGCGCCAATGAAATTTTAGCTGGGTTAACGCCCATTTCCTTAATTAAGATATCAAGGACTTCATCACCACGACGCTGCCAGCCTGGCATGTGGATATTCATAGAAACGTGGTCATTTGCCAACTGTGCAACAGAGGCCGCGCGTAAACTGTTCTTTTCACCTTCAGTAAAAAAAGGTGAAACACCGATTTCACCAATCATACCAGCACAGATATCGGTTCCATCAATACCAATATTCAGCTCATCATCAATCATTTTAGCCATGGCATCGATATCGTTGACGAGGCGAGAGCCTTCAAACTTTTCGATATATAAACCAGAAGAAGCGACAACATTAATGCCCGTTTCAATCGCCACTTCACGTAATTGGTGTACATCGCGACCAATCGCCTTTGAGCCTGTTGCATCGACTAATGTTCTGCCACCTAATTCTTTGAAGTTATTCACTTCATAGATAACATCTTCAATGGGTTTTTTATCCATGTTATCGCAACAGCAATACGGGTCATGTTTAAGGCCCCATTGGATGTCTGCACTCACTTTTTTATCAACCAGAACGTGCGAGAAATCATAGAATGGTTCATCGACAACCGTTGATAAATCGTTAAACAAATGTTCATGTGGTAGTGTCAGTCCCATATCTTCTTTTTTAACAGGCCCAATCACTGTTTGGATATACCCTTTCATCTTTATACTCCTGCGGCTTTTGTCGCTTTTGCTTCTCTAAACTCAGGAATGGTGGTGATAATCGCTCCCACTAAAGCAAATACAGTGCCGATGATAGTGACTAAATAAACGGTATTACCGAGAGATGGTAATAGAAGGTCAATTAATACAGAACCAAGTAACTGGCCAGCCGTTGAAGCCACACCTAACATCAACAAACCTAAACCGCGAACTAAAATAGCCATTAATGCAATCGACATAAGCCCTAATGGACCACCTAAATACATCCACCAAACGCCAGGTAAATCAAGGGTCAAATGGCCTAATGCCATACGGATCACTAACGCAATCGTTAAAACAGTAAAGCCAACAATAAAGTTCCACGTGATAGAAACCATCATAGAGCCAGTGGCTTCGGCCACTTTTGAGTTACCTGCAGGCTGCCAACCTGCTAATAAACCCGCTAAGAAAGGCAGAATAGCTAAATAAATTGCTGAGCTGGAATGCCACTGTGGCGACACCACAAATAAAGTAGCAACGACAGCAAAAACGGCGCCTAATACACGAAAAGTAGTAAACGGTTTTTTCTCATCAATACCAATGCCAAAACGGTCGCATAATAATCCTGAAAGTAATAATGCTGAAATCAGTGCTGTTTGGAAGGTAGCAATCCCTAATGCGCTGGCTGATGCCCCTTCAGAAAATACCACCATTGCGCCACATAACCCTGCAAACCAATTCCACAGTGGGATTTTTTTGTTCTTAATTAAACTCGGAATTGCTGCAAATTGTTGTCGAGTTTGTTTTTTCGCAAGAATGATAAAAAACATCACAACCAAACCACTGGCAAAGGAAATAACCGCACTCGCATTACCATCTTTTAAAACATCACCGAGCTGCCCATTCACTGCAGATTGCATTGGCGATAACATACCGGCCAATACCGTTGCTATCATTAAAAACGGAGTAGAATAACTTTTAACACTCATAAAATATTCCTTTTGGATTTTGACTATGAGTCATTATTTTTTGTAATCGGCTTACAAAGTGCTGAACATAATTCAGCACTTATTTTCTTTATTGTTTGGTTTTTTACTTTTAAAGAATTAATTAACGTGCGATTTCCTTTAGAATATTTACCCACATATCTGAATAATGTTCCCAAGCCATAAACTCACGACTTCCCCAATGCGGTGAACAGTCACTCATAAAACAACCTGTTTTTCCGTTTTCATATTGGCCAAAGACCAATAATGGATCATCACCAATATTTAAAACAACTTCTGTATTTTCTCTTGGCTTAACTTTGTTATAGCCTAAGAACATCGGCCAATTACCAAATCCTTTAATTGCTTCATGCTGCATATTTTGGGGTGTTGCGAAAATACCTTCTGGCGTTTCCACACGGTCATCGCCATCTAACATTTCGACTGGTAATACATCGGCTAATAACGTATTTTTATAATTCGCTTTGGCCTCAATACCCATAAAAGATAAATAACCACCGATCATTAATAAGCCGCCACCTTGACTAACGTATTGCTTAATTAGGCCTAATGCATTTGGTAATACTTTCATATTATAGAAAGTATCATTTTGTAATAGGAACGTATTAGCACCGATATCACTGATTACAACAACATCATATTTTTCTAATTCTTCGACAGTTTTAGGAAATGCCATTTGCACTGTGTGGGCTGGCATATAATCAATTTCTACACCTTTATTTTTTAAGCACTCTAGTAAAAATGTAGCACCTTCTTCATATTTACTTGATGTAAAGCTGTCATAACCTTTTGTGTGGATCATATGGATATGCCATGATTCACCAATAAATAAAATTTTCATTTTTTTCCTCGTTTCAGAATATTAATTTATTCAGGGGATTGAGTCACAACCTGCGAGTAGGTTGTTTGATTAATACGATGCATAACATTAATATCTTCAGGCATTTCTGAAGCGTTGCTTGTTTCAACAGCCAGGGATGAAAACGCTGATGCATAACGTAAGGCATAAGAAAATTGTTTTCCTTTTGCTAATGAAGCGGCTAGAGCCCCATTAAATGCATCACCTGCACCCGCCGTATTTTTAACAACGGCAGTGTAAGCCGGAGAATAAATGAACTTATTACCATCAAATGCAATAGAGCCTTTACTTCCGAGTGTAATGACAACCTTTTTTACGCCTTTGTTATAGATAATTTCAGCTGCTTTTTTGGCAGTTTCAATGTCCACAACATTGATGTCAGAAAGCAAACTTGCTTCTGTTTCATTCGGTGTCAAAATATCGACCTTTCCAATTAGCTCATTTACGATGTTATTGTAAGGCGCAGGGTTTAAAATAATCGGAATTTTATATTCATTGCCAATTTTGATTATTTCCCTTAATGCTTCAATATTCGTTTCTAATTGAAGAAGAATAATATTTGAATTTACAATTTTATCTTTCTGAATTTTAACTTCATCCGCAGAGATATCCATATTTGAACCTGGATAGATAGAAATAATATTTTCCCCACTATTTTCAGAAACAAATATAGATGCCGTTCCTGTTTGGTATTTTTCTGTTTGGTATATTGTTGATGTTTTTATTTTTGATGAAGAAATAAAATTTATTGCATACTCACTAAATTGGTCTGTTCCTATTTTAGTAATAAAATGCACAGGAGAATCAGAATAACTTGCAGCTAATGCTTGATTACACCCCTTTCCACCTGGTGAAAAAATAAATTTATTCGATAATAATGATTCACCCGCTTCAGGAAGTCGAGGTAAATAACTAATCATATCAACGTTAAATGAACCTAATACACATACTTTACCTAACACGGCATCATCCTTATCTGTTCTTTCATTAAAACTTTCATTGCACTCAAGAAATTGAATAATTTCTTTTTTAGCAACTTTGTCTAGGGTTTCAAATTCAATATATGCGCCACCATGGCAACGGCTAATAATCCCTTTTTTTGCTAAAGAATTTAAATCCGCCCTAATGGTTTCTTTCGTGACATTAAGTTCTTTCGATAAAACAGAAACTTTTGCTGCGCCTGTATTTTTTAAAATACTAATTATTTTCTTATGTCGTTCTGCTTTCATGCCATTTTTACCTCATGGCATTTACTCTAATTTATACCTTGTTGCGTTAATGTGACTATACTCATACCTTCCTATTCAAAAGCAAAAAAAAGCAAAAAGCATAAAAATAAAAACAAAAAAAACCAAAAAAGAACAACCAAAGTAAAATACCCTATTATTATCAATATAATATTAGAATTGATTAATTAATTTAATTGAATTTCAACTAATCACTTTAAAGATAAGAAAATATTAACTCTCATTTTATTCGTTATTTAATTTTCAAATAAATAGTTTGTTTATTATTTTAAAGTTAAATTATCAATCTGTTATGCGATACAGGTTTAATTTTATTGTAATAAATATATTTATTCATCGCTATAATCTATCAATAAAGAAGAAGTGTCTATTTGTGATGATATTCACAATTCAATAAATTAAAAAAAATCTAAAATAGGAACACGCTTAATTTGATAAATAGGGCAAAGGTAAGCTAAGTGGAATTGGGATGATCTGATAGAAACGTCCCCCCTTAAAGCAAAAAGTTGTTCGCTGAAGGCGCTAACGTGACCTGAATGAATTTGAAACTATAAAAACAAAACGGGGGCTTACGCCCCCGTTTAGATCATATTGAGCAAAATCGATACTACTTATCAGCTGACGAGCCTTTCTTTTCATGCACCATCATCAGTGCTTGCTCCACGCTGCGCTCAATAATCACTCGGCGCTGGTCATTCTCGGGCAACAGTTTTAGCATCATTTGCCATGCTGAAATTGCCTCTGCATAACGTTCTTGTTCAAATGCATTGAAGGCAAAAATACTTAACGCTTTTACATTCGTGCGGTCTTCTGCAATCAGCTTTTTCAGTAACTCTGCACCTTGACGGTTATCTTCAGGATCAGAAGAACGCGTTAACACTTCTGCATAACCTATCACTACATTTTCATCTTTCGGCGAAAGACGATACGCGCGGCCATAAGCATCAGTTGCCATAGTTGCATTACCAAGCACCATACCAATGCGCCCTAGCATCACCCATGCTTCTAAATTTTGCGGATCTTCTTGTAAGCGAGTACGCAAGCCTAATGCTAAATGCTCCATTTCTGCATTATTCAGCGGTGGCTCAGAAGGGTCTAAGGCTCTATCCAGCAAAGCAGGTGCTTGTTGATAAGCATTGTTCCAATCAGTCACCTTTTCATAACTACCCACTTGGTAATATGCCCCCGCCGCAACACCTAGTGCAATCAATACGCCTGGTAAATAGACCCAATTACTTGCCCGTGAAGCTTCAGGAACTTCATCTTCTTCACCGTTTTCCACCTGCTTGATACGCACACGTTTTTTCGAGCGGGCAAAAATAATCCAGCCACCAATGATGATAGCGACAAATGGCAGCCCCCATAACATCATTGTTAATGGCGTTAAGGGTGGGTTATAAGTAACAAAGTAACCATAACGCGCCACCATATAATCGACGATTTCATCACGGTTTTTGCCTTCTTTCATCAACTCATACACTTTTTGGCGTAAATCCAGCGCAATCATCGAGTTAGAGTCGGCAATACTGTTATTTTGGCACTTAGGACAACGCAGCTCTTCTGTTAATTTACGAAATTGCTGCTCTTGTTGTTCGTTATCAAACGTAAATACTTCCGTAGAGGCATACGTGATTGTTGCACTGAGTGCAAGCATCAATAGACCGAGTAAATACCTCATTGGTTCGCCTCCTGGTTATAGCGCTCCCAAAGGGGTTTAAATTCTTTTTCCCAAATACGTTCATCCATTGCCCCTGCGTGGCGGTAACGAATAATCCCATTGCCATCAATAAGGAAGGTTTCTGGTGCACCATAAACCCCGAGATCGAGCGCTAACATACCTTCACCATCAAATAGGCTTAATGCGTAAGGGTTACCCAGCTGACGCAACCATACAATTGCTTTATCGCGTTTGTCTTTATAATTTAAGCCAACCACACGAACACCTTGCGCTGATAACGAGTTGAGGTACTGGTGCTCCGCACGGCAAGTGACGCACCATGTTGCCCAAACATTCAATAAGATAGGCTGACCTTGCGTTAACACCTCTGACTCGTAATGCTTTCCAGGGTTTTCTAACGATTCCAAGCGAAAAACAGGTACGGGCTTACCAATTAATGCAGACTCTAATAAACGTGGGTCATCGCCTTCTGCATTACGCATTAACTGCCACAGCAACACCGCGGCTATCCCTGCGAAGATAATAAAAGGGATTAAAAAGACTTTGCGGTTCATGCCGTTTCCCCTTGTAATTTACGACGACGATAACGTGGGTCAAACAGGCAGAATAATGCGCCAATTGCCATTAACACACCACCAGACCAGATCCAGCGAACAAATGGCTTATAATACAAACGCATAGTCCACGTATTTTTATCGACTTCCTCACCAAGGGCGGCGTATAAATCGCGGGTAATACCACCATCAATCGCGGCTTCCGTCATGACAGCACGGCTCACGCTATAAAAGCGTTTTTCAGGCATTAAGATACTCACCACTTTGTCGTTTTTGGTGACAGAAATACTGCCGATAACCCCTTGATAGTTCGGGCCATCTGCTTCACGTACACCATTAAAGGTGAAGGTGTAACCGTGAATAGCAATGTTATCCCCTGGTTTCATTTTCACATCACGCTCAATGCTGTAGTTTTGGCTAAAGGCAATCCCTACAATCGTTACCGCTAAGCCTAAATGAGCACATACCATACCCCAGTAGCTTGGCGTCAGTTTGATTTTTTTGCTGATGCGCACTTTCATTTCAGCGAACGCTAAAATGGTAATCCATATCGCCATCATCAAACCAACAACGGTCAATGCCTCAACGCGGTCTTCCATTAACATTGGTAATGCGAATGACAGAATGAGCGTCATCACTGTCGCAATAATTAGCATTTTTTTAATCGCTGCAGGACGGTCTCGTCCCCAACGAACCAATGGTCCAATCCCTAATAACAAAGCAAATGGCACCATCAATGCAATAAACATGGTATTAAAGAACGGCTCACCGATAGAAATGGTGCCTAACCCAATTTGTTTATGAACTAACGGCAGTAATGTGCCAAGCAGCACGACGAGCATCGCCGCAGTTAAAATCACGTTATTACCCAATAACATGGATTCACGCGACCACAGCGCATTGTTAACGCGTGAACGTACTTTATGGCCTCGCAGTGCAAACACGAGCAGCGAACCGCCGATCACCAGCACCATAAATGCTAGGATGAAAAGCCCACGGGATGGGTCAGAGGCGAACGCATGCACAGAAACTAACACGCCCGAACGCACCAAGAATGTGCCGAGTAAACATAATGAGAAGGCAAATATCGATAAGAGCAATGACCACGCTTTAAATGTCGCTCGTTGTTCCGTCACCGATAAAGAGTGAATCAATGCCGTTCCCACTAGCCATGGCATAAAGGAGGCATTTTCTACTGGATCCCAGAACCACCAGCCGCCCCAGCCAAGTTCATAATAGGCCCATGCGGAACCTAACATGATCCCAAGCGTTAAGAAAAACCATGCAGCCATCGTCCAAGGACGGGCAAAACGGGTAAAGGAGCTGTCTAATCGCCCACTGAGCAAGGCCGCAATCGCAAAGGCAAATGCCACTGAGAAACCCACATAGCCCATATACAATAAAGGTGGGTGGAAAATAAGACCGGGGTCTTGTAACAATGGGTTCAGGTCGCGCCCTTCAATTGGGAACGACGGTAATGTGCGTGAAAATGGGTTTGAGGTAAAAATGATAAACAGTAAAAAGCCAACACTCACCATCCCCATCACCGCAAGCACACGAGCTACGATGTCTAATGGCATGCGATAGCTAAACAGCGCGACCGCAAATGTCCAGCCACTCATCAACAAGACCCATAACAACAATGAACCTTCGTGAGCGCCCCACGTTGCGGCAACGCGATACCAAATCGGTAGTTGAGTATTCGAGTTGTTCGCCACATAAGTGACAGAAAAATCATTTACGACAAACGCATTGACGAGAACAAGAAATGCCCCCGTTACACAAAGAAACAGTAACCACGCCAACGGACGCGATGAGGCCATTAAACGCGTATCGTTACGCGCCACTCCCCACAATGGGTAGATAGACAGCAAAACGGCAAGGCCGAGTGCCAAGCACAGTAAAATGCTACCAATTTCTGGGATCATGACGCATTTTCCTTATAGGCTGCGGCTGGTCTCCGATGGTTTTCTTGCATTGCTTTTTCCACTTCTGGCGGCGTGTAATTTTCATCATGTTTGGCTAACACTTCTTTCGCTAGAACATGATTATTTTCTTGTAATTCACCTTGTACGACCACACCTTGCCCTTCTTTAAATAAGTCTGGCAAAATTCCGTCATAACTGACATCAATTTCTGCTTCTGCATCATAAACGGTGAAGGTGATTTTTAATGATTTTGGATCAGCATCACGCACAACGCTGCCTGGCATGACCATACCACCCACACGTAAACGCTGCCCAACTTCAGGCATCTGCTGAGTTTCACGTTTACCGTAAATGATTTCACCAGGTGTATAAAAGAGATCAATACTTGAGCGCAGTGCGTAGAGGATCAGCGCTAGCGTTAAGCCAACACCAATAAGTATGGAACAAATTAACCAAAGTCGGTTACGACGACGAATATTCACATCTCCTCCCTACGCGCTCTTGCGGTTTTTTGTCTTTGTTCGCGAGCTTGCTGTTGAATAATGGCATTAATGATCATTTTTCGTTGGATAACGGTATGCACACAGAGTAGCAATATAGGGATTAAGGTCAGCGCCACCGCCAACCAGACATAAAACCCATAGCCTCCCATCGCAAAGAAATCGCTCCAAGATGCAAATGCGCTGGTCATTTAAGGCGCCCTCCTTTTTTCACAATATCGAGCACCCAAGGGCGGTTACGTTCGAGGATCAATAACTGATTACGTAAGCGAATGAGTGTTAAAGAGATAAATAAGAATAGATACCCAAGGATAGCTAGGCGCAGTGGTGTGCGCATCGCTGGGTTGATACTTTCTTGCATGCGTGTCGACGGCTGATGCAGTGTTTGCCACCATTCAACAGAGTAGTGAATGATAGGTAAGTTAATCACGCCAATTAATACTAAAATCGCCGCAGCTTTGCCCGCTGTACGGCGGTCATCAAAGGCATGCCATAACGCAATAACGCCCACATACAGAAAAAATAGAATTAATTCAGAGGTTAAACGTGCATCCCACACCCACCAAGCGCCCCACATCGGCTTACCCCATGTCGCGCCAGTGACTAATGCAATAAAAGTAAAGACCGCGCCAACGGGTGCCATTGCGGCAATCGCCAGCTCCGACACTTTCATCTGCCACACTAGCCCAATAAAGGCAGTGATCGCCATCGTGGCATAAATCCCCATTGACCACATCGCAGCAGGTACGTGAATATACATAATACGGTAACTCTCGCTTTGCACTTTATCGGTTGGTGCAAAACCAAAACCCCAGACCCAACCTACCGCTAAACAAATCACACTTAATATAATAAACCACGGTACTAGACGCCCACATAACCGGTAAAGGTTAACGGGGATGGCAAGTTGATGAAGCTTTTTCCACATAGTTTAATTACCCTGATTTATTATATTGTTAGTAAATGCTGAGTGACAGCATCATACAATACACATTAAAAAAGCAAAGATATTGATTTAACACAAATATAACTTAGGCTGATTATACTCTTATGCATAATCAGCCTATTTCATGATCATCACTTATAATTCATTGAGATAACCAATCATAAAACGATAACTCCAGATTAAAAGCCTGGTTCAACTTCACGCATATCAGGAAGCTTATGTGCAATCCCTTTATGGCAGTCTATACAGGTTTTACCCTCCGTAACGGCTTGGTCATGCATTTTGGCAGCCACCCCTTTTTGGGCAGTGAAGTCCATATACTCAAAGTTGTGGCAGTTACGGCACTCCTGCGAGTCATTGTTTTTCATTCGCCGCCACTCACTTTGCGCCATCGCTAAACGGTGATCTTCAAATTTTTGCGGCGTATCGATAATGCCAAAAATTTTCCCGTATAATTCTTTACTGGCTTGGATTTTACGCACCATTTTAGGACCAAATTCGTGAGGTACGTGACAATCTGGACAGGTTGCACGAACACCACTACGGTTAGTATAGTGAATCGTATCCATATATTCTTCATAGACATTTTCACGCATTTCGTGACAGCTAATACAAAACTCTTCTGTATTCGCCATCTCCATACCTGTGTTAAAGCCACCCCAGAAGATCACGCCACTGACAAAACCAATCAGCAATAACGTGCCTAATGCTAAGCGGCTAGGTCTACGCCACCATTGCCATATACGTCCAATCAGCCCAAACAAGCCTTTTTTCTTCGGCTTGTCACCTGTTGTTGGTTTTTCGTTATTATTTGCCATAATTCCCCCTTATTTCCCAAAACCTTTGGATGGGGTAAATGTGTTATCAATGATTGCCGGAGTATCCGATTGTGGTACATGGCACTGTAAACAAAAATAACGGTTTGGTGCGACTTCCCCCAATACTTTCCCAGTTGCATCCATAAAGTGTGTTGGACTAACACGTGGAGCACCTGTGGTACGGTAGTTTTCAACGCCGTGGCATTGTAAACAACGGTTCGTGTTGGTGGTAATTTGGTAACCCTCAACGCTATGTGGGATCATCGGCGGCTGGTTCACATAGTTTAGTGCCATTCTTTCTTGCTCTTTAGGAATATGAATACTTCCCTCAGTCGTACCAGACACTTCTGGCGATTGCGTCAAATCGACACCATTAGCAGCCCAAACTAGACCACTGACAACAAAGACCATACCTGCGATTGCGCGGCTTAGCGTCTTTTTCAGGACTGAATTTTTCATGATTTAGCTCCCGAGCTCCATCGTAGTGTTATTTTAAAAACATCCTCAGAACAGACATCGATACAACGACCGCAAGTAATACAGTCTTTATCAGAAATCAGTGCTGGGGCTTGTTTATCGAGGACCGGCGCACGCAACACTTGCGGCTCCGGGCAAACGTGGAAACAATCCATACAGCGGCTACAGTCTTTTTTATTCACCGCAGTGACGACCAGTGCGCCCTTACAACCCGCGACACCATACAGTGCGCCTAATGGGCAAAGGTGACCGCACCAGCCATGTTCCACTACCAATAAATCGAATAAAAACAGCGCAACTAAAACCAATGCACCACTTCCAAAACCGAAAATTAAACTACGCCCCATTAATGAAACTGGATTTAGCCATTCCCACAGTAAAGTACCTGTCACCGCTGACCCCACTAAAATCACCACCAGCAACACATAACGAATGTAGCGTGGAATGGTGGCGGATTGGTTCAAATCAAACTTACGGCGCAGCCATGCTGCAGCATCAGTTATCGGATTAACAGGGCAAACCCAACTGCAAAAAATACGTTTACCTAATAGCGCATATACACCGAACACAATAGCGGCACCGATCAGCGCAGAGATCCCTGGTAAGTAACCACTTGCTAAGCTCTCTAATGTAATCAGTGGGTCGGTCAATGGAACTGTGTCTAACAATAAGCTACTGCTATAGTTTCCGTGTAAGATCCACACACCAAGCCATGGACCACTCAAAAACATCGCTAGCACCAATAATTGGCTGACACGCCTTAACACCAACCATTTGTGGCTTTGCCACCACCCTTTTTTTGCCTGAGCTTCACGTCCGGCGTCGCGTTTACGATTTGCCATTGTTTCCCTCCAGCCAACCAAAACGGTAATGATGGCCTAATTCACCTTTCGCCAAGTCTCTTGGCAACACTTTGATAGCCGCTTCTTCCAGCACACAAGCTTGCTCGCACTTACCGCAACCCGTGCAGTAATTGCTGTTTACCGTTGGTAAGAAACGCGCGTGTTTACCTGTTCGATGATTCTGCTCAAGCTCCAATGTGATCGCTTCGTCAATAAGCGGACAAACGCGGTAACACACATCACAACGCAACCCTTGGAAGTTCAGACAGTTTTCTTGGTCAAGTAACACAGCCAAGCCCATACGCGCATCATTGATAGACTCAATGTCTTTATCCAGCGCACCACTTGGGCACACTTTTGCACATGGAATGTCTTCACACATTTCACACGGGTTTTCACGGGCGATAAAATACGGTGTTCCCGCTGCCAGACCCGATGCCAATGTCGCTAATTTCAACATGTCATAAGGGCAGGCTTGAACGCATTGACCGCAGCGCACACAGGCACTCGCAAATGCAGCTTCATTTAGCGCACCCGGCGGGCGAAGTCTCACACCGCTCGCTCGGGAGGTTTGTTGCTGAAGCCCCAGTACCACACCAACAGCCACTAACCCACCCGCAGCACGCCCTACATCACGCAAAAAGCGGCGGCGACTGTTCTGAGACTTAACCTTGTTAGGATGCGTTTTCTGGGGCATTAGCAATTACACCTTTTCCAGTTTAACGGCACATTTTTTGTAGTCCGTTTCTTTCGAAAGTGGATCAGTCGCATCCAGTGTTAAATTGTTCACTAATTGCGCAGCATCAAAGAATGCCATGTACACCAAACCTTTTGGTGGTCTATTACGGCCGCGAGTTTCAACAATCGTTGTCACATCACCACGGCGAGAAACCACTTTGACTTTGTCGCCACGACGTAATCCACGATCTTTCGCATCAAGTGGGTGCATAAACACTAATGATTCAGGGAAAGCGCGGTGAAGCTCAGGCACACGACGCGTCATACTGCCAGTATGCCAATGTTCAAGAACACGCCCTGTTGATAACCACAAATCGTATTCTTTATCTGGCGCTTCTGCAGCGGGTTCAAACGGCAGTGCAAAAATAACCGCTTTGCCATCAGGTTTACCGTAGAATTGATAACCTTCACCCGCTTTAACGTAAGGGTCATTTCCTTCGCTATAACGCCACTGGGTTTCTTTGCCATCCACTACTGGCCAACGAATACCGCGAGCTTTGTGGTAAGCATCAAAGTCTGCTAAGTCATGACCATGTCCACGACCAAAACCTGCATATTCTTCAAATAAGCCTTTTTGTAAATAAAAGCCTAACTCACGGGATTCATCGTTTAATTGGTCTTCTGCTAACTCTGTCACTGGGAATTTAGTGACAGCTTCGTTGGCAAATAACACGTCATACAAGGTTTTACCGCGTAGTTCTGGTTTTTTCGCCAGTAACTCTTCAGGCCACACTTCATCCGTTTTAAAGCGTTTAGAAAATAACACCATCTGCATTAAATCAGATTTTGCTTCACCTGGCGCTTGAACTTGTTGACGCCAAAACTGGGTACGACGCTCTGCGTTGCCGTAAGCCCCTTCTTTCTCTACCCACATCGCGGTAGGTAAGATTAAATCAGCGGACAATGCACTGACAGTTGGGTATGGGTCAGATACCACGATAAAGTTACGCGGATCGCGCCATCCCGGCATACGCTCTTGATTGATATTTGGGCCCGCTTGCATGTTGTTATTACACATGACCCAGTAGAAATTTAGCTTCCCGTCTTTTAAGGCGCGGTCTTGTGCAACGGCGTGTAAACCAACTTTTTCTGGGATGGTGCCCGCAGGTAATCCCCAAACACCTTCCACTTTTTCACGGTGTTTTTCGTTAGTGACCACCATGTCCGCAGGTAAGCGGTGTGAGAACGTCCCCACTTCACGCGCGGTACCACAGGCTGATGGCTGGCCTGTTAAGGAGAAAGGACCACAGCCTGGTTGAGAAATTTTGCCCGTTAATAAATGCAGATTGTACGCAAGATTATTTGCCCAAACTCCGCGGGTGTGCTGGTTAAAGCCCATAGTCCAGTAAGAAACTACTTTGGTTTTCGGGTCTGCATACAGCTTCGCTAACTCTTCTAACTGGTCTTTTGGTACCCCGGTCATTTCCGCGGTTTTATCTAAGGTATATTCCGCAACAAAGGCTTTATATTCGTCCCATGTCATTGGTTCAGAGGCATCAGAACCTGCATTTTTCGCGCTTTTTTCTAATGGGTGAGTTGGGCGTAAGCCATAACCGATATCTGTTGCACCGCGGCGTAGGTTAACGTGTTTATCCAGGAAGTCCTGATTAACTGCATTATTTTGAATAATATAATTCGCAATATAGTTCAGGATCACCAAATCAGACTGCGGCGTAAATACAATGCCGTTATCGGCAAGTTCAAAGCTACGGTGTTTAAACGTAGACAACACTGCAACACGTACATCTGGGTTAGATAAACGGCGGTTAGTAATGCGAGACCACAAAATAGGGTGCATTTCAGCCATGTTTGAACCCCACAGAACAAAAGCATCTGCGTGCTCAATATCATCATAACAACCCATCGGTTCATCCATACCAAAAGTACGCATAAAACCCACTACTGCTGACGCCATACAGTGACGCGCGTTCGGATCTAAGTTGTTAGAACGAAAACCACCTTTAAACAGTTTAGAAGCTGCATAACCTTCCCAAACAGTCCATTGGCCTGAACCGAACATGCCGATCCCTTCTGGCCCTTTTTCTTTTAAAGTGGTTTTGACTTTTTCTTCCATGACATCAAACGCTTGTTCCCACGTGATCGGTGTGAACTCACCATTTTTGTCATATTCGCCATCTTTCATGCGCAACATTGGCTGCGTTAAACGGTCTTTTCCGTACATGATTTTCGGTAAAAAATAGCCTTTGATGCAGTTCAGGCCACGGTTTACAGGGGCTTCAGGATCACCTTGGCTCGCAACAATACGGCCATTTTGAGTGCCAACAAGAACGCCACAACCTGTACCACAAAAACGGCAAGGGGCTTTGTCCCATTTAATACTTTCTTGTTGACCGACGACCGCTTTGGCAATACTGGGAGTGCCAATACCTGCCGCCGCAGCAGCGGCCGCTATCGCATTGGCTTTCATAAAGCTACGACGACTGAGTTTCATAATCTTCCTCACCTTGCTCATCCTGCTGGTGATACACCAGCGAAACATCTAGCACGCCTTCGATATCGCGTACTAAATCAATAGTATCTAACAACGTTTTACTGCCTTGCCCTTCAACAACGACAATCAGTTTTCCATTTTCAGGGGCGCTAATCGCCACTTCACAGTTCGGAAACTGATTTATTTTTTCGGTCACAGCAGACATTCGTTCGCTTTTTATTTGTACAATCAAACTGCACACTTGATATTTACTGTGCATGTTCATGCTCCACGGTAATGGCTGATACAGGGCAGCCTGCAACACAGGCACCACAGCCTGTACAGCCTTGTGTTTCTATTTTTGGCTGGTAAATACCTGCCAGTGACGGACGAAAAGAGATAACTTCAGGCTCACAACTGTCTTGGCAACGGCGACATTCGATAGATTTAAACGCAAGGCAGTTCTGACCGATAGAAACGGTGATATCCCAAGGTTGGGTTTGTTGTGGCAGAAAAATAGGTTCAGGGCAGGCGGTCGCACACGCGTAGCAAAAGGTGCATTCGCCACGTTTAAAATCGACAACAGGGTACCCACCTGCGCCAGCGTATAAAATTGTTGTTTCACAACTTTCTACACAAGCATTGCAGCGGGTACACTTTTCAATAAAGTGCGCTTCACTACCACTCCATGGCGGTCGAACCACTGGAGCGGCATTACGCCACGCACCAGTTAATACTCCCCGACGGGTGAGATCAACCATGTTGATTTCCTTTACATTGCCAACAAAATCGTAAAAAAGTACTGATAAACCGCAGTTTTTATATGTGTATTATTTATGAGAAATATTAACGATAGAGGTTAGAAAAATACATACTACCAAGTAGGTAAAAGGAGTAATAACACCACTTACAACGGAAAATCACCGCATTCGAATTCTTGATAACTTTTGAACATCAGAATGACTCAAAACAGGGAATACCGACAGTTTTTTAATTATTTTTTAACAATCATTCAATATAGATATTTAATTTAATCGTGAGTTTTAATGTTGCAAGTTTAAATTAACACCAAGAACTACCACTAAAGTGGTAGATACAATGTCATTTTAGAAAAAAATAATTGCAAGTTTTTTGATATTACGCACGATTTATTTCTTATTTTAATTTACGAAATATAAAAAGGATTACACCTAAAAATATTATTCTTAAAAATCAAATAACTAAATAAAACAAATTGTGTTGGTAAAAATAAGAATCATTACTAAATTATTATCCTAAGTGATCAGTTTAAAACCAGTCATTAATAACTATAGCAGTTTCTTTAATACTCCGTATTTATTATTTATCTGCATTCTATTTCTTTAATCCAAATTATATTTTGATCAAAAACAATATTTTTTGTGTGGTTTTTTGTTACACATATAAGTTGGCAATGTCTTGATAGCATCCATCTGCTTGCTATCAAACCTATATAACAAAAAATACCCAAAATCGTTCGAGCTGATATACCCCCCCTAAAATAGTCGCTCGAAAAATGAAGGGATGGTTGGCTCACATTACTCGAGGCCCTTTTTATGGCAAACATAAGAAATAATGTACTGTGCTTACTGAGTCTAGTGGCAGGAATATTTCTCTTTACCTCTGTTCATGCACAAACCCCTACTCCGACTAAGGATGGTACCTCCACAATAAATACACGAAATGAAACTTTCGAAGCCGCTCATCCAGACCAATATCACTCTTGGCGAGCAACTTCTGAACAAGCGAACCGCGAAGATGCCCTCGCAGAAGACCCGCGTTTAGTCGTTCTTTGGGCGGGATACCCATTCTCCCGTGACTATAACAAACCGCGGGGTCATGCGTATGCCATCATTGATGTACGCGAAACATTGCGCACAGGTGCACCAAAAGATGCACAAGATGGCCCATTACCAATGGCTTGCTGGAGCTGTAAAAGCCCCGATGTTGCAAGGCTTATCCAAGAACATGGTGAAGATGGCTATTTTGAAGGCAAATGGGCAAAAGGTGGCCCAGAAGTCGTTAACGTTCTCGGTTGCGGTGACTGCCACAAAACTGATTCTCCTGACTTTGCGAAAGGAAAACCCGAGCTAACTCTGACACGCCCTTATGCAGAGCGCGCGATGGAAACCATAGGCAAGCCTTTCGATAAAGCCAGTCGTTTCGACCAACAATCCATGGTGTGTGGTCAATGCCACGTTGAGTACTATTTCTCTGGCGATAAAAAAGCCGTTAAATTCCCATGGGATAACGGAACCAAAGTCGAAGAGATGGAAGTGTACTATGACAACATTGGTTTTTCTGATTGGACAAACACACTATCCAAAGCACCAATGTTAAAGGCACAGCACCCTGAATATGAAACCTGGAGTGCAGGTATTCATGGCAAAAATAATGTGACCTGTATTGATTGCCACATGCCGAAACTACAAAACGAAAAAGGCGAACTGTATACCAGTCATAAAATTGGTAATCCGTTCGATAATTTCGAGCAAACCTGTAGTAACTGCCACACACAAAGCAAACAACAGCTGCAAGATGTCGTCGCAGAGCGTAAACACGCTATCCAAGAAATGAAAATCAAAGTGGAAGATCAGTTAGTTCGTGCTCACTTTGAGGCGAAAGCCGCATGGGATGCAGGTGCAACCGAAGACGAAATGAAACCAATCTTAACCGACATTCGTCATGCACAATGGCGCTGGGACTTAGCGATTGCGTCTCACGGTATCCATATGCATGCGCCTGATGAAGGTTTGCGTATGTTAGGTGGCGCAATGGATAAAGCCGCTGATGCGCGTACCAAACTTGCTCGTTTGCTCGGTTCGAAAGGCATCACCCATGAAATTGCCATCCCAGACATTTCCACCAAAGAAAAAGCGCAACAAGCCATTGGTTTAGATATGCAAAAAATCAATGCTGAGAAACAAGAGTTCTTAAAAACTGTTGTACCTCAATGGGATGAACAAGCTCGTAAAAATGACCTATTAGCCAAATAACCGTCATTTGCCCCGATGATAAGGGGCAATACAACCAATGGAGTAATTATGAGCGTACTACGTTCGTTATTCACTGCTGGGGTGCTGGCAACAGGCTTATTATGGGCAACTGCCGCCTCCGCTACACCTCAACTTGCTGAGGAAAATGCTAATGGCCGTTGGGTTGTCACACAGCAACGCAGCGCTGATGGCGCATGCTTGGATTGCCACAAACCAGACAAAGAAGGCATGCACGGCACGCACTCAGAAGTGGTCAATCCAAACAATAACTTACCAGTGACTTGCACCAACTGCCACGGTAATCCTGGGCCTGATCACCGCGAAGGCGTAAAAGATGTTATGCGCTTCAACAACCCAATGTACACCGTGGAACAACAAAACAGCGTCTGTTTATCCTGTCACTTACCAGAGCAACTGCAAAAAGCGTTCTGGCCCCATGATGTCCACGTGACAAAAGTGGCCTGTGCCAGTTGCCATGACCTCCATCCAAAACAAGATACGATGAAGGTCCTGACCGATAAAGGCAAGGTGAAGATTTGTGTTGATTGCCACTCTGAGCAGCGCGATAACCCTGCTTTCAACCCAGCAGCGGTGAAATTGCGTAAGGAGCAGCCATGAGTTGTTCTCGTCGTCAATTCATTATTTATTCAGGAGCACTGGCGGCGGTAGGAGGAATAGCTGGCCAAACTCTAGCGAATACCATGAAAATAGACGGCGTTCGCTACGGCATGATCCACGATGAAAATTTGTGTATCGGCTGTACGGCATGCATGGATGCGTGCCGTGAGGTTAACCAAGTCCCAGAGGGAGTTTCACGGTTAACCATTATTCGTAGTGAACCCATCGGACAGTTCCCAGATATCAAATATCGCTTCTTTCGCCATTCATGCCAACACTGCGAAAGTGCACCTTGTGTTGACGTCTGCCCAACAGGCGCTTCTTTTATCGATAAAACGACAGGCATTGTTGATGTCAATCCTGACTTATGCGTGGGCTGCCAATACTGTATCGCGGCATGCCCTTACCGTGTGCGGTTTATTCATCCTATCAATAAAACAGCGGATAAATGCGATTTTTGTCGAAAAACCAATCTAAAAAATGGCAAGCAACCTGCTTGTGTTGAATCTTGCCCAACCAAAGCACTTACATTTGGTAATTTAGATGATCCTAAGAGTGATATTTCCTTGATGCTAAAGGAAAAACCCACTTATCGATTCAAAATCGCACTCGGTACTCACCCCAAAATGTACCGAGTCCCATTCAAATATGGGGAGGTTAGCCAATGACAACCGCTTCTGCTTTCCATTTTGAATCACTGGTTTGGGACTGGCCTATTGCGGTATACCTATTTTTAATCGGTATTTCTGCAGGTCTAGTTGTATTGGCCGTGTTACTGCGCCAGTACTACCCTAATGCTGCTGGTAGTAACAGTACTCTAATGCGTACTACGCTAATTTTAGCACCAACCACCATTGTACTGGGCTTGTTAATTTTGATTTTCCATTTAACACGTCCATGGACGTTTTGGAAATTGATGTTTCATTACAGTCCAACTTCCGTCATGTCGATGGGGGTAATGCTATTCCAAGTATATATGGCGGTCTTAGTGGTATGGCTGGCTAAAATCTATGAGACAGAACTGATTAGCCTGCAACAAAAATGGCTACCGAAACTCAGCATAATTCCTCGTGTACTCGCGATGCTTACTCAAGCTATGCGCTTTCTCGATATTATCATGCTGGTTTTAGCAGTATTACTGGGCGCCTATACGGGGTTCTTACTGTCTGCCTTAAAGTCCTATCCATTCTTAAACAATCCATTATTACCCGCTTTATTCCTATTTTCTGGAATATCGTCAGGAATTGCCGTGTCATTAATAGCATTAGCGTTACGCTACCGCAAAAATATTCATAATCCAGAATCAACCTTTTTACACCGTGTAGAAGGGTTTGTGATTTGGTTAGAGATATTCCTACTGGCGGCCTTTTTTGTCGGCTTAGCCTTAGGTGATGACGGTAAAATTCGTTCATTAATTGCTGCACTAGGCGGTGGTTTCTGGACATGGTGGTTCTGGATTGGTGTGGTTGGCTTCGGCTTTATTATCCCATTAGGCTTAAAAAAATGGGTAGATAAAAGCCATCGTGCAACAAGAATTTTGCTGGTCAGTGGTTCGAGTTTATTCGGCGTATTTTGCCTGCGTTTCTTTGTGCTATACGCAGGGCAATTAACGGTTGCATAATTTATTCAAGATTAAAGGTGATAATTGGAACTAATACTCCCAGAAGTGGGTTTCATCTGCCTTGTGCTGGCTCTGGGTCTCACCAGTTTTCAAGCACTATTTGGGTTTATTGGTCACTTCAGACACGTTCCGAGGCAAATGCCTCAGAACGTGTTTTGGACATCTTTGCAGTTTATCCTATTACTCAGTGCATATATTTGTTTAACCATCAGTTTTGTTAACAGTGATTTTTCGGTGGTTTATGTTGCTCAACATAGCCACCGACTCTCTCCGTTATCCATTAAAATTGCCGCCGTTTGGGGCGGGCACGAAGGGTCATTATTCCTCTGGTTATTGTTTATCTCAGCTTGGAGCACCTTATTTGCGTGGCGCTATCGCCAGCAAAAACACCCATTATTTTCATTAACACTCACCCTAATTGCGGTCATTAATGCGGCTTTATTGCTGTTTATCGTCCTGTACTCCGACCCTTTTGCTCGTATTTTTCCACCTGCAATTGAAGGGCGAGATCTCAACCCAATGCTGCAACATTGGGGGTTAATCTTGCATCCTCCGCTGCTTTATTTAGGTTATAGCGGTTTAATTATTGTTTGTGCTTTAGTCATTGGCTCACTGTTATCAGATGCATTTAATACAACAACAGCTTGGTTGTGCTGGCGCTTTCTAGTACCAAGTTGGTGCATACTCACTCTCGGTATCATTCTAGGTTCTTGGTGGGCTTATAGCGAATTAGGCTGGGGCGGGTGGTGGTTTTGGGACCCAGTCGAAAATGCTTCTTTACTACCGTGGCTCAGTGCCACCGCACTGCTTCATAGCTTAGCTGCATCACGAAAAAATGGGCTTTATCGCCACTGGTCTATGTTATTGGCAATCGCCACATTTATTCTCTCTTTATTAGGAACCCTGATTGTTCGTTCTGGTATTTTAATGTCTGTACATGCCTTCGCATTAGATAATGTGAGAGCCGTCCCCCTCTTTATATTATTCAGTTTTTTAAGCCTAACCTGCTTACTTATCTACGGATGGAAAGCCAAAACTACTGACAATGCAACACAAAGCAAAACACAGCGTGACGTTTATTTATTACTCACATTAATCCTATTTGTCGCTGTGTTATTTATTGTGCTTACAGGCACATTGTACCCGATGATTTATACGTTATTTGGTTGGGGGAAAATTTCGGTTGGTGCTCCTTACTTCAACCAGACCTTGTTGCCCTTTGGCATTTTAATGTTGCTGGTAATTACATTAAGTGCATTTAATCCAAATCCAAAAAAACGTCGTATTCTTTATATTGCATTTTTCGGCTTACTACTTGGCCTAGTTTTAGCGGCACATGGTATTATTATTGCTACGGCGTGTAGTTTATTAACTGTTGTTTTATTGGTTTTATGGTTAAAACCTTTCTACATTATCCGACAACAACTCCCTGCTTTATTAGCACATACTGGCGTAGTTATTTTTGCTGCGGGTATTGCATTTTCAATCGGTAGCCGCCAAGAAACTAGTGTTAATCTGGCGGTTGGACAAACTATCACATTAGCAGGCTATCAATTCAAATTTGCCGATTTACAACTCGCGGCACAGCCTAATTACACCACTGAAAAAGCTATTATTCACATTACTCAAGAGAGCCAATTTCAACATAATTTAATTACTGAACGCCGTTTTTATCTTGCTCGTCAGCAATTAATGATTGAACCAGGCATTAACTGGGGATGGTTACGTAATTGGTATGTGGTGCTTGGTGAAAAGACCGGTGATCAACATTATGCAATGCGCTTTTATGTGCAAGATGGCATTCAATGGATATGGGGCGGCGGCATATTAATGTGCCTAGGACTCTTATTTGGCTGGATACGAGGGCGAAAAAAATATGCTTAATCTCTTACGTGCCCTATTTTTATTATGTATTTCAACCGTAGCGAATGCGCAAATTGTCGATACATGGCAATTTAACAGTGCTGAGGAACAAGAGTATTCTTTACAGATTGCTGCACAACTACGCTGCCCTCAGTGTCAAAATCAAAACCTATTAGAGTCTAACGCCCCTACCGCCGTCAGTATGCGCCATCAAGTCTATAAAATGGTATCCGAAGGGAAAAACCAACCCCAAATAGTGCAATATATGAGAGAACGTTATGGCGATTTTGTTCTGTACAACCCACCCGTCAATTTTACTACCGCCATTCTTTGGTTATTGCCTTTTTTTGCATTTTGTCTGACTTCTTACTACCTGATACGCGCTCTCCGCACACAGAGAAAACAGGCGTCGACACAATCATCAATAACCCCATCAGAACAATTACTGACGATGCCTAAAATAAACCCAAACCTTAATACATGGAATCGTAAGCTCAATGCTTTACTCATCGTATTGGTCGTAGGGATCACCGCAAGCTATTTTTTATTACCCCGTTTTCAATTAGCTTATAATGAATATCAACGCATTTCAGATCCTATAAATGCCTTCACACCATTAGAACAAGAACAAAGTGACCTATTACGCTTACAAAATGATATTCGCCAATCACCTAAAAACGGTGAACTTTGGGCCGTACTTGGGGAGTATTATTTATACCAGAATAGTTATGACAATTCGTTAATTGCCTACCAGAGAGCACTAAAATACACGGGGGAAAATGCACAACTGTACTCCGCTATCGCCACTGTTTTATATTATCAAGCGGGCCAGCACCTCACTGATGAGACATTAGCCGTTATCAACAAGGCACTTAGCCTTGATAATAATGAAGTCACTGCGTTGATGTTAATTGCTTCCGATGCGTTTATGAATGCAAACTATGATAAAGCTATTCAAATTTGGCAAACTCTACTCGATAGTAATAGTCCACGAATTAATCGAGCACAACTTATTGAAGCAATTCAAATGGCAAATATCATGAATAATAAACAATAATAAATTTATTCTAATATTACTAACGCTAGGTATTAATACATGGCAATCTATCACTAAGTAAAATTGTCACTAGCAAAATAATGACAATCTATTTAAATATGTAATTTTTCGTTTCTTATTGATTGTCATTATTTCCTTTCTATATTACTTAAAAAAAATTTATGCTAGATTTAATAAAATCAGCATTTCTTAATACACATACGTACAAAACCGTAATTAATATAGTCATATAGCTACATATACTGCTTATATGCATTTTCCTGTTTGTGTGTTTATTAAGGATAATTAAAATAACTACATATAGAAATAAATACTATGAGAAATAAAATATTTTCATTTTTAGTCGTAGGCCTTATTGCTGGCGTCTCCTTTATTGGCGGCGTTGCGAGTAATTATACTCCTGATTTAGATATTGTCTCTAAATCACAAAAAGCAGTAGAGGACTTTTTAGCATTCCCGAAGACAGCAAAGTATAAAAACGTTAAATATCATGAAATAAGAGAAACACTAGATCATGGCATGCTCGGGTATGTTTGTGGTGAAGTTCTTATCTTCACGACCCAAAACTCATACAGTTTTAAGCGATTTATTGTCAAAACATACCTACATCAAGATGGACGTAATGTCGTTTCTATTCCATTAATCGATAGTGATGAAAAAGAATTTCCAAACGATGAATTTAATATCATTTGGAATAAATACTGCAATAGTTAACAAAACGTAAATATCTAATTCTATTTATTATAAATTTAACTTAAAAGAAAAAATGAAATAGATATAAATTAAATATAGGATTTATATCTAATGTCAATAACTGCACTTCATTTATATGATAGTTGATAACAAATTAGAGTCCCATATTTTCATATGGGCTTTTTATTGGTCAGCTTAACGGTTGAGCAACAACAAGAAGACGAGCCATTAATTTCGGCCTCTTGAATCGGTGGACACTTAACTGAACCATAAGAGCAAAAAACACAACAATCCCCTTTTAATGGCTTCAATAAAACACCACAGTGCTTGCATTCATAAAACCATTGGCATGCATTTGTTGGCATTTCTTCCGCTTCAGATTTCCTACACTCAGGGCACGTGATCACTGATATTAATTCTATCTGTTTATGACTCATTTTAGCTCCATAACATCCGCGTTTTATTTTCATAAGAATAGCCCTTCTTCATTACAAATTCCTTGAGCTAAGAACAGATCAAGCTAAAAACTACTATTCTGATAGTAATTCTAATCTGCTTGATATAAAGTCTTCCCCCTTTTTTCTTTGGTCACTTAATTTTTGGAGATGAGATGTTTATTGGTTTTGATTATGGAACATCCAACTGCGCTGTCGCGATAATGGAAAATGGCGTACCTAAATTGCTGCCTTTAGAAGGTGAGCAGGCTTATATTCCATCGACTCTTTGCGCGCCAACGAGAGAGTCCGTTTCTGAACATTTATTTCGCCATTGCAAGATTGCACCTTCCGATGATATTGGACAACAAATTTTAAGAAGATCAATGGCATTTAACCAAGAAGAAGGTGTTGAGTTAGTACCTGAAGACATTGTATTCGGTCAAGCTGCGTTAGATTTATATTTACGGGATCCTCGTGATGTCTATTACGTCAAATCACCAAAGTCATTTTTAGGGGCTTCTGGTTTACATGAAACACAAATAAGTTTTTTTGAAGATCTTGTCTGCGCCATGATGCGCAATATAAAAGACACCGCCGAAATAAGTACACACAATCCAATTACAGATACCGTTATTGGACGCCCTATTAACTTCCATGGCCGTGGTGGTGAAACAGCCAATCAACAAGCAGAAGCCATTTTATACCGCGCGGCAAAACGTGCAGGTTTTCATAATATTGCTTTTCAATTCGAACCCGTTGCGGCAGGTTTAGAATATGAGTCAACGTTAAATAATGACCAAATAATCTTAGTCGTTGATATCGGTGGCGGAACAACAGATTGCTCATTAATTCAAATGGGGCCAAGTTACCGTGGTTCAGAAGACAGAACCCAATCATTATTAGCTCACAGTGGCCAACGTGTCGGTGGGAATGATCTCGATATCTACCTCGCTTTAAAACAACTTATGCCGCTTTTTGGCATGGAGAGCCAATCATCATCCGGGTTAAAAATGCCATTTTTGCAATTTTGGAATCCCATAGCCATTAATAATGTCGAAGCACAAAAAGAATTTTATTCAAGACCGAACTTATTGGCACTTACGCGTTTAAAGCAAGATGCGAAAGAACCTAAAAAAATTGCGCGCTTGCTCGAAGTCTATAACCAAACATTGGGCTATAGCCTTGTTCGTAAAGCTGAAGAAGCCAAAATTGCCTTATCAAATAGCCCTGAGTATTTGGCTCAAATAGCCTTAATGAATGAAGCGTTAGAAGTGAATATTCAGCAAGATCAGATGGTTGAATCTATTGAATCACCAAAAAGTAAAATGATTGAACTAGTAAAAGAAGCCGTAATTCAAGGTGGCGTACAACCAAATGCTGTTTTTGTCACGGGAGGAAGTGCTCGTTCACCGATACTACACCAAGCTATTGCTCAGGAACTGCCAAATATTCCTATTGTAAAAGGTGACGATTTTGGCTCTGTCACGGCAGGATTAGCACGTTGGGCAGAAACCTGTTTTAAATAAAAAACGATAACTTGCCTAAAATTAATGCCGCATTAAGCGGCATTAATTAGAAACTATTTTTTTACTTTATGGACAATATCAAAGTACTTATCTTTGCTATCTTGTTCAGGGTAAATACGGTAAGTATATTCTTCTGGTGTTACTGTGACGTTTTCAACAACACGGGTAAATAATACTTCACCTTTATCATTTTTCGCCGTTAATGAGCGAGTTTTTCCATTTTCATCAAATGACCAATCCCCTTTCATTTTCGGTTTGCCATCGAAAGTGGTCATATTAAATGTGCCATCAGGGTAATACTCAGCTAAGCCAAAGAAATTAGCGACTTGCTTATCATCAGCACTTACTGCTTTTTTGTCTTGATCCAACGCTTCCGTGGTTGTCCAAACTTTACCGACCATTATTTCTTCATAAGCATTTAATTTATGCTCCGCGCTCTGAGCTTGGCTCACAGCTTGAGTTGTAGCGGCATGAATACCAAATGACATAGTAGATACAACAGCAAATAATGTAGGTACTAATAATTTTTTCATTTTCTTCCTCTCAATTAACGCTAACAACAGAACTTGTTTTATTTAGGTTAACGACATGAGTCTTATTATCAAAATAGTATTACGTTTATTTACATGAAAACATTTTGTTACATACAATATTTAGTTTTTTAATCTAAAAATGACATAAAAATTCCACAATAACAAAACTAAAAAATATTTATTTAAACCTTTTCCTCAAGTAGCTTATTGATTAACCAATAGCCTGCTTTTCCAGGTGGCGTATTTTTAGACCAAACTAAATCAACATCGATTTTTCGTGGCCACAAATCATAATTAAGGCTAACTAACACATCATGGCCAAATTGTTTAACTAACCATGTGGGTAAAATAGCCCAGCCAATACCTTGCTCCGCCATTTCCAATAACAATAAATAGTTAGGTGCTAACCAGTTTTTCTCGCTATTAATAATAATTTGACTACTGCTACTCAAACGTAACTGACGAGTCATCGTTAAATGTTGGTAAGTCACCTTTTTTACTAGCGCTAAAGGATGTGTTTTTAATACATATAATCCGAGCTCACCTTGAATAGGTAACCGTGAATATGAAATATCCGCGGGATATTCAGTTCTTGATTCTATCATTCCAACATGGGCCTGCTGATTTTGGATCATCTCAATAACCGCATTATTTTCTGCAATTAGAAATTCAAATTCGATATGCGGAAATTGTCTATTGAGTGTTGTGAGAATATGCTCAGCATGAGGTGGCTGATAAATATCCGAAAAAGCACAACTTAATTGTGGCTCAATATCTGGAGATAACTCGACTCTTAATGCTTGCAAGCACTCATCAGCTGATAATATATCTTCAACCAAGCTCAGCACTTTTTTCCCGGCCAACGTTAACGTCGATTCACGCCCTTGACGGTCAAATAATACAAAGCCCATATCATCCTCAAAACCACTGATTGTGCTACTAATCGTGGACTGACTTTTATTGAGCTTCCTTGCCGCCGCAGAAAATGATTTTAACGATGCCGCTTCTACAAAGGTACGTAATGTTTCAATGGAATAATTCATAAGGTATCGGTTTTATCGATGGCTGCCATTTTGTATATATAGTAAAAATCACCAATAATTGCACCTGTTTTTTTACTAATACATTATTTTGCTATAAGTTTGAGGTTGTTATGAGCAAGCATACAAAAACATTAACTGAACGAGTTTTTCACGCAGTTTCATTCGAAGTCATTGCAATAGCAATAACTGCACCGGTCAGTGCGTGGGTTTTAGGACGCTCAATTTTCCAAATGGGAACAGTGGCTATCGTACTTTCCACACTCGCCATGTTATTAAACCTATTTTATAACATGCTGTTTGACCATTTTTGGCCTTTATCAAAAGGACCAAGATCTACAAAAGTACGTATTGGCCACGCCGTTGGTTTTGAACTTAGTTTCGTTATCTTAGGTGTCCCAATGTTGGCTTTATTATTAAACATGACCCTATGGGATGCCTTTATTTTAGAAGTTGGCTTTTTTACTTTTTTCTTATTTTATACGTATGCATTTAATCTGGTATATGATGTTTTACGCGTACGTTGGTTTGAACATCAAGAAAAACACGCCAAAGCTGCTAATCCTATCGTAAAACGTACTTAATTCGCCCAGTAACACCGGATATCGATATATTCGGTGTTACCTGTGTTTTCTCTTCTATTTCCCCAAACTATCCATCTCTATAATTGCAAAAAAATTCCGTTTATTAATTAATAGATGCGTTTTTTGCATTCAACATTTGCAGAAATGTCAATTTTCCCTTTGCTTTTCATCACTTATATTTAGCGCATTAAAGAAACAAACACTTAAAGTCACAAGCCAATATTAGCTGGCTAAACTGTTTAAAGGTATTTAAATGAAAAAAATATTTATCTCATCAGCATTTTTTTTAATTTTTCACATGAGCGCACAAGCCGATATCCGCGCACATGAAAATGCAATTGTATCATTAAGCTTTAATGAAAATAACACATCTTATGCAAATGAAGCGGCAATCGCGGCCCATGCAAAGGCCGCAAATTTACCTAAAAGTGGCATCAATGGAGTGGCTAAGCCTTTTTCACAAATGAACATTCATGAAAAAGCCATAACCACATTAAATTCCACTGAAAATAATACGTCGCCCGCTATTTTGCATATTATCGAGTCGCATATTAAAGCAAGCCAACTACCTTCTAATAAAATTTCAGGGGTTAGCAAATCTCTTTCAGACATGGATTCCCATGAAAAAGCAGCTGTTGCATTAAGTTTTACCCACAACAACCAGTCCCCTTCAATGATTTATGCAATGGAACAACACTTAATCCGGAGCCAAACAAAATAAGAAAATTCGTTATTAACACACTATTTCGATTTATCACACACTAATCATGCTCAAGGCTTAGGAACTATTCTGAGCCTTTTTAGTTACCCCGCATCTCAAAAAACCTATTAGCCGATTAGCCTCACGAAAATTTTGGCACAATCATTTATACTGAATATTGAATTTAATTAATTTTAAAAATAAAACTCATTCCCATTAAACTTAATAATTACAAGCCAACTCACGAATAATAAATTCAATTAGAAACTTATGTTAAAATAATGAAAATATTTTTCATTAGATAAATCACATCATATAAATAAAGATAACTATTTTTTTCATCCACAGATAAAATATTTCTCTATTTCGCATTCAAGAATTAAAAATAGAGAAACATTTTTCATCTATCAGTTATTATTAACAAAATAATCGTACTCCCCCAACCAAGATTCAATTAAAATCATTTATTATCAATAGATTGGAAACTTAATATTTTTTAATGAAAATTAATTATTATCAATAAGTTACCAACCAATAAAATATTAATTCATTGATATGACGCAACAAATCATCTTAATCAAATAGTAAGATGATTTCCTGAAAACCATATATTTAGTATGGTCATAAAGGTCATCACAATGAAGATAAAAAATAAATTATTAAATAGCCCTATTTCAAGACGTAATGTCGTGAAATCAGGAGCTGCAAGCGGACTATTTGCAGCTGTGGGTGGTTTGTCTCTTCCTTTTAATGCAAAAGCAATGAATGCCTCCTCTTCAACAAACTTCTCTGAGGATAAAGTCGTTTGGAGTTCATGTACTGTAAACTGTGGAAGCCGCTGCTTACTTCGTTTACATGTCAAAGATGACGAAGTGTTTTGGGTTGAGTCTGATAACACGGGTAACGACGAATATGGTAACCATCAAGTACGTGCTTGTTTACGTGGCCGTTCAATTCGCCGTCGTATGAATCACCCTGACAGATTGAAATACCCAATGAAACGAGTGGGTAAAAGAGGTGAGGGTAAATTTACCCGAATTTCATGGGAAGAAGCACTCGATATCGTTGGCGATAGCTTACGTAACACATTGAAAAATTATGGTAATGAGGCTGTACACGTTTTATATGGAACGGGTGTTGATGGTGGCAACATCACCAACTCTAATGTCCCTTATCGCTTAATGAATTCATGTGGTGGTTTTTTAAGCCGCTATGGTAGTTATAGTACCGCTCAAATCCGTGCAGGTATGAACTACCTATATGGTTCTCAGGAAGCCAATAGCCCCGATGACATCGCAAATACTAAACTTGTCGTGATGTTTGGCAACAACCCAGCCGAAACTAGAATGAGTGGCGGCGGAGTTACCTATTATGTCGAGCAAGCTCGTGAGCGCTCAAATGCACGAATGATTGTTATTGATCCTCGTTATAACGACACCGCCGCAGGTCGTGAAGACGAGTGGTTACCAATACGTCCAGGTACTGACGGTGCTTTAGCAGCAGCATTAGCCTATGTCATTATCACAGAAGACATGGTTGACCAGGATTTTGTTGATAAATATTGCGTAGGCTACGATGAAAAAACATTGCCAGCTTCCGCTCCACGTAATGGTCATTATAAAGCCTATATTTTAGGGGATGGTGCTGATGGCATAGCTAAAACACCACAGTGGGCCTCGACTATTACAGGGATCCCCGCTGATAAAATTATCAAACTCGCACGTGAAATTGGGCAAGCCAAACCCGCTTATATCGTTCAAGGTTGGGGGCCTCAGCGCCATTCAAATGGAGAGCAAACTGTACGAGCCATTGCAATGCTCGCCATTATTACAGGTAATGTAGGGATTAGCGGAGGAAATTCAGGTTGCCGTGAAGGCACTTATGATTCAGGCGTTGAATGGTTCCCTATGCTTGATAATCCTGTAAAAACGCAAATTTCGGTGTTTACATGGACCGATGCGATTGAACGTGGAACTGAAATGACCGCCACTCGCGATGGCATTAAAGGAAAAGATAAACTGGATGTACCGATTAAATTCTTATGGTGCTATGCCAGTAATACGTTAATTAACCAACATAGCGAAATTGCACGCACTCATGAAATTTTACAAGATGACAGTAAATGCGAAATGATTGTCGGTATCGAACATTTTATGACCGCATCGGCAAAATATTGCGATATTTTATTGCCTGATTTAATGCCAACTGAACAAGAAGATTTAATTCCGAGTGAATCAGCTGGGAATATGTCCTATATGATTTTAGGGCAACCCGCCACCAGTGCTAAATTTGAGCGCAAACCAATTTATGAAATTTTATCTGAAATTGCAAAACGCTTAGGTCCAGATGTAGAAAAAACCTTTACAGAAGGTCGCACTCAGCATGAATGGGTTAAATACCTCTGCGAAAAAAGCCGCGAACGTTTCCCTGATATGCCAACTTATGAAGAGATGAAAACAGTGGGTATTTTCAAACACAAATGCCCTGATGAACATGTCATTGGTTTTAAAGAATTTCGTGATAACCCACAGGCCAACCCACTGAAAACGCCATCAGGAAAGATCGAGGTCTACTCGGAAGCTCTTGCTGAAATTTCAAAGAATTGGGAGCTATCCCCAGATGATATTATCGACCCATTGCCAATTTATGCCAAAGGGTTTGAAGGGCATCAAGATAAATTAAGCGAGAAATATCCACTCCAAATGACAGGTTTCCACTACAAAGCTAGAACACACTCAAGCTACGGTAATATTGATATTTTAAAACAAGCTTGTCGCCAAGAAATCTGGATTAACCCTATCGATGCTAAAGCTCGGGGCATTGAACAAGGTGATATTGTTAAAGTTTTTAATGACCGAGGGGAAGTGCATATTCCTGCCAAAGTCACACCGCGGATTATGCCTGGCGTAACTGCGATGGGGCAAGGTGCATGGTTAGATGCTGACATGTTTGGTGCAAAAGTCGACCAAGGCGGATGTATTAATGTTCTAACAACGCAGCGCCCATCACCGCTTGCGAAAGGAAATCCGCAACATACTAACTTAGTCGAAATCGCAAAACTGTAAGGAGCCCGATATGTCACAACAATATGGTTTTTATATTGATACACAACGATGTACGGGCTGTAAAACCTGTGAACTCGCTTGTAAAGACTTCAAAAATTTATCAACGGATGTTCACTTTCGCCGTATTTATGAGTATGCCGGTGGGGATTGGACTGAACAAAATGGTGCTTGGCAACAAAACGTTTTTTCCTACTATCTGTCCATCTCTTGTAATCATTGTGATGATCCTGCCTGCGCTAAAGTATGCCCAAGTGGCGCAATGCATAAACGTGAAGATGGTTTTGTTGTTGTCGATGAAAGTGTTTGTATTGGCTGCCGTTATTGCCATATGGCATGTCCATACGGTGCACCTCAATTTGATGCAGAAAAAGGTCACATGACCAAATGTGATGGCTGTTTTGAGCGAGTTGCTGAAGGTAAAAAACCGATTTGCGTTGAATCTTGCCCGTTACGCGCGTTGGATTTTGGCCCTATCGATGAATTGCGAGCAAAATACGGCAACATTAATGAAATTGCCCCTCTTCCACCTGCACATTACACCAAACCGAATATTGTTTTAAACCTTAATAATAATTGTCGCCCCGTTGGTGATACTACGGGCTATCTTGCAAATCCGGAGGAGGTATAAAATGGGTGCTGGCTTACATGAATATCCATTAATACTCTTTACTGTTATCGGACAAACCGTCGCTGGCGCTTTTATTTTAATGGCGCTTGTTTTACAACTTAAACCTTCCGCGCAACAGCATCACCAAATCGTGATGAGTATGTTCGGATTATGGTTATTAATGGGTATCGGCTTTTTATTATCCATGTTACATATGGGTTCACCCTTACGCGCTTTTAATTCGATGATACGTGTAGGACATTCTGCATTAAGTAATGAAATTGTCAGCGGCTCCCTCTTTTTTGCTTTAGGCGGGTTATATTGGCTTATTTCATTTTTCAAAAAAATGCCTCGATCACTTGGTCAAATTTGGTTAATGATCACCATGTTTGCTGCTGCATTTTTTATTTATGCAATTTCTCGCGTTTATCAAATTGAAACAGTACCAACCTGGTTTAATCAATATGGTAGTTTGCAATTTATTTTAACTAGCTTAATTGCAGGGCCTGTATTAGCTGCTTTTTTATTGCGTATAGCCAGCTATGACATTAGTCGGGTACGTTCTTTTGCGCTCATCAGTATTATCGGCATAATAGCTAGCTGTATTTTAGTCACGGCTCAAGGATATGAACTTGGTTCAATTCAAAGCTCTGTGCAAAAAGCCAGTCAACTAGTACCTGACTACGCATCATTAATGGGATGGAGAACTATCTGTTTATTCCTTGGTTTAGCTTTTTGGCTTTATCCTCATATTAAGATGAGAAATCCCTCAATTATCAGCTTATTCATTGCTGTTTTATTTGTAATGTTTGGTGAACTTATTGGTCGGGGTATTTTCTACGGATTACATATGACTGTTGGTATGGCAGTGGTAGGTTAAGTGCTCTTCATGAGGGGGATATCCCCCCCTTCTCGTCGACAAATATCTGATGATTCGTTACGATGGTTAAATCAATATGTTGATATTTCCATAAACAAGTACAATCGAAAACCACCCTTTATTTCATTTGAAACTCAAATGGTTAAAAATTTTTAGTAAAATTAAAAGACGAAGTGAATCAGTATGGAACAAAAACAATTAGATGACATGTTACTGTGCACCCAAACTTTAGGCGCGCTCTTTTCCTATGACCCTTCAGACCCTCGAGTTAGCAGACTCATTGAGCTATTTAGCACCAGTGAATGGTTAACCGAGTGGCCTCTCACCGCTCATTATGATTGCCAACGAATTAATCAGTTATTTCAAGGTGATACTAAGCAATCTGAAACGCTAAAAGAGGCCTATGAGCGATTATTTATTGGCCCTAATGCACTCCCTGCTCCGCCTTGGGGTTCTGTTTATCTCGATAAAGAAAATGTTTTATTTGGAATTTCTACCCTTGAGTTAAGAGCTTGGCTACGTAACAACCAAATTAATATTGAATTGAATGCCAATGAACCAGAAGACCATGTTGGCTTATTGTTCTTATTAACAGCGTGGGTTATCCAAAATAAGCCTGAATTGCTAAATGATTTATTGGAAATTCATTTCTTACCTTGGGTATATCGTTATTTGGAAAAAATGCAATTACAAAGCGGTAATAACTTTTATGAAGCTACTGCGTTATTAGCAATAGAAACCTTAAAATACTTGCAGAAAGAAGCTCAATTGACACCGGTGAATAAAGAGCTTTATCTATAGTTTCCATTATTTATTCAATGACAAGCACCCTAAAGAATATTAGGGTGCTTGTTTTTATTATGGATGCTGTTTAGGTATATGGTAAGTATCTACTAAAAACGCAATGATTTGGCTTAAGTCAGAAATATAAGACGTGTTTTTATACACTCCAGTTTGATAAGAAGACGTTATCCCCTCTGGTAATATTAAAGCAGGTAAAGATTGATTCTCCTCGCCACACATATCCACTAATTCTTCTCGTGGTTTCTCAAAAGGCAGATAACTTACATCAATGAAATTGGATAACCTCGGGTTTTTAGCGAGTATTCCCTCTAGCATTGTGCAGTCTGGGCAAAAAAAGTGTCATCTTGATAATTTTTATCTGAAAAACCCATATCTAAAAGATACAATTTACATTTCATTGTGATACCCATTTTTGTAAGGAATAAAGATGAAAAATAAGCTTTCAGGTTATAACGTTGATAGTGCGTTATCTAAATCAGCTAATAAGTCACTAATGTCTTCACAGCCAACTGAAAAACGTAGCAACCCATCCGTTACTCCCTGTGCAATGCGTTCCTCTTTAGGAATACAGGCATGGGACATAATCTTAGGATAAGAAATAATTGACTCAATTCCCCCTAAGCTAACAGCGACCAATGGGATACGAATCGCATCTAAAAATAATTTCACATTTTTTTCATTGCCTAAATCAAACGAAACGACCATTCCGCCATTTTTTGATTGCTGCATATGAACCTGGTGATTTGGGTGTGAAACCAAGCCTGGGTAAAACACCTTTTTTACTTTCGAATGCTGGTTAAGATATTCTGCAAGCTTCTGTGCATTTTCACTGGAACGCTCAACACGCATTGCCATTGATTTTAAACCGCGCATGGTCAGCCAACTATCAAATGGTGCAGCAATACTGCCTATAGCAACCGCTGATTTGTGTAACCATTTGGCATATTCGGCATTATTTGTTGCAACGGTTCCTAAAATAACGTCGCTGTGCCCATTAATAAATTTAGTGGCACTATTAATCGAGAAATCAATACCTAACGAAATCACATCCGACAATAACGGCGTCATAAATGTGTTATCACACACAGTGATTAAATTATTCTTTTTTGCCAAACCAATGACCGCATTTAAGTCTGTTACTTGCAATGTCGGATTCGATGGCGTTTCAATGTAAAATGCCTTAGTATTTTCTTGTATTGCATCTGCATAGTTTTTAGGATCTGTCGCATCAACAAATGTCACTGAAATACCGTAACGAGGTAAAAACTCAGTCATTAACTGAAAAGTGCCACCATAAATACTTTTACAGGCAACAATGTGATCTCCCTGGCTAAACCCTAATAAAACTGCACTAATAGCAGCCATGCCCGATGAAAAAACCTCAGCAAATTGTGCGTTTTCAATTGAGCAAATAGCTTCGCTTAGTGCATCACGGGTTGGGTTTGAAAAACGCGAATAAATATACGCGTAATTTTCTTCAATATTACTTTGCGAGTAAGTTGACGATTGATATAACGGAATAGATGAACTTCCCGTGTACTTATCCGTCATTGGATAACCGTGTATAACTTTAGTATTAATCTTCATAGGTACATCACATCTTTAATATAGTTTTAAATACTTGCCGCATTGATTTCAGGATAAGCAAATAAGGCAGGTGAACCGCCAGTATGAATAAATAAAAGCGGCTGACTGCCTTCAATAGTTTCTTTTAATACATTATCAATTAACCCTGCCATGGCTTTGCCAGTGTAAACAGGGTCGAGTAAAATCCCTTCTTTTTGTGCTAATAATTCAATTGCTTGTTGCCCCTTGCTATTCGGTGCACCATATGCAGGTGAAAAGTATTGATCCCATAATTGTACATTCGGAAAATCAGCAAGGTTTAATAATTCACTTATTTCATTTTGCAGCTTTTCAACTTTTGGCTGTTGTTGTTCAACCGTACGCGAGACTGTTACGCCAATAACAGGAGTTTGAGGTAAAACGACCTGTAACCCTATAGCTAAACCAGCATGGGTTCCCGCACTACCTGAAGCAACAATCACCGCAGCAAAATCAATATCTTTTGGCTTTTGTTGTGCAATCTCCAAAGCACAACTGACATACCCCAGTGAACCTAGAGCATTCGAACCACCGACAGGTACAACATACGCATTTTCTAACCCTAATGACTCAATTAATGCTTTCATTTGTTCATTAGGGTCACTTAATTCTTCACAAAAATAACAGCGAGTATTAAATAAATCTGTCAGCAGCTTATTGCCATTATTTAAAAATAGGGAATTCCCACTTTGCAGCGGGTTTTCCAATAAAGCCACACACTCTAAACCATACATTGCTGCAATAGCGGCTGTTTGGCGAACATGGTTAGATTGTATAGCGCCTGCAGTGACTAATACTTTAGCTTTTTTCTGTAGTGCATCCGCAATAATAAACTCTAACTTACGCAGTTTATTGCCCCCCATCGCAAGGGGGGTCATATCATCACGTTTAATATAAATTTCTCGACCAAGGTATTCAGATATATTATTCAATTTCACCAATGGCGTTGCGGTGTGCAATAAATTAATTTTCGCTATTGTTGAAAGCCTTTCTTGTATATTCATTTGAATATTATCCAGATTAATATGTGAAGCCTAAATAGAGGTAGACCATCAGAGCAAATGCAGCTGTCACAGTAGCATAAGGCATTTGTGTTCGGATATGTTCAATATGGTCACAATCTGTTGCCATGGAAGCCACAATCGCATCACTGGAAATTGGGGATGTCATATCGCCGTAAATAGACCCTGCGATAGCTGCACCAATCATATATTCCACTGGCATTCCCACTGAAATACCTAATTGCACACCGATAGGGATCATAATGGCAAACGTTCCCCACGATGTGCCTGTTGCCAATGACATTACAGCACTAATTAAGAAAATAAAACCGATTGAGAATGCAGGGGAAATAACACCAGAAGTCACTTCAGCAATATAAGCCCCAGTATTTAAATCTGAGGAAACTGTCCCCATTAAGAATGCTAATATCATGACTGAGCTGATTTTCACCATGCTAGCGTAACCGATATATAGTTCTTTAAAGAAACTCTCAATATTTAATACGCGACGCGCTAAGAACCAGACAAAAGAAACTAGCGTTCCAAACATGACCCCCCAATAAACAGATGTTGAGCCGCTGCCTTTACTAAAGTCACCATTACCAGTGATATATAAAGCCACTGGGACCATTAATACCGTTGATAAAATTGGGATAAAGAAATTTAAAGATGTATGGCAATTAGGATGTTCAATAATATCTTCATCATCTTGCTCAGTATTTTCCGCGGATAAGATGGTTAACGATTCTTCATGAGCTCGCAATTCTGCTTTTTTCATCGGCCCCCAAGAAAAATTGGAGAAGATATAAAATAAAACCGAAGCTAAAGAAAACCATGCCATGATATTAAATACCATCGAGCTGGCTAAAATTTCAAAAGGTTCACCCGTAATAAAACCTTTTGATATCTGCACGCCAATCACCCCCATCATTGCCGCACCCCAACCGTTTATCATCGCTGACGAGCACACCGACACACAGGATGTTTGCACGATATAAGACATTTTTTCTGGCGAAACACCATAATTCTTCGCGAGTGTTTTTGTTGACGCACCTGCAATTAACTGGTTAATTGAACTTTCAATAAAAATTAATGACGTAATAATCATTGCCATTAATTGAACTGCTTTTCTATTTTTAATCAACTTGGTTTTATTAGTCAATAATCTAACAAGTGACCTAACACCACCTGTAACCACAACAAGACGCATAATACCGCCTATCATGACCATAAATAGAATTGTTTTTGTATTTCCAGGTGAGGCAAAAGTATTAATAATTCCATCGAGTGTTCCGTTAACACCTAATAATATATTATGATCATTAATAACGGTAAACCCGACTAATATTCCCAATAATAAAGATAAAATAACTTGGCGTGTAAAAATGGCTAAAAGTATCGTGACCAGTGGAGTGACAATGGTCCAAATTCCATAATCATTCATGGGGTGCTCTCTTATTATATTTTATTGTGATTTTAATTAAGATAATGCTTTTTCTAAATCATTTAATAAGTCGTTAATATCTTCAATACCTACTGATAAACGCAATGTCGTATCGTAAACATGAATACTTTCTCTTTCTTCTTTAGTCATTGAACCATGGGACATGGTCGCTGAATGGTTTACCATACTTTCCACACCACCAAGAGACTCCGCCAATACAAAATAAGTCACCTTAGATAAAAATGTTTTTGTATCCTCAATATCACCTTTTAATTTAATCGTCACAACTGCCCCCCCGCTTCGCATTTGTGTTTTACATAGCTGATGTTGTGGGTGTGATGGTAAACCTGGGTAATAAACGTGCTCAATTTTCGGGTGTGTTGCTAGATATTCTGCGACTTTCTGCGCATTACTGCATTGTGCTGACATGCGTAATGCCAATGTTTTTAAGCCGCGTAATGCAAGGTAAGCATCAAAGGGAGAAGCAATTGCACCGAGGGTGGTTTTTAAAAAATCAAGTCGACTGGCAATATCTTCACGTTGTGTAATTACCGCACCACCAATTAAATCAGAATGACCACCGATATATTTACTGGCTGATAACATCACTAAATCGGCACCTAATTCTAATGGTTTTTGGTTCCATGCTGTTGCAAATGTATTATCCACGCAAGTCAAAATATCATGCATTTTTGCCAACGAACAAACCGCTTTAATATCCACTAACTCTAATAACGGATTAGTTGGACTTTCAATCCAAATTAAGCGGGTATTGTCTTTTATGTTAGCTTTGACCTCATCCAGATTATTTAAATCAACATAATCTATTTTGTGACCACAGTTTACGGTTGCAACACGCTCAAATAAGCGGAAAGTTCCACCATAAACGCCCTTCATTGCAATAATATGAGAGTCTTTTGGTAGTAAATTTAGCACTAAACTTGAAGCCGCAACACCTGAAGCAGTCGCTGTTGCGTAGATTCCACCTTCAATTTCCGCTAACAGTGTTTCATAGGCATAACGAGTTGGGTTACTGCAACGGGAATAACAATATTCTCCATGTTCAGTTAAGCTTTGTTGGACAAAAGTACTCGCGGTTGTGATTGCAGGGAAAATCGCATGATTGACAGTATCTTGCTGTTTTCCACCATGAATTAAAACAGTAGCAATATTCTTAGTCATTATTAAAACCCAATCATAGAAAGAGAAAAAAGTGTTTATTTATATTTGTTGCTGAAAGGAATATGCCATAGGGAAATAGAAAAATTTTTCTAAAAATCGATGACTTTATACAAATTTAGAGAAAAATTTTCTAAATTTAAATTAATAATCTTAAAATACAATAAGTTAATCAATAAACATGAAATGAGCGAGCCGTCACAATATCACTATTTAGTTTATCAATATCTACTTCACCAGTAGATAAAATTCATTAACCTATTAAAATTAAAGAATAATTGTATATTAAAAGTTAATTATATTACTAACCAATGTAATCAGGCCTAATGAAAACCATGATTAGCATCATAGTCCTATCCGAAATTTCACTTACCATCTCTACCGACTTACTCTTTAATGGTGCTATTGTAGAAACTTATTCTCTTTTGCCATCCTAACTATTCTCTCTTACAGATTGCTCAGCTATATCAGCTCATTTATTACCAACCACAAAGTGAAGAACAACAATTACCCTATCAAACCTCTGTAAGGTAGCTAAAAACGTAGCTTCATTTTATGTTTCTAATAATATCGCCAATTAACCAAGTCAGCATTTAGCACATTATTTAAACAAAGCAATACTAATTATTAATCTCAATTTAACCTACGAACAAAAATCACATAATTATACTTATTTAAAATCAAAAGCTATCCACAAAACAAAGTGTTCAATAATTGTTCGATTCAAATCCTAAAGACCATAAAGTTTATTATGTTTATTAAATTTAAATAAAAATATAAATTTTAATATTGGTTTATTTACACTCTAAATTATACTTTATATAAGCAAATTGAATAAAATCAAACAAAAAAACCATTACTGTAAAACAAAAATCCAAAATATAAAGCTCCTTAATTATTTATAGCGAATGATTAGATTTATTTGATTATTTTGTATTTTTCATTCAATTTCAATGCGTTAAATTAAAATAAAACAAAACTTGTATCCAAATTATTTAGTATGATAGAGTCAAAAAGTACCGACCGCTATCGGTATCCTGCATATTAACCTTTCACATAATAGTGAAGTTATATATCGAATCATCAAATTCGATTTAGTTAATCCGTGTCATAGAAACATAACAGAGACGATAAAAAATGCTTACAATAATTATTGAAAAATTTTAATCAAATAATTAAAACTGAGTACTTTATCAAGTGGTGCATATATTTATTTAATTTAAAGAAAAATGAAATTTCTTACATTGCACTTATTCTTATCTTTATTTTTCGATGTAATACCACATGCAGAACACAATAAAAACAGTCTCATTAACGACAAACACAATATTAGGAATCCATTATGACTAATCATTTTTTAGTGCACGAGCCCGCCATGTTAAAACTACTGGAACAGGTCGTGAATATCGAATCTGGTTCTTATGACAAGGCTGGCGTCGATAACCATGCTGCCGTGTGGTGCGAAAAATACCAAGCAATGGGATTTGAAGTTGAAGTCATTGAAAATGAATCATTAGGCAATAACTACCGTATTTATTACCCATCGGTAAAGGCCGATATCTTAATTTTACTGCACTTAGATACCGTTTTCCCAAAAGGCACTGTCGCAGAACGTCCATTTAGTATCAAAGGTGATAGAGCCTATGGTCCAGGTGTGATCGATATGAAAGGCAGTCATGTCATGGTGTATCAAGTCATGAAGCAACTGTACGACAACCAAGACTCTCGCTATAAAAATATCGAAATTTTACTTAACTGCGACGAAGAAATTGGCTCTATTTCATCCCGCGGTGTGATTGAAAAATGTGCATTAGGCAAGCGTTATGCCTTAGTTATGGAACCTGCACGTGCCAATGGCGCCATTGTTAGTGCACGCCGTGGCGTCGGCACTTATGTACTGAGCATCGAAGGGAAGGCTTCTCACTCGGGTATTGCCCCTGAAGCTGGTATCAGCGCTATTCAAGAGCTATCCCACAAAATCCAAAGCTTACATGCACTCTCTGCCCATGACCAAGGCTTATCCGTTAACGTTGGTCTCATTTCAGGTGGAACCTCAGTCAATACAGTGGCACCCAATGCGAGAGCAGAAATCGATGTACGAATTTCTTCTGAAGAACAAGGCGTAGAAATTGATAAAAAAGTCAGAGAAGTGTGCAGCAAACCGATATTAGATGGCATTAAACTGACGCTAACTGGGGGAATCAATCGCCCGCCAATGGCTAAAACGGATGAAAGTACAGTACTTATCGACATCATCAAGCAAGAAGCGACGAAATTAGATATCGAGTTAGTCGACGTTTCAACAGGCGGCGGCTCAGATGCTTCATTCACAGCAGGTGTCGGCACTGCTACTGTTGATGGCTTAGGCCCAATCGGCGGCTACCAACACAGTGATAAAGAATATTTAGAAATTCCATCATTAACTGAGCGAGCACAGTTATTTTTCAATGTATTACAACGTATTACACAATAAATAATAATCCAACAGGATAATAATATGGCAACAACGTCAACAAATACACCACCACCAGCGAAAAAACGTTCGGAAGGTTTGAACCCTTACGTTTTATTGTTCTTCATTTTAGTCATCGCAGGTATTGCTACTTGGATCGTTCCTGCGGGGCAATATGCATCAGAGACTAAAGTCATCACCATGGTCAAAGATGGCATTGAAACTAAAGTATCTAGCTCTTACACTATACCTGGTAGCTATGAGCGTTTACCTGAGCAACACGGTATTTTACCAGGGCAAATCTTCACGTCTATTGCCGATGGCTTAGTAAAAGCTGCACCAATTATCTTTTTAATTATTTTTACAGGTGGTGCGTTACATCTTCTTGAAGAAACCGGTGCCATAAAAAAGGTACTGAATAATATTTCGCGCAGTAAGAAGCTCAATGATTTTCTGTTAATCACAATTTTCTTTGTGGTGTTTTCTATTTTAGGCACTACTGGCATTGTCGTTAACTCAATCATTGCATTTGTTCCTATCGGCCTGCTAGTCGCAAAATCTGTTGGGATGGACGATAAATTTGGTGCCGCATTGGTCTATGTTGCTGCCTATGCTGGTTTTAATGCCTCAATCATGGCACCGATGACGGTTGGCTTATCACAAGGCTTAGCAGACGTTCCCCTGCTATCTGGCCTTGGTTTTCGAATGGTGATTTATATCGCTTTCGTCATCGCGGGTATCTTATTTTTAACTTTCTATACTAAAAAATGCCGTAAGCAAGGTATGGTTCGCCCAGAGATTGCTGTCGATGACGCTGATCACCAAACCTCAAAAATTTCGGCGCTACATATCATCACTTTGTCATATAGCGCATTCTGCTTAGTCGGCTTTATTTTTGGTGCTGTCGAATGGGGCTGGGGTGAAAAAGAGATGATGGCGATGTTTATCATCTTAGGGGTCGGTGTTGGTGTACTCAACCGTATGTCACCAAATAGCATTGCAACAGGCTTCTTAAAAGGCTGTGCGGGTATGGTTGGCGGTGCATTTATCGTTGGTATGGCACGTGCTATTGCGATTGTATTATCTGATGGCATGATTTTGGACACCATCGTCAATGCGATTATTTCGATGATGGATGGTTTGCCAAAAACCCTTTCTGCACTCTCTATGTTTGCAACTGCAGCGATTATGCACTTCTTTATTTCTTCTGGCTCAGGTGAGGCCGCTGTATTAGTGCCAATCTTTACTCCGATGGGCGACCTACTCGAAATTACCCGCCAAACTACCGTACAAACGGTTCTGTTAGGTGAAGGTGTGGTGAACTGCATTAACCCAACATCGGGGATCTTAATGGCCGTGCTGGCTACGGCGAAAATCCCATATACCACGTGGGTGAAATTTATTTGGCCATTAGTCTTCACATGGATTGCCATTTCTATTGTGGCTCTGGTTTATGCCGTCCTGACCAATTTAGGGCCGATTTAATCCCTAGTTAACAATAGAGAACACTGGCTCAAAGCTTCCTTTATAAGAAAGGAAGCTTTTTATGACTTACCTTTCTATTTTTTCAATAAAACACATCACGTCATTCATCAGTGGGAACAGCTGTTTTTCTATTCCAACAAATAGTGTACTTTTTTGCGTGAAATCAGGATGAGAAATTAGCATAGTCGCTAACACACTGTATTGCGGCATTTCAGTCAAATGTGTATTCCATGGACTGGATTTTAATTTTTGCCAATATACCTTTTGTATTGATGCATTTTGCCCCATCAACCATAATTCTAAACACAATTTACGGTGATTAAGCACAATACCAAAGCGCAGTTTTCGCTGTTTCAAAAATGTATTTACAATAGGAAAATATGAGTAATCTAGGTAACCTGGGGAGATATTTCCATATTCAAAACCACGTTCAGATTGATTTGCAAGATATTGCTTTGCTTGCATCATGGTTTTAATTAAATACTCATAGACAACGTTGAGTTCACTTTCTTGAATTTGTCGTTGATAATGATTGAGCCGCTGCTGCAAATTGTCCATTTAATTATCCTCCAGTCTGGTTTATCTAAAATCTTACCTGAACCCCACCTTTCCTACCTTAATTTGGAATTAAAAACAGACAGCATCATGCAGGGATAGTATCATTGGCGCCATTAGCTCCTTTTTATTATTTGAGATTTTATTGTGACTTCATTTGCTGATCTTAACGCGCTGAGCGCGGAACAACTGTCTAACCTACAAGAGTTAGGTTACCTCAGTATGACCCCGATCCAAGCGGCCGCCCTTCCTGCTATCCTGTCGGGGAAAGATGTTCGTGCGCAAGCCAAAACAGGCAGCGGTAAAACTGCTGCATTCGGTTTGGGGTTATTGCAACGTATTGATGCCAAATTATTTAAAACCCAATCATTGGTTTTGTGCCCTACTCGCGAACTCGCAGAACAAGTCGCTAACGAATTACGCCGCTTAGCCCGTGCAATTCCAAACATTAAAATTCTCACCTTGTGTGGCGGTGTACCTTTTAGCGTGCAGCGCGATTCCCTTGCTCATGCAGCCCATATAATTGTCGCGACGCCAGGCCGCTTACTTGATCACCTAAACCGCGAAACCGTTCAACTTGATGAATTGCAAACGTTAGTGCTGGATGAAGCGGACAGAATGCTAGATATGGGCTTTATGCCTGACATTGAAACCGTAATTAACTACGCACCAATAAGCCGACAAACTTTACTGTTTTCCGCTACTTGGCCAGATGAAATAGCACGCATTAGCCAACAAATTCAGCACGAGCCACAAACAATTGAAATCAATAGTGTTGATGAATTACCTGCGGTTGAGCAGCAATTTTATGAAGTCTCACGCCACGGTAAAATCGAATTATTACAAAAATTATTAAGCCGTGAACAACCCGCTTCTTGCGTCGTTTTTTGTAACACCAAAAAAGATTGCCAAGCGGTGTATGATGCACTAAATGACAGCAAGCAAAGTGTGTTAGTGCTACATGGCGACTTAGAACAACGTGACCGTGACCAAACCTTGGTGCGCTTTGCAAATGGGAGCAGCCGCGTGTTGGTTGCGACCGATGTCGCTTCCCGCGGACTCGATATTAAAGCCCTTGAAATGGTGATTAACTATGAATTATCGTGGGATCCTGAAGTTCATGTGCACCGTATCGGCCGTACTGCTCGTGCAGGTGAAAGCGGTTTAGCCATTAGCCTATGCGCCCCTGAAGAAGCACAACGCGCAAATGCCCTCGAAGAAATGCTGAATATGAAGCTAAACTGGCAACCCGAACCCGCAGGTCTTCGCATTACACCACTTGAAGCCACAATGGTGACGTTATGCCTTGATGGCGGCAAAAAAGCTAAAATACGCCCTGGTGACATTTTAGGGGCTCTCACTGGAGAGGTCGGCCTTGACGGCGCAGACATTGGTAAAATTGCCATTCACCCAACCCACGCCTATGTGGCAGTTAAGCGCTCCGTGGCTCAGCAAGCGTGGAAACACCTGCAACAAGGTAAAATCAAAGGTAAATCCGTTAAAGCGCGACTCTTAAAATAGCCTTTCTGTTGTGATTTAGCGTCTAAGCTTATTAGGCGCTAAATTTTTCTTTTTATTTCTTATTTAACATCAAGTTTAAACCCATTAATTCACCAAATGATAGTTGACCCTTGAAATCAATCGTTATATAAATCAATTTACATCGAAATACTAGGTTATATAACAATGAAAAAATATCTTATTGGCCTTTTGGCTTTATCTTGCTCATTCGCCAGCTTAGCTGAGCGAGAATTTACCGATCAATTAGGTCGAAAAGTTGTCATTGACGACCAGATTGAACGTGTCGCCGTTCTCCAACACCAAACATTAAATTTACTGGTTCAGTTGGATGCCACCGATAAAATCGTTGGCGTCATGGGGAATTGGCGTGAACAACTTGGGCAAAATTATGAAAGACTTGCTCCTGAATTGGTCAAAGTTCCCAATGTCGGTGACCTCAAAAGTGTTAACCTTGAAAGTTTAGTGCAATTAAAACCTCAAGTGGTATTTGTAACAAACTATGCCCCGCAAGAAATGATCGATAAAATATCCCAAGTGGGCATTCCTGTTGTGGCAATTTCATTGCAAAAAGAAAATAGTGGCAAAGCAAAAAACAATGTCAATCCTGAACTTATCAACGAAGAACAGGCATACAACGAAGGCTTAAAAGAAGGCATTGCGCTGATTGGGGATATCGTCAATAAACCCGACAACGCAAAAGCACTGATTAAAGAAACTTTTGATAGCCGCGACGTTGTAGCTCAACACTTAAAAAATATTCCTGAAAATCAACGTATTCGAGCCTACATGGCGAACCCTGAGCTCACCACTTATGGCTCTGGAAAATACACGGGTTTAATGATGCAACATGCAGGGGCGATGAACGTTGCCGCATCAACCATCAAAGGATACAAACAAGTTTCCTTAGAACAAGTGATTAGCTGGAACCCTGAAGTCATTTTCATTCAAGACCGATACCCAAGCGTAGTGGATGAAATCAACAATGACCCGCGCTGGCAAGTTATTGATGCTGTTAAAAATAAACGCGTCTTTTTAATGCCTGAATATGCGAAAGCATGGGGTTATCCAATGCCTGAAGCTATGGCGTTAGGTGAATTATGGATGGCGAGCAAGCTCTACCCCCAAAAATTTGCTGATGTTGATGTGGATGCAAAAGTGAATAATTGGTATCAAAAATTCTATCGTACTCAATATCAAGGCAACCATTAATGCATATTATGGCAGCGGGCAGTCTACGTGGCGCATTGACTGCCATTTTAACGCATTTTCCGCAAGCGGATGAGCATGCAATCACCTGTGAGTTTGGCCCCGCAGGTCTATTACGGCGAAAAATTGAGGCAGGTACATATTGTGATCTGTTTCTTTCTGCGGATAAAGCACATCCCCTAGTATTAATGCAACAAAATATCGCGTATGCCACTTTGCCCTTTATTACTAACCGCCTAGGAATCACCACAACGAAACTGCTTGCCCAAAAGTACCCAAACTGGCTGCAATTGCTTAGTGCACCAGATATTATTATTGGCACATCTACGCCCCACGATGACCCTTGTGGGGATTATGTTATCCAACTCTACGATAAAATTCGCCTGAATCATCCTCACCTTGCTAATGAGATTCAAGCTCGTACTCGCCACTTAGTCGGTGGGAAAAACTCTCCCGTGATCCCTTCTGGTCAATTAGCTTCCCAATGGTTAATAGAATCTCATCAGGCAGACTTATTTATTGGCTATCATCACTATCAACAAAAAATTGCAAAACTGCCAAACCTCACCACGCTCCCAATTCCAAATCACGATAATATCCAAGCGATTTACACCATGGCATTGATAACAAAAAAATCAGAAATTTTCGCAAATTACCTATTACAGATTGAATCACAACAACTTTTTACTGAATATGGATTTACCTCTCTGCAATAAATCACCTAAGAGCACACATTTCAAATCAATAAATTAAAAATATTGAACAATATACGAAAACGTTTGCTTTTTATTTTGATGGCTATAAAATGCGTCGGATTTTTTTGGCCTGAGAAAAATAACTGGAGACAATCGTGCCTGAAGATAAAAATTATAGCCATGGGCCCGTGCCCATATCCGCGCGAAAAGGCGGACTAGCATTAACCTTTGTGATGCTAGGTTTAACGTTCTTTTCAGCCAGTATGTGGACCGGAGGCGCTCTCGGTACCGGTCTTAATTTTCATGATTTCTTCCTCGCAGTTCTTATTGGTAATCTTCTTCTTGGTATCTACACCGCATTTCTTGGTTTTATCGGTTCAAAAACTGGCTTAACAACTCACCTCCTCGCGCGTTACTCCTTCGGTATTAAAGGCTCATGGCTCCCTTCATTCTTACTTGGCGGCACGCAAGTCGGCTGGTTTGGTGTGGGTGTTGCGATGTTTGCTATCCCTGTTGGTAAAGCCACAGGCTGGGACATTAACTGGTTGATTGGTATTTCAGGCATTTTAATGACCGTCACCGTATTTTTCGGTATTTCCGCATTAACCGTCCTTTCTATCGTCGCCGTTCCCGCGATTGCTATATTAGGGAGTTACTCTGTCTACCTCGCGATCACCGATATGGGGGGAATGAGCGCACTGCAAGCCGTTGTCCCTGCAAAACCGATTGATTTTAATTTGGCACTTGCCATGGTGGTCGGCTCATTCGTCAGCGCAGGCACCTTAACCGCAGATTTTGTTCGCTTTGGTCGCAAACCGAAAGTCGCCGTTTTAGTCGCACTCGTGGCTTTCTTCCTTGGTAACTCATTGATGTTTATCTTTGGTGCAGCTGGGGCCGCGTCACTCGGAATGGCTGATATCTCAGATGTCATGATTGCCCAAGGTTTGTTATTACCCGCAATTATCGTTTTGGGTTTAAACATTTGGACAACCAATGACAATGCCCTTTACGCTTCAGGTTTAGGCTTCGCCAACATTACTGGGTTATCCAGTAAAGCCTTATCCATTGTGAATGGGTTAGTTGGTACTTTGTGTGCATTATGGCTGTATAACAACTTTGTCGGCTGGCTAACCTTCTTATCTGCCGCCATTCCACCGATAGGTGGGATAATCATTGCTGACTACTTGATGTATCGCCATCGTTATGAAACATTCGATCGCAGTAAAATGCGTGATGTGAATGTCAGTGCGTTAATCGCTGTTGCAGCGGGTGTCATTGCGGGGCATTGGTTACCTGGAATTGTGCCTGTTAATGCCGTCCTTGGGGGCGCTTTGTGTTACGCTGTACTTAATCCTTTATTAAACCGCCGCCGTGCCACGGATTCGGAGCTAACTCGTGCATAATCAAACTATTAAACATATCCATAATGTCCGCTTACCTGAGCGTAATGGCTTATGGCGCATCGATATCGATAACCAAAAAATCACTGCAATTACCCCGCAAGTGGATGGCGAGATCTTGCCAGAAAGCTTAAATGGTGAAGGTGGGTTAGTTTCGGCTCCTTTTGTTGAGCCGCACATTCATTTAGATACAACCCAAACGGCGGGACAACCTAGCTGGAACCAGTCTGGTACCTTATTCGAAGGGATTGAACGTTGGGCAGAACGCAAAGCGATGCTCACACACGATGATGTGAAAAACCGCGCATGGCAGACCTTGAAATGGCAAATTGCGAATGGAATTCAACATGTTCGTACTCATGTTGATGTGTCTGATCCTACGTTAACGGCACTGAAAGCGATGCTTGAAGTGAAGCAAGAAGTGGCGCCATGGATCGATTTGCAAATTGTCGCCTTTCCACAAGAGGGCATTATGTCTTACCCAAATGGTGAAGAACTCCTTGAAGAAGCTCTACGCCTTGGTGCTGATGTCGTTGGTGCAATTCCTCACTTTGAATTTACCCGTGAATACGGTGTGGAATCACTCCATAAAACCTTTGCTTTAGCTGAAAAGTATGACCGTTTGATTGATGTTCACTGTGATGAAATTGATGACGAGCAATCGCGCTTTGTGGAAACTGTTGCCGCGTTAGCACACGCGAAAGGCATGGGCTCCCGTGTGACTGCGAGCCACACTACAGCGATGCACTCCTATAACGGTGCTTATACATCCCGTTTGTTCCGCTTGTTAAAAATGTCGAAAATCAACTTTGTTGCCAATCCGTTAGTGAACATTCACTTACAAGGCCGATTTGATACCTACCCAAAACGCCGTGGGATCACGCGAGTAAAAGAGATGCTGGCTGCGGATATTAATGTGTGCTTTGGGCATGATGACGTTTTTGACCCGTGGTATCCACTTGGCACAGCCAATATGTTGCAAGTCCTGCATATGGGGTTACATGTTTGCCAATTAATGGGTTATCAGCAAATCAATAATGGATTGAAACTGATTAGTGAATACAGCGCACGTACCTTGAACTTACAAGACTACGGTGTCAGTGAAGGTAAACGCGCAAGTCTGTTAATTTTGCCTGCTGAAAATGGTTTCGATGCGGTGCGCCGTCAAGTGCCAGTGAGTTACTCTATTCGTGATGGACAAATCATTGCCAATACCCAACCTGCGGTAACCCAAATTCACCTCGAAGAAACTGAAACCGTTCGTTACGGATATTCCCCACTCGTTTAATCATTGTTGATTAAACTGATTAATAGCGCTCAATAATTTATTGAGCGCTATTTTACCCACTAAGATTATCTGCAAACAAGAATAGCCATCTACACATCTGTAACTATCTAAACTTACTTATAAAAATAGTGTTCATCATTTTGTCACTCACTTAAGTCATACTAAAATATAATGGTATAAGGGCAATATCCCCTTAATTCACCTTGTTTTTTGGTGATAAGTGCCTTTTATGTTATTTAGTTGTAATTTTGATTGAAATTCACACTGAAGGTTTTATATTTTTTAGAGAGTTATCTGAAACTGGATTTGAGCTTTATTTATAGCAACAATAACGCTAATACACTGTCTGCCATACAGTGGTGGTCAATATTCCTGTTTTGCTGTACCGCGAATACGTCACAAATAAAGCTCTCTGAATCCCACTTTGCTAAAAATTGGAGATCAGATGAGTACTGAACATGCTGTTAATCAAAAAACCTCTGTCGACTCTTGGAAGCGCATTGTTAGTGAGTTATTAAGCGAAGCTGGCATTGAAATTAATGGCTCCCAACCTTTCGATATTCGTGTCCATAATGACCAATTTTATAAACATGTCTTACAACAAGGTTCCATTGCACTTGGTGAAAGTTATATGGCGGGTTGGTGGGATTGCGAACGTTTAGATATTTTTTTCCACCATGTACTCCGCCATGGTCTCGATAAAAAACTACCACATAATTTCAGCGATATACTGAAAATTGCGATTGCACGCATCCGTAATTTACAAACACCAAAACGCGCACGCATTGTAGGTGAAGAGCATTACGACCTTGGGAACGACCTATTCTCACGGATGCTTGACCCTTATATGCAATATTCCTGTGGTTATTGGAAAGGTTTAGATAATACCCCCGAGAACTTGCCGATAGCACAAGAACAAAAATTAAAACTGATTTGCGAAAAACTGCAATTAAAACCAGGAATGCGTTTACTTGATATCGGTTGTGGCTGGGGAGGCCTTGCAGCTTTTGCTGCAAAACATTTTTCAGTGTCGGTAACGGGTGTAACGATTTCGGCTGAGCAACAGAAATATGCACAAGCGCGATGTGCTGAACTTGATGTGCAAATTATGTTAGAAGATTACCGTAATCTTAATGCCCAATTTGACCGCATTGTTTCCGTTGGCATGTTTGAACATGTCGGCCCCAAAAATTATGCAACGTATTTTGATGTGGTAAAACGAAATTTAAAACCAGATGGGCTATTTTTATTGCACACGATTGGTTCCAATCGAAATAAGGTAAATGTTGACGCATGGATCAATAAATATATATTTCCAAATGGTTGTCTGCCTTCACTGCAAAATATTGGCGAAAGTAGCGAAAACAAATTAGTGATGGAAGATTGGCATAACTTTGGTGCTGACTATGATAAAACGCTTATGGCGTGGTATTCACGTTTCCAATCAGCTTGGCCTGAGCTAGAGCATAATTATACACCGCGCTTTAAACGGATGTTTTCTTATTACTTGAATGCCTGTGCTGGCGCTTTTCGAGCCCGTGATATCCAGTTATGGCAAATTTTATGGAGCCCGCAAGGGGTCGAAGGTGGCTTAAGAGTTGCAAGGTAAACAATGATGCCGTAAAAAGGCGATTAAATCGCCTTTTTCACAACATTTGAAACTTGAATCAATTCGATTGGTTTTCCAACCATTTCTCAATCACTTGTAACCCATCTTCTATTTCTTTTCTTAATTCAGTGGATTGTAAAGGTTCTTTTTCTAAAAGAACACACGTCGCCATCGCCATTTGTAGGCCTAAACTGGCGCAGCTGCTTTTTAATTGATGAGCCAACTTTTTTATACGTTCAGTATCATTATGTTGATAAGCAGCCTCAATATCAGCCAATAAGGGGAAAGAATGCTGTTTAAAAATAGCTACCCAGTCCTTGATTTTTGGGTAACCCATTAATTGTGCATCATTTTCCAATTGCACTAAATTAACTGACTGTATATTCTCAGGAATAATAGATGGAATTGAAATGCATTCCCCACCCGAAATATATTTAGTAATTAATTGATTTAGTGTATCCCTCGGAACAGGCTTTTGAATGATCCCACGGAAAATTTTATGAGTACGTTGTCGCAACGTTTCATCAATCACATGGGCACTAAAACCAATCAGGAGAAGCAACGGATATTGCTCTGATAACTGCTTCGCTAATGTAATCCCATCAATATCTGGCAAGCCAAAATCGACTAGTGCAGCAGTAAAGGAAGGTTGTTGCGAGAGTATTGCCAGCGCTTCTGCCGCTGACCCCGCGACTGTCACTTTCGCCCCACTTGAAATTAGCATTTCACTACTAATTTTTTGTGTCAACGGGTTATCTTCAATCAGCAATAAACTCACACCATGCATGTTAACAGGTAAATCAGAAGAATTATCAATGGGCTTTAACGCAGGGCAAAGGGGTAATGTTAAACGAAAACAGCTTCCAACACCCAACTCACTATTCACAGTAAGCTCTCCCCCCATGGCCTCAGCCAAGCTTGCACTGATGGTCAACCCAAGACCTGTTCCGCCTCGTTGGCTATCCACTTGCACAAACGGTTTGAAAATATCAGCTAGGCGCGAGCCTTCAATGCCACACCCAGTATCTTCTACCTCAATAAACCAGTATTTACCAAAACGACAACTGCGTAAGGTAATTTGCCCTGCCTGTGTAAAGCGCAGTGCATTGCTCAACAAATTAGTAATAATCTGTCTAATACGTAATGGGTCGCCCTGTAGTGCCACAGGCAAGTCATCCGCAATATCTGCCACCATTGTGATAGCGCGGTTTTTATTGCTCGCATTCATTAAATATAATGTGCTTTCTAGTAGCGGTTTTGGTAGAAAAGGTTCATCGCTGATAGAAACATTCTGCCCGCCTGCTTCAATGGCGGAGTAATCTAAAATATCATTTAAAATAGCCAGTAAAGACTCACCTGAATCTGTGATGGCGTGCAAATCTTCACGATATTGCTTAAGCGGTGGCTTTTCTAATAACAACTGCGCTGTGCCTAAAATACCATATAGCGGTGTGCGAATTTCATGACTCATGGCAGCCAAAAAGGCAGATTTTGCGTGGTTGGCCTTTTCCGCTTCGGCGCGTGCTTTTCGGTGCTCTACCACCAATACCCGTAATTCCGCAGTCCGTGCTTTGACCTGATCGGCGAGCTGTTCACGCTGACTATTCAGCGCATGAACACTTGAGCGAAACGCATCCATCAAACGACCGATGGTGTCTAATTCTTTCACCCCCGCTGTTTCAGGAAATGCGGAATCAATATCCCCCTCAAGTAACCGCTGGAGAGCTTGTGTTTGCTGCGCGAGTGGTTTAGTCACTAGCCGATAAACCACACGCCATAAAATCAAAATAAATGAAAAAAGTGACACAACACTGAGTAACAACAACCAGTTTTGCCCCCGTTCACTGGCTTGCTTGAGTTCGACAAGTGCTGTTTGATTACGTTGTTCAATCGTATCAACCAGTTGGGTAACTTCACTGCTAAAGCGTGCAAATTGGTCAATATTATTTTGCGATAAAATCTGTAAACGCGTGGTGATATCGTTTTCTTGGCGATATAGCGAAATCAACTCCACATAACGGCTAACGATGTCTAATGCATTTCCTACTTGGTGACGAACTGCAGGATCTTCAATGTATTTTTGCCGACGTTGGAGGATTTTCACTGCTTGGTTGAGTTGGTTATCTAACTCCACTGTATTTGGGGTTAATGGCAATGTACTTAAATTTAACACCATCTGTTGAACACGCATCGCACTGAGCCGTAATTCATTCATTTGACTGACATATTCAAGGTCAATATCAATTAAGCGATCAAGTGCCGCCTGCGCTGATGAAGTTCGTTTTTCTTCAATTAAATCATATAAACTAACTTGCGTTGCTCCTGCAGAGGTTGTGGCATTATTTGCCTGCCCATGAGCTAACTGCGCAATTTCCCCTGCCGCTGAAATAATTCGTTGGCGTAGTTGTCGCTGTGTATTACGCAACGTCAGCCGTTGGCCAACAAGCTCCCCCTGTTGGCTTAACGACTTGGCGATCTCTTTTTCTTGCTGTTCAATTGCTGATGTATCAAACCCTTGTTCACGAAGGGTTTTCAATAAGTTCGTAATTTTTAAGCTTTGTGCTGTTAGCATTCGGCCTTGGGCAAGCCAGCTGTTTTCATTATCTGCATTAGTCAAATTTTGTGCTGAAAAAAGCTCCCATGCGCTGGCTTCACTTAATTGGCGCGCCATATTCATGGTTGGAATTAGGGCTTGGGTGTTATCTTGCTCAACCTGACTAACAAAACGGAGGTTATACCAGCCCACTAGGGTACTGATGAACGTCAATGCGGCCATTAAGGCAAAGCCCATCCACAATCGTCGAGTTAGTGATAAATTCACAGTTTACGTACCTAGCGGTTAATAAAGGTTGAGTTCATATTACAAAAGCATTTAGGATAAAGGTTTATGACCAGTGAGGCTATCATGCGCGCATTTATTTTACTGTTCGTCACGTTTTACGCGGCACTCGGTTATGCTGCGGATAAAAACGAGTCGCTATTGCGTTGGCAAGATAATTTGTCTTTCAGTCATCAAAAACACCAAACGCCCCAAACCGACAAAGTTTGGAAGTTATGTGCCCTTTACCCAAGTTTAAAAGATTCTTATTGGTTATCCATCAATTATGGTATGCAAAAAGCAGCCCAGACTTACGGTGTCGATTTAAAAGTTTTGGAAGCGGGCGGTTATAATCAGCTAGCGACTCAGCAAAAACAAATTTCCCAATGCCAACAATGGGGAGCCGACGCGTTGTTGCTAGGCAGTAGCACCACATCATTTCCTAACTTAAGCCAACAAGTAGGTCATTTACCTGTTATTGAAGTGATAAATGCCACTCACAATAACATCATTAAAACTCGCGTGGGTGTACCTTGGTTCCAAATGGGCTATCAACCTGGTCGTTACCTTGTTCAATGGAGCAAAGGCAACCCATTAAAAGTATTACTGATGCCAGGCCCTCGTGATGCAGGTGGCAGTCAAGAAATGGAAGACGGTTTCCAACAAGCTATAGCTAAAAGCAATGTAACTATTCTTGATATTGCCCATGGTGATAACGACCTTGAAATTCAACGTAATTTGTTACATGAAATGCTAGAGCGTCACCCTGATGCCGATGTGGTGGTCGGTACGGCCATTGCCGCAGAGGCTGCGATGGGTGAAAAACGAAACCTTGCAAAACCACTCAATATTGTTTCTTTTTACTTGTCCCACCAAGTCTATCGTGGCTTAAAACGCGGCCGAATTATCATGGCAGCCAGCGACCAAATGGTTTGGCAAGGGGAACTCGTCATTGAACAAGCAATTAATGTGCTCAAAGGCCATGCCGTACCAGATAATATTAGCCCGCCCATTTTAGTATTAACCCAGAAAAATGCCGATAGTGAGCACTTACGTTGTTCACTTTCTCCTGGGGGATTTCGCCCTGTTTATCAATATACATCAGCCGCTAAAAAATAACCTTCACCATGCTGAGTAACCAATAAATCCGCCTTTAATTTATGACGCAAACGGCGGATCAGCACATCGACAGTACGCAAATCTGGGTTATCAACGCGGCGTGCTGATAACATACGTAATAACCGCTCACGACTTAGAATTTCCCTTGGATTCGTCACAAAAGCCACTAACATTTCATATTCAGCACGCGTTAATTTTATGGTTTCTTGGTTAAACTCTAACGTGTGCATAGACACATTGAGGCAATAACCTGCAAATTGGTAGCAATTTTCTTGGGAAATAGGTTGCGAGTGCGCTTGGTTCGCTAAGTCAATGCGCCATAAAAGATTTTTCACACGCACGACTAACTCCCGCAATTCCAGCGGCTTCGTCACATAGTCATCCGCTCCCATCTCTAAACCAACAATACGGTCAATTTGGTCGCAGCGCCCTGTCACTAAAATAATTCCTACCGTAAATCGCTCTCGCAGTGCCCTTGTGAGCATCAATCCGTTCTCATCAGGTAAATTAATATCTAATAAAATCAGGTCGACAGGCTGAAGCTCCATAATTTCACGCAGACCCGCACCACTCCCCGTGACCGAAACACGATACCCTTCTTGCTCAAAATAGGCTTGCAACCGTGCCTGAGTCACGGGTTCGTCTTCAACAACCACAATATGATGTGATGCCATCAATTTCTTCTCTTCTGTTCATATCTGTTCATATTTATTCACATCTTGCCGCATGCTGTTCATCCTGACCAGTACCGCTATTCATATTTGCTGAATAAGATCCTCTGTATTAAACCATATTATTTTAGGGGATATTATGCGGAAACTCTGGAGAGCGTTATTAAGGCCAAGTGCGCGCTGGTCAATGCTCACACTACTTATCGTCGGTATTGTTGTCGGCGTTGCACTCATCGTTGTTCCTCATGTGGGAATGAAAGTCACCAGTACAACGGAATTCTGCGTTAGCTGTCACAGCATGGAAACCGTTTATGAAGAATATAAACAATCTGTTCATTTCCAAAATGCTTCTGGTGTTCGTGCAGAGTGCCACGATTGTCATATACCAAATGACCTCCCTGGCATGATTAAACGTAAACTCGAAGCGAGCAATGATATTTATCAAACATTTATCGCACATTCGATCGATACCCCAGAAAAATTTGAAGCGAAACGTGCAGAACTTGCAGAACGCGAGTGGGCTCGCATGAAAGAAAATAATTCCGCGACATGCCGCTCCTGCCATGATTACGATTCAATGGATCACGCTAAGCAAAACCCAGAAGCGGCACGCCAAATGCAAATTGCAGCGAAAGATAACCAATCTTGCATCGATTGTCACAAAGGGATTGCCCACCAATTACCCGATATGAGCAGCGGTTTTCGTAAACAGTTCGATGAATTACGTTCCAAAGCAAATGACGATGGCAATACATTATATTCCCTTGATATCAAACCGCTTTATGCTCAAAAAGGCGATAAAGACCCAGCAGGCTCACTGTTACCAGCATCTGAAGTGAAAGTGTTAAAACGCGATGGTGATTGGCTACAAGTCGAAATTACGGGTTGGACAGAAACCGATGGCCGCCGCCGTGTACTTTCTGAGTTACCAGGCAAACGTATTTTCGTTGCGTCCATTCGTGGTGATGTTCAAGAAAATGTAAAAACCCTCGAAAGCACGACCGTTGAAGCCACTGATACCTCGTGGAGCAAATTGCAAGCCACTGCGTGGATGCAGCAAGGGGATATGGTCAACGATATCAAACCAATTTGGGCTTATGCAGACTCCCTGTACAACGGCTCATGCAACCAGTGCCACGGTGCACCTGACATCGCCCACTTCGACGCCAACGGCTGGATAGGCACCCTAAATGGCATGATTGGCTTTACCAGTTTAGATAAGCGCGAAGAACGTACCTTATTGAAATACCTGCAAATGAATGCATCTGATACAGGTGGTGCTGCACATGGTGACAACGGAGAAAAATAATGAAAAATAATCCGACATTTCAAGCTTCTCGTCGACGCTTTCTTGCCCAACTAGGCGGGCTAACGGTGGCAGGGATGCTAGGTCCTTCATTACTAACCCCACGAAAAGCCAGTGCAGCAACGGCAGCAGAACAAACCGCTGTTGTACAAGAAGGCATTTTAACGGGATCGCACTGGGGTGCGATTCGCGCCACCGTTGTTGATGGTCGATTTATCGAAGCGAAAGCATTTGAGCGCGACAAATTTCCATCCAAAATGATCGCTGGTTTACCTGACCACGTACATGGCACTGCACGCATTCGCTACCCAATGGTGCGGGTTGATTGGCTACGCAAGCGCCATTTAAGTGATACCACCCAACGGGGCGATAACCGATTTGTGCGTGTTTCGTGGGATGAAGCCCTAGATTTATTCTATCAAGAGCTTGAACGCATTCAGACAACTTATGGCCCAAGCGGGTTATTAACCGCAAGTGGCTGGCAATCAACGGGGATGTTCCATAATGCTTCTGGGATGCTTGCCCGCGCTATCGCCCTGCACGGTAACAGCGTCAGCACGGGTGGCGACTACTCCACGGGAGCTGCGCAGGTTATTTTACCTCGCGTAGTGGGTTCGATGGAGGTCTATGAGCAACAAACTTCTTGGCCACTGGTATTAGAAAATAGTAAAACCATCGTGTTATGGGGCTCTGATCTCATTAAAAACCAACAAGCTAACTGGTGGTGCCCAGACCACGACGTATATGCTTATTACGAGCAGCTAAAAGAAAAAGCAGCAAGTGGTGAGATAAAAGTAATTAGTGTCGACCCAATCATTACCTCTACTCATGATTATCTTGGACGCGACAATGTTCAACACATCGCCATCAATCCACAAGCCGATGTACCTTTACAACTCGCTTTAGCCCACACGCTATACACGGAAAATTTACACGATAAAAACTTCCTTAAAGATTACTGTGTTGGTTTTGAGCAATTCTTACCCTATTTACTGGGGGAAAAAGATGGGCAAGCCAAAGATGCAGAATGGGCAGCTAAAATTTGTGGTATTGATACTGAAACAATCCGCACACTTGCACGTCAAATGGCGGCAAACCGCACGCAAATTATTGCGGGTTGGTGTGTGCAGCGCATGCAGCATGGCGAACAATGGTCGTGGATGATTGTTGTGCTCGCCGCGATGTTAGGCCAAATTGGTTTACCTGGGGGTGGGTTTGGTTTCGGCTGGCACTATAACGGTGCAGGCACACCAAGCCGCCAAGGAATTATTTTAAGTGGCTTTTCTGGCTCAACCAAAGTCCCTCCAATCCACGACAGCAACGATTACAAGGGCTATAGCAGTACCATTCCAATCGCGCGTTTTATTGATGCGATTCTAGAGCCGGGTAAAACCATTAATTGGAACGGTAAATCCGTCAAACTACCGCCATTAAAAATGTGCGTGTTTGCGGGTACTAACCCGTTCCATCGCCACCAGCAAATTAACCGTATTATTGAGGGGTGGCGTAAGCTTGAAACGGTGGTTTCGATTGATAACCAATGGACATCTACCTGCCGTTTTGCCGATATTGTCTTGCCTGCCACAACGCAATTTGAGCGTAATGACCTCGACCAATACGGTAACCACTCTAATCGCGGCATTATTGCGATGAAACAGTTAGTTGAGCCGCAATTTGAATCGCGTAACGATTTTGATATTTTCCGTGACTTATGCCGCCGTTTTGGGCGTGAAGACGCATTCACCGAAGGCTTAGACCAAATGGGCTGGCTGAAACGTATTTGGCAAGAAGGCAGCCAGCAAGGAAAAGGCCGCGGGATCCATTTACCTGCTTTTGATGCGTTCTGGGAAAAAGACGGTTATGTGGAATTTGAACATCCACAAATGTTTGTTCGCCATCAAGCCTTTAGGGAAGATCCAGATTTAGAACCATTGGGCACACCAAGCGGCTTGATTGAGATTTACTCGAAAACCATCGCAGACATGCAGTACGATGACTGCCAAGGCCACCCAATGTGGTTTGAAAAAGTTGAGCGCTCCCATGGTGGCCCAGGCTCTAAACAATGGCCTTTGCATTTACAGTCTGCTCACCCTGATTTTCGCTTACACTCGCAATTATGTGAGTCCCCAGCACTACGCCAATATTATTCTGTCAGTGGCAAAGAGCCCGTATTTATCAGCCCTCAAGATGCCAAAGCTCGTGGAATTCATAACGGTGATGTGGTTCGGGTCTTTAATGACCGCGGGCAAGTTCTGGCTGGTGCTGTGGTTTCTGACTTGTATGCGCAAGGTGTTGCCCGTATTCACGAAGGTGCCTGGTATGATCCTACCAAAGGCGGTGAAATCAATGCACTTTGTAAATATGGCAACCCTAACGTATTAACGTTAGATATTGGTACATCACAACTCGCCCAGGCTACCAGCGCACATACCACCTTAGTGGAGATCGAGAAATTCACAGGGCAATTAGATAGCGTTAGTGCATTTGATGGGCCAATTGAAATGGTAGCACAATGTGAATATGTGCCTGCATCACAGGTGAACAAATGACCAAGAACAGCGTGTTAACCGGGGAACAGATAGCCTGTATTTATGCATGGCTAGCACAACTATTCTCACGTGAATTAGATAGCGCCCAATTGGCACAGCTTCAGTCCACCGATAGGGTGGACTGGTTTACCATTATCGAGCAAGAACCGAGATTAATTGCACCAACGCATGAATTACAGATAAAAATCGATGCCCTTACGCATCGACCTGACGCCCAATTAGAACTAGCTGCGGATTTTTGTAGCCTATTTTTAATGTCAGATAAACAATCTGCCTTACCTTATGCCTCGGTTTACCCAAGTAATGCGCCAAATAACGTACAAATTGCGAGTTTGTTATTCGAAGCAGGAATGGAAACCAGTGATGTATTTAATGAACCGTTAGACCATCTTTCCATCTTTTTGGAATTACTCAGTCACCTGCATTTTTCACTCAGTGAACCCCATATCGATCACGAAAAAATCAGGCAATTACGCCAACAAACCTTATCGTGCTTATTACAGTGGTTACCTACATTTAGCCACAATTGCCAACGTTATGATGAATTCGGTTTTTATGGTGCCTTGAGTCAATTATTACTCACATTAGTTCAGTTAGACGAACAAAATCAATAATGTTGTGACTCATAACTATTGGGTTGCGTGTGTTTACACGCGACCCAATTTAAAACAACCTAAATCCGAGCTTGAATTAAACTTGATTCGATTAAGTTTTCAAAGCGTGTTTGCTGACCCGTTGGTAAAACATGGCATAGCGTTTCTTTCCGCTTTTGTTGATCAAATAGTGATTCAATCAGCCAACCGACAAGGTATTGGGCGTGAATTGATGTCTATGACAAATACGATCATCAACAATTGCTACCAACTTGGCTTGCTGTCGGCCTCTGACGAAGGGTTCCATCTGTATCAATCCCTTGGTTGGAAAGTGTGGAAAGGCACCTTGTTTGAATTACGCCAAGGCGCCTACGTCCGCTCTGAAGGCTAAGAAGGCGGCGTGATGGGCTGGTCTAGAGATAATTCTGTTGAGTTTACTGAATCCCTGTACTGCGACTTTCGCGGTGGCGATCAATGGTAACAGGCTGATAACGATAATCTAGCCTTATTTACTGATAGTCAGGTTTGGCTGAATAAGGCTATAGATTTGATTTTTCAATTCTGTTTGACTCGCAAGTTGGTAAACCTGCGCAGCAACATCTGCCCGCATCACTAACCCATGCGCTTCAACAGTTTGCTGCAAAATGGACTTTCCTGTCGCATCCCCATGAAGTAACCCGCCTGGTCGCACAATCGCAAAATCAAGGGAACTGGTTTGTAACCATGATTCAGCCAGTGATTTTTCCCTTACGGCGTGTCCGAAAGCAGCTCTTGCCCGTAAAGAAAGATATTGCCATGAATCCCCGCATCCCAAAGATGTCACCAATACCATACGGGAGATCCCTTCTTGTTCCGCACAGTCAATCACTGTACGGTTCGCTAAATAATCTTGTGAGCCTCCCATGGTGGAAATCACCGTTGCATTGGTACCCGCCGCTTGGCATGCTGCGGTCACGATGGCCTTATCGCAAGCATCCCCCACAAATACGTTAACCCCCTGTAATGACAACTTTTCTGCGGCTTCAGTATTGCGTACCACTGCCACCACTTGCTGCTGATTTGTAATCGCCAGTTGGGCTATCATGTTCCCAACCCCTTTCCCACCTGCCCCAAAAAGTAGCCACTGCGCCATACATTCACCTTTGTTATTCACTGAAATTACCCACCACGCTACCAAACTAATTGAGATATAAATACCATTGATTTTGAAAATACCATCAACCAAGCTCACGTTTATTCCCTTTTTCTATCCAATAATATCCTCAAAATACGCTCGGGGCTTAAGTTCGCGATGATAATGGCAATGCTGTTATCAATGATGGTGGGGGAACGATGATGAAGTTTGTGATGAAACTGGCGCAGGGAAGCACAGTCAGTTAGGGCTTTTAATACTTAAGCGCTTTTAGCCCTTGATGATCACAGGGCTGAGAGTTGATGACTTATCGTTGAGTTTATTGAGCAAGTAATTCCAATAATGTTTGTTCCAAAACAGGCAAAGCAGCGCCATAAATGCGAGAGTTGCGGTTAATTTGGCTCATTGAAAGCTCTGGAAGAGTTTGTCCAAAAAATGCATTTTGCTGCTGAAAGTTTTCACAAAAAGTCGCCCAAACTTGTGGATTTTTCACAAATGGGCCTGAAACAATGAGGCGTGAAGGAAAAAACACCCGACATATATTTGATGCTGCATCCACCATATGAATAATTGCTTGCTGCATGACGGGGTTACTGGCTAAATCACAGCTTGCTAATATTTCAGCGATATTTTCCTCGTCATCATGTGCCTTGAATTTATTTCCAAGCACATCAGGCCCGATGGACCATAACGCGGCCACCGTTTCTAAACATCCCACTTGCCCACATTGGCAAGGTTTTATTTGCTGGGGAATATGCCAATGGCCTATCTCGCCAAACCCGTGCCCACCTACGTTAATCTGGTTATCTGCTGTACTAAATGCAACACCAACGCCATATCCCCAATGAAGTAATAAAGTACTTCTATTGCGTTCAAGAACATGAAGCATCAGTTCATCATCCAGCGTACGCGACAAAACGACACGATAATTCTCTGGAAACAATTTTTTGATATTCAGGTTATTCATTCGAGGCCATCGGGAAGCATGTATCCAATGGTAAGTTTGGCTATCGAAAATTCCCCCTAGAGAAAACACGCACCCAGCCACTTCGGCTGATTTCGGGATCTTTACCATAATTTTTTCATGGAGCTGGCTAAACTTATCGGCCAATGCCTGATTATCGCAATCTGGGGATGCCTCGAGTTGCTCATGAGCAATAACATTTGACACTAAATTGATAGCAAAAACGTGCAACGACAAGCTAATCACTTGAAAAACCAATGTAATTAACCGGTTAGGGTTAACAACTAAAACCATTGATGGCCTTCCCCGACCTGAATTTTGGCTAATGGTCTCAGTTAATAAGCGGCTATCAAGAAGTTGTGCAACATATTCAGACACTGTTGTCGAGCGAATATTCAACAACTTCACGGCTTCGCGGCGAGTTGTGATTTGCCCATTTAAAATAGCAAAAAATATACGCTCTTTATCGTGGGTTATGGGTTGCGTTATCGGTAGGTGAGAAAGAAAACCTGTCGTTTGTTTAAGTATCATAATAGTGAGATATAAAGCTGTTTAATCAATAGCTTACCCTAAAAACAATTGTCTTAAACGACTGGGAAAATACGCTATTTATCGGCAGCCTAGCCCTTATATGTGCGGAAAAATGGTGAATCACTATCAACAAAGTATGCCTTAAGGAATAGCAGTCAATCAATCCCTATCCACAAAAGAAAATACAAACAAAACATTAGAGAAGCGCAAGAGGCAAGAAGAAGGTTTAGGTATAAACACTTATTACACCTATAAGTAGCCAGAGCAAACCTTTAGCTCTAGCTACTGAGTTATTAACACATTCTATAGCTTATTATTTTAAAATACATATTCGCGCGCGATATCTTCTCCTAATACACAACTGACGACATTCATGTTTTCATCCCATTTCACCGCAGATATTTGAGGGACTATCCCATGGAAGTCGAACGCTGATTGCAAATAGCGTAATGGGTTCATCCTCGCCATCATGATTGCCTCATCAAATTTAGCCATTTTATGTGTCACAACATTACGAATGGCTTGATCTAACGTTAAACTAGACCCTGCTAAATTGACCTCTCCTGGTACCCGTACTGTGCCATCAGCCGCCCGCTCAATCGACATTGTTGCAAATTGGTAGACCCCAGCTTGATGACATCCCGCTGCGCTGACGGCATCAGTAACCAGTATTGACCTTGCTACCGTCTTTGTTCGCAATAAATTTTTTAACGCAGGAAATGGAATATGGATCCCATCTGCGATAAAACTTGCGCCAATCGCATCGCAACTTAATTGAGCTTGCAGCGTATTTTCCAATTTATGCAAATGTTGAGGGATCCCATTACCTAAATGGGTACTCATGCAAACCCCTGCGCTGGCTGCCGCTTCCATTTGGTTAAAGCTAACATTCGAGTGGCCCACTGCAATACATTTACCTTCCGCGACTAACTGCTTTGTAAATTGAAAATCGTCATCAAACTCAGGTGCATAAGTGATCAATAAGATTGGCTTAGTGATTTCCTGCTCTAACCGACTTATCAAGTGCACATCAGGTTTAATAATTTCGTTAGGTGGATGACATCCTGCATAGCCTATTGCTGAATTAATAAAAGGGCCTTCTAAATGATAGCCAGGCACCATCCATGGCCCTAAGCGACTTGTGGATACCGCCTTATCAAGCGCTCGAAAGCGCTTTATCAAAGATGATTCCGATGCTGTTATTAATGTTGGCAAACAGAGTGTGACGCCTGTTTTTAACATCGCCTCTAACGCATGATCCAATGCCTCTGCGGTGATTTTTTCGTCATTAAAATCAACACCCGCAAAACCATTGACTTGAATATCAAATAAGCCACCCGTCATTTTCATAATTTGTTCCTTCAATACTTTTCCTTAATCAACCTTTGATAACAATGACGCAGAATCTTTATCTAAAAATATTTGGCATTGGGCATGATTTTGAACAATAGATGCAGGCACACGAGGAGTGATTTCTCCTTCAAGTGTGTTTTTCACCGCCCTCGCTTTTCGTAAATCAGGAATACTCAGTATTAATGATTTTGAACGCATGATCTGTGGAATACTCATCGAGATAGCCTGTTTAGGCACCTCATCTAAACTCGCGAACCATTTTTCACCCAGTTGTTGTCGTCTACAATCTTCATCAAGATTAACAACAAGATATGCAGAGGTAGCATGAAAATCAGCGGGTGGATCATTAAATGCTAAGTGCGCATTTTCACCAATACCAACAAAACAGACATCAATTTCATACTGCGAGATAATCTCGTTAAGCCGTTGAATTTCCTTTCCAATATCAGCAGCAGAACCATTCACACCAATAAATTGGTGTAGCGTGGGTAATTTATCCACTAAACGTTCTTGCAAATAACGGCGAAAACTCGCTGGATGAGTCTCATCAAGGCCAATGTATTCATCTAGGTGAAAAATAGTCACCCTTGACCAATCAATATCTTCTTTGATTAAGCAATCCAACATTTCAAACTGACTGGCACCAGTGGCAACAATAATGGCAATTTCGCTTTTTTCACGCATTGCTTGTTTAATGGCCTGCACTCCAGCTTTACTGGCTTTTTCACCTAGTGCATGTTTCGTGTCGGAAATAGTAATATTCATACGAACCTCATATTTAAATATTGATACGACCACAAATGGCCTTATTGATGCTGTTTTAAATTTTTCGCCATTTGCACTGCGGCTAACGTCAGTACACAACAGAAAATCAGGTAATAAACAACATAGGTGGGTTTGCCATCACCAACGGTAACAAGGGCGGTCGCAATGACGGGAGTTGATCCTGCGAAAATCACACTGTTTAATTCTCGTGAAAGTGCAATACCTGAATAACGATATTGTGTTGGGAATAAATTGGCTAGGAATGCACCTTGTGCACCTGACGTAGCACCGTGTCCAATACCATACGCAATACACATACCGAGCGTTGCTAGTACTAAACTGCCACTCCCCAAAAACCAGAATAAAGGAAAAGCAAAAGCACCTAAGAAAATAGCGCCGAAAGAGAAAATGGTCGTAGTTCCGTATTTATCCGTTAAACGTCCCATGACAGGAGTCATTATTGTATTCACCAGCACAGCAACCATTAACGCCATCAATCCATCTGATTTTTCCATTACTAATGTATTGGTCAGATAGCTAATACTAAACACACTAAGAACATAACCATTTGCTTGGTGCCCCGCTAAACTGAAGAAGCCACACAATAAATTTTTTCGGCTATGTATAAAAAGCTCTTTAATTGGGATCTTTTGCTCTTTTTTCTCTTTCTCCGCTTTTTCAACGGATTTAACGTATTCAGGTGTTTCATCTAATTGCTTACGGATATAAATCGCAACAATAAATAAAACGATGGATAACAAGAAAGGTATCCGCCATCCCCAACTCATAAAAGCTTCATCGGGTAGCTGCGTCACGGCAAAAAATGCGGCTGTGGAGAGCAAAATTGCAATCCCCGTAGAAGCATTAATTAGCGATGTATAGAAGCCCCGCTGCTTCATGGGGACATATTCCGCCACAAAGGTTTGCGCACCTGCTAATTCAGCCCCTGATCCAAACCCTTGCATTAACCGAATAATAACCAGAGCAATCGTTGCCCAAATGCCGATATGGTAATACGTGGGTAATAACCCAAGCGCTAATGTCGCAATCCCCATTAAGACGATTGCAAAAATGAGTGCTGGTTTTCGCCCATAGCGGTCACCAATATGGGCAATGATCACACCACCGAGTGGTCGTGAAATAAAACCGACGGCAAAAGTTAAAAATGCAGCCAGCGTTGCAATTGTTGGTGATAAGTTTGGAAAATAAAGTTTGTTAATCACCAATCCTGCTGCTGCGCCATAGAGTGAATAGTCATACCATTCAATTACGGTGCCTGACACGCTTGCCATCATTACTTTTCTAATCGTTTTTTTATCTGCCGCGGGCTTATCAACCGCGGTATCTGTGGCTAATTGTTCTGAAATAGTGTCACTCATACTGCCCCCTACATTTTAGGAATACATTATTTGAGGTATGTTTTGTTCAAACAAAACGGACAAAAAGCGCGCACCATTGAAACTAACACTGAGACAATTATTTTAGAACATAATTGTTCTTAATTTATTTAAAAATGAGATCGAAATCAAATTTAATCGATAAAGCAGTACTATCATTTGAATAATTCAATTTTTCCTTCTACTCAACCATCGAATTACCAACTTTAAAAATAAATAAAAATACATATAAATCAATAAATTAAAATCATAACCAAATTATTTCTTTAATAAATATTTTAACGTTGTACACTTTTATTATTCATGACACTTTTTCTATTTTTATCTACAATTTAAAACAAAATTGTTTTTAAAATCAAAAATAGTAAAGTGTGCGTAGCGCATATTCTTTTTATGATAGGGAGTGATAATGGATAACAACAGGCATCAGTTAGTTCCTCGAATAGTACACCTTGGTTTCGGGGCATTTCATCGTGCTCATCAAGCACTTTATACACATCTATTAATTGAACAATCTCAATCTGATTGGGGGTATTGCGAAATAAACTTAATGTCGGCGCGCGGGGCAGAACTTATCCGTCAGCTAAAGAAACGCCACTGCACTTACGTACTATTAGAAAAAGATGAAGAAAGAACCACGCTAACACGGATTAATTCAATAAAAGAAGCGATGCACCCACGTATTGATGGGGTACATGCCGTGATTGAAAAAATGGCAGCGCCTGAGACTGCGATTATCTCTTTGACAATAACAGAAAAAGGCTATTGCACTGATCCTTCAACGAATAAACTCAATTTATCACATCCTGCAATACGCCACGATATCGCCTATCCTGAAACGCCAGAGTCTGTTTTAGGCTATATCCTTGCCGCTCTCAAAATACGCTTTCAACAAAATCTTCCCCCTGTGACCATACTTTCTTGCGACAATATTAGAAATAATGGTGAGGTTGCACGAAATGCTATTTTAAGTTTGGCTGCACAACAAGATAGTGAATTAGCATTGTGGATTAAGCGAAATATCACATTTCCAAGCACGATGGTGGATAGAATAGTCCCTGCGATGACCGAAGATTCTTTTGCTGAAATCAAGCAATTAACAGGTGAAGATGATCCTTGTGCGGTTATCAGTGAGCCATTTCGGCAATGGGTTATTGAAGATTGCTTTGCGAACGGCCGACCTGATTGGCACTATGTGGGAGCGCAATTTGTTAAGGATGTGGCACCTTATGAAATGATGAAGCTAAGAATGTTAAATGGCAGCCATTCATTCCTGGCTTATTTAGGCTATTTAGGCGGTTATGAGTTTATATCAGATGCCATGCAAAATCAGGATTACTACCAAATCGTACAACGCATAATGCTAGCCGAACAAAAACCGACTCTCAGCTTGCCTGATAATATTGATCTTAACCAATATGCCCAACAGTTATTAACTCGCTTTGCTAATCGAGCAATTAAACATAAAACAGCACAGATAGCCGTTGATGGTAGCCAAAAACTACCTCAGCGCCTACTCGACTCTATACTTTGGCACCAGAAAAAGGGGTCAGACTACCCATTACTTGCTTTAGGCGTTGCCGCCTGGATGAGATATGTCAGTGGTATCAATGAGGACGGAGAACCTATTCCCATCAAGGACCCACTTAGCGACGAGTTTTCGAAGATTTATCAACACCATGGTACATCTTTAGAAGCCGTTGATGCCCTATTAAAAATTGATGCAATATTTAGCCCAGAAATATCACAAAACAATGATATTGTTAATAAAATAAAAATCGCATACCAACAATTGTTGACACTTGGAGCACGACAGACTGTCAAATATTACTTAACAAAAATCGATTAATAATATTGAAATTCCACTCGGGTTAAGTCGCTCACTCTAGCCCGAGACACTTTGGTCTTATGATGCAGACCTACCTTCAAATTACTCCCCCATTATTGCTTTTCAATTAACAAATGTTCAATTTTGAGATCTTGATCAAAAACCCCTACCAATGTAGGTATATTTTAAATTATCAAATTTATTTTAGAAAAATGAATAAAATCAACACTAGATAATTATCCCTTAAATAATATTTAATACAGATTAAAATAGAAACAAAAGAACAAAAAATTCATTATTAATGCTATTTAAGATTCAATTTTCATCATTATATAAATAAATTTAAATTAGCTATTTTTTCAGAGTGAATAGAAAAACAAGAGCAAAATCACATTCTCCTATAAATTAACGGTTTTTTACTAAAATTCAGCAAGCAATCAAAAACACTTATGAAACAACATGTTAAAAAATTAACATAATTTTATATCTCGATGAAAAATAAAAGAATATTACCAAAAACACAATTGAGAATAATTCTCTTTATTTTAATTTATTAATAAATATTAATTTATGATTTTTAACCATGCCTTTTAGGCATGCCTGAGACTTTTTCGGAATATTGTCAGGAAAATAGTTTCGTGGATAGTATGAATACGCAAATAATGCTTTTTATTATAAATATATACGAATTACTCTTAAAAACATTTCCAATGAAAGGTAACACTATGGGTATATTAAAAGATAGTAAGTTGCTTTTGGTTAGCTTACTTATCATTCTTCTTTCAGAAGCAATAGGGCAAATTAAAATCAGTCTCGTGATGGTTTTTCCAATGCTTTATTCCATGTTGATGGGTGGTATTGTCAGTTTCCCAAAATTCAAAATTCTTAATGAACAAAACATGGCACGTGCTAGCTCAATTATGAGTGTCGCGTTAGTTATCTTAATTGCAAAATTAAGCACCTCTGTTGGTGCATCTTGGGAAAAAATTATTCAGGCAGGTGGCGCGCTGATCCTTCAGGAAGTTGGCCACTTTATCGGTACTATTCTGCTCGGTTTACCGCTCGCCATTATGTTAGGTATGGGACGTGAAGCCGTCGGAGCAACCTATTCGATAGGTCGCGAACCAAACATCGCCATCATCGAAGCGAAATACGGTTTAAGTTCGCCAGAAGGCCGCGGCGTCATGGCAATGTACATTTGCGGTACATTATATGGTGCAGTTTGGATGGGGATTATTGCCAGTGTTATTGCAGGACTCGATATTATGAGCCCACTTGCATTAGCCATGGGCGCTGGTGTTGGTAGTGGTTCGATGTTAGCTGCATCTGTTGCACCGCTACTCGAACTTTACCCTCAACATGCAGCGGATATCCAAGCATTTTCATCATCCGCAAACTTGATGTCTTCCGTTTTAGGTCTGTACATCTACATTTTCTTCTCCTTACCTTTTGCCTCTTTCTTGTACAACAAACTGAAAAGAAAACGTGCAATGGCATCAGCGGATACAGAATAAGGATACGAAATCATGAAAAAGATGGCAGAAATTGCAATAATCATCGTATTAGTTATCATCTTCACTTCATTGGGTGATGCACTCGGCGGTTCAATCTATGGCCGGGGTAGTTTTGGCGCAGTCTTTAGCGACTCGCTAATCGCGATGGCGCTTTTAGGTGGTATGTCATTTGTGGCGTACTTAATCGCACAAATCCCACCATTAGGTAAATTACCCGTTATTTTCTGGGTATCCCTCATTGCTGCGGGTCTGTGTTCACCATTATTCCCTTACGATAAAGAAATGATCGCAATGACAGGCAAAATTTCACTTGCTGTTATTAGTACCACGGTACTGGCATTTGCAGGTCTTTCACTCGGTAAAGATATCGAAAAATTTAAAGCCATCTCTTGGCGGATTATTCCAGTTTCACTGGCGGTATTCACGGGAACATTCTTATTCGCTGCACTTATTGGTCAAGTGACTCTTTCATGGAGTGGCGTTATCTAAATAGAGGAAAATATTAACCATGACAATGACCAAAGACCAATTGAAAGCCAAAGTATGTGAAGCTATTGCGTCTAACAAAGACATAATCAAAAAGCTAGCAGACGATATTTGGGCAGAGCCTGAACTGGGTTATAAAGAAACCAAAACAGCAAAAAAAGTTGAAGCCGCATTTTCCGCTTTAGGCGTAAACTACCGCAATCAACTTGCCCTAACAGGTGTTAAAGCACGCTTAAAAGGTGGCAAAGGAAGCAAGCACAGTATTGCCGTGATTGGCGAGTTAGATGCCATCATTTGTGCTGAGCACCCTGATGCCGATGACCTCACAGGCGCGGCTCATTGCTGTGGGCACAATGCGCAAATTGCCAATATGATGGCGGTGACAATTGGTCTGGTTAAGTCAGGTGCAATGGAATACCTCGCGGGGGACGTGGTTCCCTTCGCGGTTCCCGCTGAGGAATATGTCGAGCTTGCCTACCGCAATAAATTGATTGAACAAGGAAAAATCAATTATATCGGTGGCAAGCCCGAATTAATCTCCCTTGGTGAGTTTGATGATGTGGATATGGCGATGCAAATCCACTTAACCAGTGTTAAGCCTGAGCGTGATATCGGTTTTATCGAGATGTCGACAACCACCAATGGGTTTATTGGCAAACTGATTAACTACAAAGGTAAATCTTCCCATGCCGCAGCGGCACCCCATTTAGGTGTGAACGCACTGAATGCGGCCATGATGGGCATTATGGGGGTAAATGCGATTCGCGAAACCTTCCAAGAAAAAGATTATATCCGTTTCCACCCAATCATTACCCAAGGTGGCGATTTAGTAAATGTCACGCCAAGTGATGTGCGGATGGAAAGTTATGTCAGAGCCTCAAATGTCCCTGCGATGGTTGATGCTAATGAGCGGATCACTCGTGCACTGGTTGCTGGGGCAATGTCTGTTGGCGCTGAAGTGGAGGTAAAAGATTTACCAGGTTATTTGCCACTTTATAACAACGACACACTCAATGACTTACTACAGCACAATGCTCATGACTTAATTGGTGAAGACAATGTCTGGGTTGCAGAACATATGACAGGTAGCACAGATACTGGCGATCTTTCCCACATCATGCCAGTGAGCCACCCATGGATTGGTGCAATTCGCGGTGGATTACATGGTAAAGATTACGTGGTATTTGATGATGATATGGCCTATATCCGTCCTGCTCAAATGATGGCAATGACCATTATTGACCTGTTGTTTGATGATGCTGCTGGCGCTGATGCTCTTATGGATAATTACAAGCCATTGATGAGCAAAGAAGAATACCTCGCATTTATCAGCTCCTTTAAAAATTAATTTGTCCCCCTAAATATGTTGCTAAAAGCTACATATTTAGGAGGTATTTCTTATGCACTCCTCCTCACCTTCCTTTTATTTATCGTTATCAACGATTATTTTTAAATATATTTAATTTTATTGAGCATTCTTTATTTATCAAATCAATTAACTTATTTTAAATAACGTTTTTAAATCATAAAAACCTAACGAAAATCCATCTAAAAAATATAAAGAAACACTAAAACCCATACAACAAAACCACAAAACACACTGATATATAATACATTTTTAATTAAATTTATTTTTCTACTTTATTTCTTTTGCTTACCATCTAAATTCTTCATGAGCCATGAAATACTGATATGATATAAATACGATCCCCATCACGCATACTTTCTGAATATTAACGTTAAAATCTAGCTAACCAATAATAATCAATAATAACCACTAACAGATATTTTCTGAAATTTGGCTTATTTTGAAAATAAATGACAATGATGTTATGTCATTGTAGCACCAAGAATTGAACACGCTTACACCAGGGCCCCTTTTAACAGCATGAAAATTGCTTTCTGTATACGGGAAATAATGTAATGACCAATAAGTACAATATTAGTGAAAAACTCTTTTCGCTTGAGACATTTAGCAAAAAAACGCGCCAAGACTTACATAAAATCCCTGAACTCTCAGGTCAAGAATTCAAAACATCGCAATACTGCCGCGAGCTGATGCAAAGTTTTGGCTACAGCATTCGTCTATTTGAAGGTTATACCGGTTTTACCGCTGATCTGATTATTGACCCTGCTAAGCGTTTAATTGCTTATCGTACCGATATCGATGGCCTTGAAATGCCTGATTTAACCTGTAACGAACACAGTTCTGTTCATGAAGGTTGTGCCCACAACTGTGGTCACGATACCCATATGACCATCGCACTGACCGCGGCAAAATACCTGAGTGAAAACCGCGATGAACTGACCCATAACGTTCGTTTTATCTTCCAGATGGCAGAAGAAGACATGCGTGTTCCTGGCGCCAATAAAATGGTTGAAATGGGCTGTATGGATGGCGTTGATGAGGTTTATGGCTTACACAATGATGCGGCATTTGAAACAGGCAACATCAAATTTAACGCTGGCGTGATGTCCTCTTATGGTTCAGCTTGGACACTGGATGTACACGGTGTTTCCGCACATGGCTCAACACCGCATAAAGGGCTAGATGCCATTCGCGAAGCAACACGTATTATCGATTACATGGATTATATTGTTGCGAAAAAAACCGATCCTTTTAGCCCTGCAGTCTTTGGCTGCGGCATGATCAACGGCGGAACTATTCCAAATGCATTGGCCGATCATGTCCAAGCACGTGGAACCATTCGTTCAATGGATGAGGAAACCGACAAAATCTTAAAAGCAAGCTTTAAAGAAATTGTTGAACGTAGTGAAGCTGGCGGTTTCAAAACGACACTTGAGTGCAGTGGTTACCCTGCAGTCGTAAACCACCCACAAGCCGCTAAAGTGATTTACGATGCAGCGGCGGCATTCTTACCCATTGAAAACATTGAGTCAAATGGCAAGCCAATGACAGGAAGCGAAGACTTCAGTTTTATGGTCAATGCCACAAAAGATAAACTTGGCGCCATGTACTTTTTAGGTAGCGGTAACCAAGCAAAAGGCATCAATAACTATCTGCACGCCAATCCCTATTTTGTCGACGATGACTGTCTGTTAATTGGCGCTCAGATTTTTATTAATATCGCGACACGTTAAAACTAAAATAATACACACAGTAATCTAAAGCCGAATAATCTAAATTATTCGGCTTTTTTCTTAGAGTTCAGGTAGTGAGCGATAGAGCTCGTCACGCTCGTTTTTATCCGTTGGAACCCATTGCGCAGATTGGTGAATATAATTTAAATCAAGGTGAGGGGCATAGCTGGAAATAAAGTCATACATATAGTCTTTCAGGTGCATATGTCGACTAATACAAACATGTGTATAACTTGGCTTCACTAAATTACTAATATCAATGCAACGTAATGTCTCGCTGTCTTCTTCAGGGTCAAAAGCAACGGTCGAAATAATACCAACCCCTGCTCCGTGCTTCACATAGTATTTAATAATTTCTGTATCAACTGCCGTTAATACAACATTTGGCGTTAATTTATTTTGATAGAAAACTTGGTCGAGCTTTGATTGACCTGTAAAACCAAACACATAGGTAATTAGTGGGTATTGAGCAAGTTCCTCAATCGTTAATTTTTCACACTGTGCAAGTGGGTGATCATGGGGAACGATAACGCTACGTGACCACTGGTAGCAAGGCAAGGCTAATAAGTCATCGTAAAGGTGCATCGATTCTGTTGCGATAGCAAAATCCACATCCCCATTGTTAACCATTTCTGCTAACTGCGCTGGCGCACCTTGATGAAAATGCAGGGAAATATTGGGGTAACGTGCATTAAAGCGCTCAATCACCTTTGGCAATTTATAGCGGATTTGTGTATGTGTCGTGGCAATATGCAGATTTTGTTTAATCGTCGTGTCTTCGTGGGAAACAATATTTTTAATTTTATCAAACTGCGCCAAAATATCGCAGGCCACTTGGTGAACTTGTTCTCCAATCGGGCTTAATGAAAGTAAGTTATTATTTTTCCGATTAAATAAAGAAACATTCAGCTCATCTTCCAATAGTTTAAGCTGCTTACTCACTGTAGGTTGCGAGGTATACATTTTCTCAGCGGCATTAGTGATATTAAAATCACTTCTTACCACCTCAACAAAACTTTTTAGCTGACTAATGTTCATTGCTGATTTATCCAGTTTAAATGGATCAAAATAAGAATTAAAAGAGACAATTTTTTATACAACATACACCATGTTGTGCGCAATAATTGTATCACAAAAAGATAAGCCCACTAAATTAATGGCTACTCATTATTCTTTTCTAATGATAAAACTCGTTCAACCTTGGCATAGGTTATGCATTTATTTTGTAATGACCTCTATTCATAGCACTATCCAAGGAGCATCTCATGAAAGACAATAATATCTTTGACTTACGTCTCCCTGCGGAAATGGCTAAAGTCGCAGAGCAAGCAGGCCTTTATAAAGTCAGCAAAAAAAAGGATATTAGCTTTTTTTTAGCGATTATGGCTGGTATTTTTATTTCTATCGCATTTACGTTCTATATCACGGTTACGACAGGCGCCGTTCCCGCAAATTCACTCACTAAATTAGCAGGAGGGCTTTGCTTCTCATTAGGGCTGATTTTAGTGGTGGTATGTGGAGCCGATCTTTTCACCTCAACAGTCCTCACCGTTATGGCAAAAGCCAGCAATTTAATTACGTATAAGCAATTGATTGGTAATTGGATATTGGTTTATCTTGGTAACTTTGTTGGCGCAATTTTCTTTGTCGCGCTTATCTGGTTTTCAGGCCAATTAATGAACAGTAATGGCCTGTGGGGACTGAATGTTTTGCAAACGGCTGACCATAAAATGCACCATACGTTTGTTGAGGCCGTTTGCCTTGGCACACTGTGCAACTTGATGGTCTGTCTTGCGGTTTGGTTAAGTTATTCTGGTCACTCTTTGACCGACAAAATTGTCGCTTTGACGCTGCCGATCGGCATGTTTGTCGCCAGTGGCTTTGAGCACAGCATCGCCAATATGTTTCTTATTCCCTTAGCCATTGTCATACGCAACTTTGCTCCCGACACATTTTGGAATGCAATCCACAGTTCCGCTGATAGCTTCCCTGCTTTAACCGTCAACAATTTTATTACCGACAACCTTATCCCTGTCACCATTGGCAATATTATTGGTGGTGGCGTACTCGTGGGGATTACCTACTGGTGGATTTATTTGAAAAATCAAAAAAGTGAGCATTAATAAAATTAAAAATAACACCAACACACATTCACTATCTATGGTTGAATTAATACAGAGAGTTAATTTTATAGTATATCCATTAACTCTCTGTTAATTATGCAGTTAGGCCGCCATCAAGCACCAATGTTTGCCCTGTCAAATATTGGCTATTGTCACCAATCAGAAACTCTACCATTTTGGCAACTTCTTGTGGCTGGCCTAAGCGGCGTAACGGAATATTTTTACACATCGATTTTAATTTCGCTTCAGGCATCGCTCGCGTCATATCACTCTCAATCAACCCTGGCGCAAGGCAATTTACCCGTAAACCAAACCGCCCAACTTCATGCGCTAAAGAGCGAGCCATCCCCATCATCGCCGCCTTACTTGCTGCATAAGCCGTTTGCCCAACATTCCCTTTTAACCCAGTAACCGATGACATCAATACAATAGAACCTGAATTCGTCATTAACATCGCAGGTACCAATTTGCGGTTCCAATTCACAATGCAAATCAAGTTATTATCTAAAACATCTCGCCAAATATCCCCATCCTGATGAATATGCAATGCATCTCGAGTAATACCTGCGTTATGTATAATGGCGGCTGGGGCGCCAAATTTATCCAATAAAGATTGAGACAACACATCGACTTGCTGCCCATCTTTACCATCACATTGAAACCCTTTTATCCATCTATTTGGACGTCTATTTTCGAGTAAAGAAAGCGTACTCGCTATACTTTCAGTACTACGTCCAGTGAAGATAACATTCCAGTTATGTGATAATTCAGCGACTAATGCCTGACCAATTCCCCGGCTTCCACCAGTGACTAACACCCACTTATGGTTTTCCATTTAGGATTCAGACTCCTTATCAATATGTTCACAAAGTTCTTTAATTGAAAGATTTGGATGCTGAATGAAAAAATCAGCGTCTAACGCAACATTAAAATCACGTTTTACCAGTACCATTAATTCAACATAATCGAGGCTATCAAATTCTAATTGAACTAATGTGAGGTTCTCATTCACCTCTTCGCTTTCTAAATCTTTTGCATCGCAGATCATTTCGCTAATTTTGTTATAAATTGTTTGATATTGGCTCATTTTTTTATCCTTCCACTGTTATCAATTTAACGCATTCACTTTTAACGTTATTAAATTACTGATTAATTTATTGTCATAACGACCAATAATATTGATATTAATTAATAGCCCACCATCTAAATCCCCCATCACTAATGCAGGTAGAATGTGTATCTGCATCGGCTTAGGTTCCTTTATCGGAGACCACTTCTTAAGAAGATCTCTATCAAAAATCACTTCCTGATGTGTTTGTACGATGGGGTAGCGGGAAAAAATATCTTTTAGGGTTGCTCCTTCGGATAACCATTTCGAGATATCTTTTTGTTTTAATAATGAATTATCATGTATCAAATATTGAAATAAAATTGCATCTATAAATTGCCACTCATACATCTCTGTTGGATAAAGCGGAAAAGATAGCTGTAATTTCGCCATCTCCTCTGAAGAAATATGCGCCCCCCAATCCAACACGTTAGTGTTTAAGCCATCAACTGGGGATAATTGACAAGTTAGGCAATTTTGCTGCTCTTCTGTAGATAAAATAGCGACTGAACCCGCTTTATTACGCGCGACTAAATCATAGGATTTATCATTCCATAATGGACTTCTTAGCCGTACCGCACATTTAACAAACGCTGATTTTGTTCTCTGCTGAGCATCTTGTGAGCCGTGAAGAAATCGCTCACTTGCAAATTGTTTCGCATCAAGCAATGCCCGCATTCCATGGACGCTTAATTGTTCCCCACCAGCCGATTGCACCCACTTAAGATCAAAATGAATCGGGTTATAGTCTCCAGAAAATTTCGCCCACCCAGCTGCATCAGCTAATGTGTAATACAACGCTCTCATTTCGCGCTCTCCAATATCAGCGCCGCATTTGCACCGCCAAAACCAAAACTGAGATTCAACGCCCTTTCTACTTTTTTGAAACGGTGGTCATTCGGAATATAATCAAGATCGCATTGTGGATCAGGGGTATGGAGGTTTGCGGTTGCGGGCATCACGTCATGTTCCATCGCTTGTAAGCAAATGATAGTTTCAAAACTCCCCGCTGCCGCGATTAAGTGCCCACTATATGATTTAGTGCTGGATATTGGGATATCGTAAGCGGCTGCCCCTAAGGCTTTTTTAAGCGATTCCGTTTCATTCAAATCATTCAACGTCGTCGAGGTACCATGGGCATTGATATAATCTAATGACGCAGGCGAGATCTTCGCTTGCTGTAACGCCATTTCTATCGTTTTAACGCGAGCTACGCAGTCCTCTGCAGGTGAGGTAAAATCAAATGCATCTGAATAATTTGCATACCCAGTAATTTCACCCAATATCACCGCCCCTCGGGCAATTGCACTGTCACGCTCTTCTAAGCATACGACCGCAGCACCTTCAGATAATACGAACCCGCTGCGCTCTGCACTAAATGGGCAACTGGCACGCGTAGGGTCTGTTTTCTCTCGTGTTAAAGCACCTAACACGTCAATATTCCACACAGCGCAATCTGTACGTAATGATTCCCCCGCCCCCGCTAACATCATGGAAGCCCTACCATTGCGGATCACTTCAAACGCATCCCCAATCGCGATAGTCCCTGTGGCACATGCGGCTATTGTCGTATTTTGATATCCTCGTAAATTCCAAAATTGGCTGCATGCCGCTGTTGTGACATTTGGCATCGCATAAAAACAGTTGAATGGCGATGTCATGCCTGTCGCATCAAACTCACTCACCGACATATAACTTTCATCTAAACCTGCCCATCCAGTTCCCATAATCACACCACACATGAGAGGGTCATAAAATTCTGATGGTGAATTCCCTGAAAATGCCATTTCCATGGCTTCTCGAGCTGCACCTAATGCTAGGCGGGTATGCCGTGGTAACCGACGGCGAATGGCGGCAGGAACACCTTTTAAATTGGGTTCATTATCAATTAATCCCAAAAAGTGGCTGTGAATATTTTTATCCGTTTTATCCACGTAACGGTATCCTAATTGCTTATCCATGATAGCTTGCCAACATACTTGCGCGGTTCCACCAAGGGGAGTGACAGCGCCATATCCTGTCACAACAACGCGTTTTAATTGGGTCTTTTGGTTCATGATTGGTTGTCCTCGTGATGAACGCTACCACCACCTTGTGCTAGCCAAAGTTGCAACGTTGCATAAAGATAATCGTATTGGTTTTGCGCTAATGAGTTTTCGATGGATAACAAATCATCCTGCGCATTAAGTAGTGTTTGATAGTCAACAGCGCCAGCGCGATAACGGTTTCCCGTGAGCTTTAATCTTTGCTGGCTAAGGGATAATGACTGCTGTAACTGTGTCCGTATTTCATCTGCAGTAAAACGCGCCTCCATGGCATTATCAATTTCAGCGAGTGCGCTATAAGCTGTGCTTCGAAATGACACTGCCGCTTGTTGCACCTGCAAATCTGACTGTTCAATAGTTAGTTTTACGGTATTCCATTGAATAAAGGGGAGAGAGATGCTGCTGCCAATAACTCGAGAGGGGTCACTAAACCATTGAGAAAATAACTGGCTTCCTGCGTTAAGCGCACCTTGAAGAGATAGCGTAGGATAGAAACTCAACTTCGCAGCATCTGAATCAGCAAGTGCAGAGCGCAAACGTGACTCTGCGGCTTGAATATCTGGGCGTTGTGCTAATACCGCCAAAGGGGTCATTCCCTGAATCTCAACTCGCAGGTCACTATTAAGAGAAGATAATTCACTCACATGCTGCTCTGCAGGGCGATTTAACAACAGTGCTAAGGCATTACGTGAGTTCTCACGTTCCTTGATAAGCTGACGTAATTCATTCTTACGACTAATTAGCGTTTGTTCTGATTGCAATAAATCTAATTGGCTTACTTTCCCAGCTAAATACCAAGACTGAATGAGTTGCTGGCTTTTCTGTGCAATTTCCTGACTTGCCGTTAGGTTTTTTATCTGTTGATTTAATAGCGCAATATTCCAATAGAGCTGTGCCGTTGTGTTGATTATCACAAGTGTCGTTGCATGGTAATCTTGTTCAGTAGCGACGGCCTCCCATGCATTTTTCTCACGAACACGTGCTAATTTACCCCATAAATCAATCTCATAACTTAATGTTAAGTCTGCACTATAACTTTCTTGTGATGAGTTGCCATGGCGAATTGATTTTGAGTTACTCGCAGATCCCCCTAATGAAAAATCAGGCGTTATATTGGTATTTGCTAAACCTGCCGTATTGCGAGCCAGCTTTAATTTAATTGCGGCTAATGCTAAATCATTGTTATTTTCTAAAACTTGATTAATCAATTGGGATAGCTTGGGATCATTAAAATTCTCCCACCAACGCCCTACTGTATTTCTCTGCAGGTCAGATGGCATAACATCATTCGCACTTGATGAACGCTGAATTTTATCATCCCATTGCTGAGGTAGAATAAGTTCAGGACGTTGGTACTCGGAGCGGGTAAAGTTCCCACACCCACTGAGTAAACAGATAAAAAGTACCACTGAACCAAAATAAGGCGATTTTATTTTCATTCCCGTGCTAATGCCTCCGTTGGGTTAAGCTTGGCTGCCCTACGTGCTGGGAAATAACCAAAAACTAAGCCAATTAGCGCAGAGAAACCACAAGCAAATAACACGGGTAACAGTGTGAATACCATGGTAAATTCAGTCGTGATGTACGCAAAAATGCCACCTGCTAACCACGAGCCTATAATCCCAATGAGCCCTCCTAACGCACAGATCATGACGGCTTCAATTAGAAATTGGTTCATGATATCCGCAGGTCTCGCTCCCACTGAAAGGCGGATACCTATTTCGTGAGTTCGCTCTGTAACTGAAACCAGCATAATATTCATAACACCCACCCCTCCCACTAATAAGGAGATGGCTGCAATCGACGTGATCAGTAATGACATGGAATCAGAGGTTTTTTGTAGCGCGCTAGCCAGTTGGTCATCAGACTGAATAAAAAAGTCTTTTTTTCCATGTTCACGCAGTAAATGCTTTTCGACCTGCACTTCTACTTGTTTAGCGGCTAACATTTCGGGAAAACGTAATGTGATATATTCAATAGGTTTATCACCGAGAACTCGCTGCTGAAGAGCCGAGTAAGGAGCCCATCCCATAACATATCCGCTGGACATTTTCGGGCCTGGTTTACGCGCAATTCCAATGATCCGCCAAGGTGAACTACCAATTTGGACAATTTGGCCTAAAGGCTCTTCATCGGGTGCAAATAAAATATCCCGACTAGCATCATCCAGCACAATAACAGGCTCACTGTCATTCACATCTAACACACTAAATTGATTTCCAGACAACATTTGAATACCTTGAGCTGCAAAGTATTCATCAGAAACACCATTTAGCATGATGGAGTAATCGAGCCCTTTATTGATAGCTACTGTCATGCTGCTGACAACTGGCGAAATAGACTCAATCCATGAGAGCTGTTTTAGGCTTTTAATATCATTTAATGATAACGCGCGTTCCATATCTGGCCGCTTTGCCCCCCATCCAGTACCTGGGCGAATTTCAAGCGTTGTGCTGCCTAACTTACCAATTTCATCCATAATGGCACGTCTTGCGCCTTCACCGACCGCCATTGATGACACAACAGAAGAGATGCCAATAATAATGCCCAGCATTGATAAAAAAGCGCGCATTCGGTGCCCTAATAATGCCCGCCAAGCCATACGAATCGACTCATAAATACCACGCCAAAGTGATGCCCGACCATTATCTTTAACAGAAGGAAGATTATGCTTAGCACGTGCCTGCGCTTGTGAAAGGTTTTGATTATCGGCGACAATTTTCCCATCACTGATTTCGATAATACGTTGAGTTTGCTCAGCAATATTTCTATCGTGGGTCACAATCACCACGGTATGGCCGTCTTGATGAAGTTGATGCAAAATATTCATTAATGCATGCCCACTCGAGCTATCCAAAGCGCCCGTTGGTTCATCCGCTAAAATGACTTGTGCGCCATTAATTAATGCACGGCACACACTGACCCGTTGTTGTTGCCCTCCAGATAATTGATATGGCTTATGGTTCAAACGAGATTGTAAACCGAGCTTATCAGCTAAAAGTTGAATTCGCTGCACACGCTCATCTTCAGGCATTGCGGTGTACAGCGCTGGAATGGCAATGTTTTCTTCAGCACTGAGATAAGGCATCAAATGATATCGCTGGAAAATAAACCCAAGATATTGGCTACGCAGCTCAGCAAGCTGCTCACTGGTCGCCTCATGAACAGGGATACCATTGATAAAAACTTCGCCACGAGACGGTTTATCTAAACAGCCAATAATATTCATCAAAGTTGATTTACCAGAGCCAGAGGCTCCAATAATGGCAACCATTTCCCCTTGATTTATCGATAGTGTTATATCATTCAATACAGGGATGATTTGTGTTCCAGCCGAAAACTCACGATAAACATGGTGAAGTTCAATTAGAGGGCGAGATGAAGATAACGTTGGTGATATTATCTTCATGATTAACTCGCTATTTTCTCTTGTTGAACAACAACTTGCTCACCTTCAGCGATACCCTCCAGAATCTCAACAAAATGGCGATCATTTATACCTACTTTGACGGTTCGAGCTTCTGTTATTTCATTTTTGATAACAATGACTTCATATTGGTTAAGACCCAGAGAACGACCTAACGCACTCACGGGTAAACGCAGCGCATTTTTAGCTTGGGCAACACGAATAAAAACCTGTGCGGTCATCGACGTTTTTAATGCGCGGTCGGTGTTATCAACCTCAAATGTTCCATTATAATAAATCGCGCTATTTTGCTGACCAGCTGAATTATTATTCCGCTCATCAAGGGCTTCGGGCGGAATAGGTTGCACGTACCCCATGGTGCTTTCGTATTGTTTCTCAGGATTTGCAATTACATAGAATGTCAGTGGCTGACCAGGTTGAATTTTTTGAATATCCGCTTCTGAAATGCGGGTTTGTACTTGCATCTTATCTAAATTAGCCAGCACCAAGATCGTAGGTGCCGTTTGTGAGGAAACGATGGTTTGCCCCTCATTTGCAACAATACCCAGTACTTCTCCATTAATTGGAGCCATAATGCGGGTAAAGTTCAAGTTAGCCTGAGCCGTTTGCACATCCATTTCTGATTGTGTGATTAACGCTTCATTAACGCTAACTTGCTGTAATTGTGCTTCATATTGCGCTTGCGCTTGCTCATATTCACTGCGAATGCCAGAACCGTCGCGCTGCATGATTATCTGGCGCTGATAAGCTTTAATGTATTGAATTAACGTTGCTTCTGCTGCGCGCTTTTGCGCTTGTGCGCTCAATAGGCGTGCAGTCGCATTTTTAAGCTCAGATTGCTGAATTGTTGGGTCTATTTCGGCTAATAACTGCCCTTTTCTGACTCTATCACCTTGCTTTACAAATAATTCTTTAATTTGCCCATTAACCTGAGCCCCCACATTCACTTGAATAGACGGTTTTAGTGTGCCAGTCACCATGACCACTTTTTCAATATCCCCCCGATCAACCGAAAGAATGACTCTACTTTGTGCGGGTTCTGTCGGTGCTTGCCAAGCAAGGCTCGTCAACACAATGACAAGTAACAATGCAATGAGACCAATCCAAACACGAGCTCGCATAAATAAGTGTAAAAATGTCGGCTTAATGCGGGGAGAAGTCATAATCAAAGCTCTCCTATGCTAGCAAGCAAAGACGTTGTAGGCTGAGGTGCGTCCTCACGATTACCACCATCATTTCTGATTGATACTTTTTTATGTAATTCACCCGCAGTAATTCGATAAATTGAATCAAATCTTGTCGTGATTTCCTCACTATGTGTCACAACAATGAGGGTTTTCCCTGTTTTTAGGCAATGTTCCTGAATTGTTTCTATAACGATTTTTGCCGTTTCTTCATCTAAGTTTGCGGTAGGTTCATCCAGTAAAAGAATTGGGCGAGAACTATAAAGTGAACGAGCTAGCAACAAACGTTGGCGTTGCCCAAGAGAAAGTGCAGAATGGCTTTCCCTAATCAACGCATTTAAACTGCCTGGTAACTGGCTTACCACTGTGCCTAACGCCAGTTTATTGAGTAGGTTTTCGACCGTTTTTCGGTCTTTTTCGCGGAAGTTAGGGTCAAACAACGTGATGTTATCTAACACAGTTGCATTGAATAAAATATCCTCTTGGCTTTGTAAACAAACAAGTTGCGTAAGCTGTTGTACACTTAAAACCTCTTCATTTGACAAACATTTTCCTTTCTGAGCTCTAAATAGCCCTGCAATAATTCTCAACAAGGTACTTTTACCCGCCCCAGACTCACCCACAATGGCGACTTGAGCACCTGATGGCAAATCTAGCGAGATATCATTTAATATTGGCTTCGATGGGTCATAGCTAAAATGAATGTTTTCGAAGGTAAGGTTCGGGGCTACTCTACCTGCTGGTGATATTGTTTGAGGTGAGACCGTGCTTTCCTCACTTTTTTGAGGAAATAAAGAGTGAGCGCGTGTATCAATAATATGCAGCTGAGATTTGTGGATAATCGCATAAAAAATTCGAGTAACATAGGTAGTGAAAATTTGACGTAAAAAGCTATAAGCAAAAAAATCACCTAAGGAAATCAGGTCATTAGCAACCATCGGCAGCACAACCAACATAAAAATAACCATTTCGAGGCTACCTGTTAGCTGGTAAATACCATCTTTAATTTGTTGGTACACATTTCGACGCTGCATGCAGGTAAACAATTCACGGCTTAGCCACGCAAATTGCGCCTTACGTTGCTCTTCGATACCTGCTGTTTTTATGGTCAAAATACCCTGTAAGGTTTCCATAAAAAAGTCATTAAGCTCAGCAGCTTTAAGCTGTAATTGCTGGGTGTACCAACGATCGCGAATAATTGCCCATACACTAATGAGCCCCATCACGGTCACCCCTGCCGCTGAAATAACGGCAAGAACAGGAGCAATCCAAAACATCACACCCAATGCAATGGCGCAAATAATCCAATCAGTTCTAAGCCCATTATCAAGCTCAATTTTCTCAGTTAATGCGCCCTGCCAAGCAACAAAACGACTGAAAATATCCCCTGGTGCACGTTTTTCAAAAAATCGCAAAGGGTTACTCATTAACCGCGAAAAACCCACCCCACTGTTAATTAACACAAAGTGTTTAACAAACCGTTCGCTTATCATACGAACACCAAGCGCAAGTAGCGTGGCAACAACAAACGCGACAATAAACCAACCATAAGGAAACACTGCATTTTTAGCATCTGAAAATGCTTGGTTGATTGCATTACTCACCATTGCAGGCATTAAAAACAATGTTAGCGAAACGAGGAAAACAAAGGTCATTAACCAATAAATACCTCGCACCTTAGCGGTTTCTTTCAAACTCATCGCATGAGGTACTTTCTGTGTGGAGGCCTTGTTTGTAGCCTGTTCAGAGGAAAGTGATTCGACTTTTTTCAATGCCGTATCTGGCTCTAAAATCAGCGCATAACCGCTAATTTCAGCTTTTAGTGCAGAAAAAGGCAACCATTGCTGCCCTATCGCAGGGTTCATTACACAAACATTATTTCCCTTACGATAAGCAAGTAAGACAAAATGATTTGCGCCATAATGCAAAATCGCAGGAAGCGGCAGGCTACTTAATTCGTCATGCTCAAATAAGACAGGCGTAGTTGAAATGCCATAATTTACTAAAATTGAGGAAAGATCGATCAATGAAGTTCCATGATCAGAAGCTGGGTGAACTTCCCTCAATGCATTAAGGGAAAGCGAAAGGCCTTGAGTTTGGGCCAACATCGCAATGCATGCCAAACCACATTCATTCGTTTCTTCTTGAGCGACAAAATTTGGAATAGTATTTTTCATTATTATTAGTGACTAATAAAATAAAGTGAATGGCTATGCCATAAAAGCCAGTCATTGGGATATTCGCGAATTGAATTTTCGATAATAACGGGCATTTGAGCTGCAACATCCTTTGCAGCAATAGGTGGATATATCTTGATTTTTAAGCCATTTTGATAATACAGATGATAAAAAATGACCTGCGCTGAAATCGCATTAGATAAACGTACAACCCCATTATGTAATTTCGCTGCTCGACCAAATAACTGACACGATAATTTACTCGACATCCCTTCTTCAGTTTGAATGGTGTAATCTGGCGTGATATCTGGAAATACAATCATATTTTTTTGGCCCGTCGCAGTTTCTGTCATTAAAGTCATTAATTGAGTCGCTAATGACTTATTGTCTTGATGAATTGAACAATACGACAAATTTACTTGGCCTAATTCACGGGCAGAGGCATTGTATTTTTGTTGCTCCGCACTGGATGAAACCACTACCGTAGCGTTGCCTGGAGTAACTCCAGAGCCGACTATCGTAGCCAGCACATCAGAAACCATATGTAATGGCGCCAAAACAATCGGTTTTTTTTGCTGATGCAAAGGTGCAACAACACTATCAAGGGCAAGAATACAGGCTTGTAATTGCGCCATAATTTGGCGGTTTTGCCCCCATGTAGCCGCTTCTTCCAAAATAAAGCGCTGTACTGCGGCCCATCTCGCATCGACGTTGCCATTCGTCTCCACTAAACTGCGATAATTTTGCGTTGCAACTTTGTTTTGATTACGGTATTTACGACCGAATACCCCAATTCGGCAACCCAGTTTAGCGATTAGCAGAACTGGGACAATATAACCTCGACGCAAAAGAAAGCGAAAAGAAGAGATTCCATAGTGGCTGAGATTTTCATATCCTTTTTTAAACGGTATTAAGCAGCTTTTTACACTGAACACCGTCCAAACAATTAAAAACCGGATCACTGTGACGCCTTATTGCTTTTTTCCAATAATTCCAACATATAAGCTGAAAATTCAGGGAAATCACGATCTTGATAAACTACATATCGTTTATTAATAATAAATGCAGGGGTGCCTGTGATTTGGTAATACTGGGTAATATCAGCCATATATTTAATACGTTCTTTAACTGCGCTGGTTTGGCTAATTTCATGATATTTTACTGAGTCAATGTCATGCTGCTTTAACCATACATCTAAAATATCTTTCTTGGTTAAGTCCAGTTTTTCGTTGATAACTGAGTTATAAAGTGCCTGACGTAATTCGGCTTCTACCCCCATTTCTTCAAGGGTTGCAAAAATAGGCGCGTATGCAGCAAGCCCTACGCTATTATCCATTGCTAAATGAATGGCTTTAAACGTAACACCCTCTGGAAGCTCCTTTTCAAATTTGGCCATATTGTCATTGCTTAACGCACAATAATGACAACCATAAGAAAATATTTCTATGATGCTATTATCTTCCTTTATTGGGCTTGATAAAACTTGTGCAGTATTAAACTCGACAAAAGAAGAATCATCTAAGTTACTATTTGAAAAAGTATTAAAGATGAAAATATGGTAGAACAAAACCGTCATGAGTGAAGAAATCACAGCAACGAATATTGTGTAAATTGTGATGGTTATTGGTTTAAAATGCATATTCATAACAGCCGTTCCAATTTAAAGTAAAATATACATGGGGGTCCATCCCCATGTATTAATTAAAGGTAGTTAAATTAAATCTTATGGTTTAACAGCACCTGAACAGTTTGCAGCGTCAACATTTTTAGCTTTGTATGTTTTATTTCCATGCTTGTCAGTACAAGTTGTAATTAATTTACAAGATGAAACACCACCAACAATGATACTTTCATAAGAATCAGTACAAACTTGTTTAGTTCCACCAACTACAGCAGCAGCTTCGATAGCATTTAATGTTTTCATGTTATTTCCTTTTAAGATAAATATTAATTAATAAAACACATATCTGTTGATGATTTTTCACCAACAAATTCTTTAGAATTTTTTATTTTTAGAAAAGAAGAACAATAATAACCAACTAAAAATTCAATTGATTTAACCTTTCATTTTCGCCAAACAAATAACTCGCCTTATATCTAACGTCTCTTGCTTTATCCTTTTCACCTAGCTCATTTAAAACCAGAATCCAAGAAATATAAACATTAATGTCAGGAGATGAATTTGATGCGTCCATGGCCCAATCATTAAATAAATTAAGGTACTTAATATCCTGCGTTTCGTTATAGCGCAATAAATACCCCATATTCAAATCAAACTGATAACGGTCATACATCAATAAATAGTTCCAATTATGGTAAAGAGGCTTTTCTATTGATAACAACATTTGCTGTCCCGTTTTTTCTATATAGGTTAAATATTGTTGTGCTTGTAATGTCATGTATAACAGAATGACTGACAAGGCTGAGCCAAATATAATAATTCCTTTTGAAAAGTAGTTCACCATCTTATTTAGTTTATATTTTTTATTTGGTGAATCAGCACAGCGTAATAACAATATTAAAACTATCCCATGAGGTATCGATAACCACAAAGGAAATTCTGTCATCATATGGAATATGATAGGCAAAGCCGCTACCCAATAAATGTAATTTTCATTTTTATTTTTAAATGTAGATAGCAATAAAGCTACACCACCGATAATAATTAAAACTGTCGCAATAAGCCCAACAAAACCACCTTCGACCATCCAACGTAATATTTCATTATGTGGATGTGACATTATTCTTTCATTAGTCTCTAGTAAACCACCACCAAATCGCTCTAAAAATACTGACTCAAAACTTCCTACGCCCCATCCCAATAATGGTTTTTCGCTGAAAAGATATAAACTATGCTGCCATAAAACCCATCGAATTCGTGATGTATTTAATTTACTTTCAGTCGCATCTATAATATTAAGACCATTCTTAATTCCATAGCCAATTATTAAACCAAGAATAACAACCAGAAATAAAAATAAAATTTTCTTACGATGATACTTTGCAATTAAATAAAAAACAATAAAAATTAAAATTAAATTTAAATAACCTGTTAATGATTGAGACAAAGGTACTGTTGCACTCATTAAAAGCAAAGCAGTAGCAATAAAGCCAACTAAATACCATTTAGCATTCTTTATTTTGATCAACAAACTTACTGCACTTGCTATTCCTACGCAAATGAAACTAGAAAAAACATTAACCTGTTGAAATACACCATATGGCCTATCTCCATTTAATGGCGGATAAGGTAGACCTATTAATGGCAATAGATTAAAAACTTGAAGCATCGCCAATATACTTTCTATAATAGCAGCAACAAGTATTCCATAAAGTATAATTTCACGGACTACATTTGAAATATTAAATTGAACTAAAACCTGATAACATATCAATATCCCTAATAACCAATAAGCTGTTAAGTAAGCATTGTAACGATAGTTCTCAGGCGAAAAAAAACATAGCACCATTAAGATAATTAAGCCTAATGAAATAAAATTACTTGCTAATGAATAAGTTATACTTATCTTTTTTATTTGAAAAAAAATCGCCACCACTAAAAATAAAGCCAGAAAAAAGGCACTAACGATATTTAATGGTAGTGAAAATCCTGCCCCACCTAAATTAGGTAGATAGATGTGAAATATAATTCCAAAGCACACAATCACACTACCGATAACAACCCAATTACTCTGACTATATAAATATAAATTATTTGATTTTTTTATTACACTCATCGTATTTATTTTACTTATCACTGATAATTTAATGTGTAATATGCAGTGCTATAAAATAGCCCATATGTAATAGTCTGATTAGTTCGAGCTTCTGGTTCAGCTTCAACATAAGCTTTAAATTGAAGCTCAGTATTATTATCCGCCAGATTTTGCGCCAATGATGGAACATTTAACTCTATCGGTGTTTCATTTAAATTTAATAGCCCAATCCCGATTCCATTCGCTTCGCTTTTGTCATTAATCGCTAAATGATCAGGGAGATTAGTGTTTTCTATTCCATTAAATGTTACTGTTACCGCGTTAAATACAGACGTATTACAGTTTATTAAATGAATCGAAAATAATAAAGGTTTCGATTTTCCTGTTGAATAAAGCTCTTTTACTGAAACCTCTTTAAAGTCTACTGGCACCTTTTCACTACCTGGTGCAATTTGGCAAGGTGTAACCATCACATTACCCCTAAAAGAATAACTCCCCATATTAGTATGAGTAATATCTGCAACAGCCTGATTTGAACCAAATAAAAAAAGGTAACATACCGATAAATAAATTGTGTTTAATATTTGATTATTATTTTGCATTGTTAACCTCATTGGAATTCAGCGAGGATCGTGCCTGTCGCTGTAAATTCACCATCGTCCACTGTGCTACCTGGAGCTGCAATTGGTGCCGCAGTTAAATTCCAAGTACCTTGGTTATTAAAAAAATTAGGTACAGTATAAGCTTGGTTAGGTTTAACTAATGCTCCCGTCAAATTCTCTTTAATAACAATGCCAAGGTTTGTTCGCTTCACGCCATTTTTTAATGTTCCGTAATAATCCGCATTAAAATCGGCTTGACCTGAAGCACCTGGGAGTAAAGATAACTTGATGTTCAGATCCCCTGTCGTAAAGCTTCCACCTCTACATTTCACTGGGATATTAAAAGGTTCTGCATAATTAATTCCATTTAATTGTTCACTTGTATTTGCAACATCTTTAAAGTCAATATTAATTGGATTTCCATCATTTATCGTACATTCATCAGCAACTGTAATAATTCCCGCAGCCAGTACAACACGTGTTGATGGAATTGGTGCATAAGACGTTAATCCATTAGTCGCGGTTCCTTTTTTAGCAAATACTTGAACTAATTCTGCTTGGTTTATGGTAATTCCATTAATAATCGGTTTTTTTAACCTAAACGTTACTGTTCCGCTAGAGCCTGTTCGAAGCGTTACTGCATAAGGACGGCTATTTGTACTCGTCGGCCTACACTCCATTGGATCAGACCCCCCATTCCACAAGTTCGATGCCGGAACAGCCACTTTCCTAGGCTGCGTCCCGCCAAGCTGGATTTCAACTTTCACATCGAAATACTCATTTAAGGTCAAATAACCCGGATTTTGCATTGATTGGGGTATTGTTGACATAAAATCAAAGGTCATTCCAGAATCGGGATTGTTGTTACCTGGCCCACCAGGCTGCATATAAGTTTGACAATAAATATCAAAATAAGGCCAGTCTGTAACATCAAAATTAAATACCGTCTCTGCGTCTTTTTCATTTATCAAAAGCTGGTTATTCATTCTTGCTTCGAATGTATAGGTCCCTCCATCGGGTATTACAGCCCCATGTGGATACCCAAATACTGACAGAGGTAACAATGCCACTACCGCCAAACTAGTCGCGATCACTATATCTTTTAATATTTTATTGTTGGATATAGACATTGTTATAAATACTCCAGTTTTAACCTAACTAATCCGCTAAAATTACCTGCTGAAACAACTTGGCTTGTTGCTTCTAAAGATGCGTTTAAGGTAATGTTATTATCCCCTGGCTTAAGCACCCATGAGCCTTTAGGTTGGTTAAGCATTAAATTCTCATGGTCTTGGCTGAAAATACGCAATCCCGCACCTTTAACACCACCACTAACTCTCACTAAATCTGAATTATAGAAATCAGAATCCCCCGCAATACTCAACGAAACCGCGCTTTCACCTGTTAGGTAATAACGCTTACCATTTTGCGTTGCTTCTCCCGCCGAATTTACAAAGGATCTAGATGCACCACGCTGGCAATCTTTAAGCCTCACGCTAAAAGTCACTGGTGTACTTCTATCGCCAATACGATGAAATGACCGCGCACTTACCTCACCTAAATCAACATATTGTTCCTGAGTATTTAATTCAAGAACGCAAGGCGATGCATACACACTCCCTTGAAAATGCACAGTGCTGTGTACATCCAATAAGGTTTGACGCGAGGTTTTATCATCAGCCATTTCCGCAACCGCAGAAAAACTGCCGACCCCTAGTAACACAAACCCTAAGCATTTAATTTTCATTCGAATACTCCTAGCGTGGCTGTTGCTCCGGTGGTAGTGCTTTACAGACATTTCCATTACAGCTGTATTTTAGTTCTGGATGGCCGCCGTAATCGTTCACATACATCATGGTAAAGCTTTCACCTGCTCCATTAACCTTAATATCTAGATGAGATTTAGGCGCTACCATTACCCCTGGAAAATCCGTTAATTTTTTCCCGCCCTCTGTAATCAACTTATTATTTAAACTAATAATAGTGACAAAATAAGGTGTCGGGTTTTCAGCTCGCCAGTTATTTCCTTGCTTATAAAATGTCACTTGGTCTTGCCAAATTGCACTTTTTGACGTGGGAATAATTGCCGTTGGTCGATAAAATAATTTGATGCGCGATTGCATCGCTAATTGTAAAACATTTGGTTTATCTGGCTTTGGTGGCACTTCCCTAACATTTAAATAAAATAAACTTTCGCGATCTTGAGGAAGTTTATCTATTTCCGCTGTTTTTGAGACTCGAGCAACACCTTTTTGTCCGCCATTAATTCTCTGTAATGGGGGTAATACAACTAATGGAGATGTAATTTTTTTCCCATTTGCATCTTCAACCCAAGATTGCGCTAAAAAGGGAATACTTGAACTGGTGTTTGATAAATTAGCACTCGAAGAGGTTTCCGCACCGGTAATAATCAACCGAGTTCTATCTAGTGATATTCCTGCATATGATTGGCTTACTCCAGCCATAATTACCAGTAAACCACCCACCCATTTTTTTATACAAATCGCCATTTTTTATACCTTATTTAAAAACTTGTTCTGATTGTCATTTCATTATTGGCAAGGCAGTAAAACTGACATACCAGGATTAATTTTTTCAGGTAATTGAATTTTGCATTGCGCTTTCCCACCCCAAGAGACCGTTAATGTTTCTTTAGGATTTACAGCCATCAAATACGCCAATCCATCTTCCATCAACATTGCAACATTAATACCGTCAGCGTTGGTCACATCCGCCCCAAACGGAGGAACTGTATTATTAAAGCGAATTGTGGCAATCAGTTTTTCACCTTGGGCAACAGCAAATCGCTGGTAACCAATCGCCCCTTCCGTCAGTGTTGACGTTGCGATCGCTTTGTTGGTATCAACATCACTATTTAGCTTATCGACATCAATACGGGTATCGAAGCTGTAATAACTCACGATATCTGGTACCACTGAAATACCCGCCCAGTTTGTTCGTGTTTTTTCATGGTTAAATGGCACACCACTAATCCCATTGGTATCGACCATAATCCTGGCTGTATCAGTTGTTGCGCTACTATTATGTAGTGCGGCACCATAGGCTGTTGCGGTAAAGCCGCCGCGCAATGTCCCATTGATGGATGCAGTTTGTCTTTCTTGATAGCTGACGTTGGTATTTACATCAGCAAGTTGAGTGCGCTTTTGATAATAACCGTCAAATTGCACACGATCATCACCACTACGCCCAGCTCTTACTCGCCATAAGTTATTGAAATCTCTATTATCGCTATACGACAACATATGACTTGTTTTACTTCCGCTATTTTGTAAGTCATATCCCGCCCAACGGCTATCACCAACAGGCACAGAGACAGAAAGGGAGACACTATCGTCACGTCTTCCTCGATAATCTGAACGATAAGCGGCAATATTCGTAGAAACCCCATCGATGCCCATTAATCGGAATGTTCGACCAACAGACAAGCCATACCTATCTTGAGATGTTTGATCCCAAAAAGTTTGATGCGTGTAAGTTAAAAATAGTGTTGTTCGCCAATCAGGCTCATCTGCCCAAAACGTTTTATTCGCGGTGATGGTGTACATCTCTTTCTGGCGACCTATACCTAAATAACGGTTTTCACGTTCATCTAAATATTGTGATAGTGTGCGGAACTTATCTTGTGAGAAGCGATATCCCGCAAATGTGATCGTACTGTTTATTTCATCAAAAGATTTTGAATAACTCAGACGAAAAGAAGACCCCGTTTCTGTATTTTCACCAGGAATTCGGCTAACTGATTGTGTCACATCCGCAGACAAAGCTCCGAATACAGATAAGTCACGGCCTAACCCTGCTGAAAGTGCGGTATAATCCCGGCCAGCAAATAAGATCCCTCCAATTAACGACCAGTTATTACTCAGCCCCCAAGAGAAATCTCCTGTCGCAAACATTGGCCCTTCTGGCTTATGGTTAAAGCGAGAAGGCTTACCCATTGAGACGTTATAACGAACATAACCAGGTCGAGTTAAATAAGGGATATTGGCGGTATCAATCTGAAAAGTGGATACATCACCGTCATCACCTTCAACTCTAACATCCAAAGTTCCTCGAATTGAGCTTTGCAAATCTTGAATACTAAATGGCCCCGCAGGTACTGTCGTTTCATAAACAACACGCCCTGCTTGGCTCACTATCACCTTTGAATTACTTTTAGCAATGCCATTAATTTGCGGCGCATATCCCCTTAAATTTGGTGGTAACATACGCTCATCGCTGGCTAAGTTAAGTCCTGTATATCGAATAGTATCGAAAATTTGCGAATTTAAATAAATTTCACCCAGAGTTAATTTAGCCGCAATATGAATTAAAGGGCGGTATGCATAAAACTGATTCCAATCGAATTTTCTGTCACCACGCTCATTGTAATTTGCTTGGTAATCAGCTCTAAAACGCCATGCACCTAAATTCACTCCAGCTTGGCCATAAGCAGATAAAGAATGTCTACTTGTATGCCTGACTAAAGAACGTGAAATCGAACCATTTAGGTTATAATCGAACAATAAACCTGAAACACCTGTATCCCAACGCTCAGGCGGTACCCAGCTTGGGTCTGAATACTTCATCCAAGCTTGCGGCATTGTGATATCAAGCTTACCTTCGAAGTTATTAATTTTGACACCTGATATAGGTAAAATATTCGAGCATCCTGGTGAGATCGCCTGAATTTTCTTTAATGCATCTTCTTTAAGTGCCAGCATATCAATTTGTTCAGGCGTAAAACAAACGAGCGTTTTTTCGCTATCCTGAGGGTCAATGATATAAGTAACTTTTTGCTGCGATAATGATTGCCCATTAATATAAACATCTAATAGATAAGTACCAGGAAATACAAAGTTGTCTTTTGAAAAGCGAGTTAAGTCAATATTATTACGATCCCCGACATCTAATACATCTGTATTAAATTCAACAATATCGTTAGCTAACATATTAGGTGAGTAACAAAGCATTGCAATATATATTGCAAATATTTTTTTTATATTCCCACTGAAAATAATCATTTTAATTCACTCTGAATTCACTAGCTATTCTAAAAGACCAATCCGATTCTTAATAAAATCGCAAATATTTTTATATTTATTCAAAAATAATCCATTCTAAATCTCAATACACCTGCAAATTCACCCGCCTTAATGTATTTTTGATAAGCGACTAAAGTTGCAGTAAACTCCAAACTGTTTCGTCCCTCGAGCAATGTATAATCAGGTAGCTTTGTATTGAATTTTAGTATTTCTCCATGAGAATTTTTTAATTGAATACCAAAACCTTCTGAATCGCCATTAACTTGAAGTAACTGACCGCGGTCCACAGTGCTTCCCATCATTGTTATTTGAGCTCTTGATGCACTACCTTTATCTTCGGAAGGAAGCGTACAACCGACTAGCTTTATATTAAAATTTTTACTTAAAAGTAAATTAGCATCAGGCGTGATTTCACGTGCACTCACTTCCCCGAAATTAATCCAAAGCTCTCGACTATCAGGATCGATATTACAAGAAGCCTCAATTAACTCGCCTTGCATAACAATATCACCTGGGGTGTTATTTACAGCACTTCCCCAGCTTAATAAGGGCCATAATAAACTAGAGCTTAATGCTATTTTTTTAACTCGAATTATCATGGGTAACACCGCTTTAATTATATTTCTAGGCTCAGTATTGCGGAGTATTTAATACTCCGCATACAATCACTAAATTAATTCCAAATTATTGGTAATCGATTTGGAAGTTAATTGTAGAATCGAAGTTACCTGGAGTAACAGCATTAGATGCGTTATCTGATTTCAGGTATGCAACAAATGGAATTGTTGTTTTACCATTAGTTAAGTTAACCGCTGTAGAAGCCTGGCCCCATACAACATCTTGATTTCCATTATCTCTTAAACCAATACCAGCACCGCTTGCTGTTCCTGAAGTAAATGCAGCTAATGCGCTATCATTCGGGTTTACTGTAGATGGCGTGTAAGTAACAGTTGCAGTTTGAGCTACTGTAGTATCACAGCCTTGCAGAACGATATCTTTTTTAACATTACCTGCACGCTCACCATTTTTTAAATTTGATACAGGGATTTGGTAAAAATTAACTTTTACAGGGCTTGACTCTTCGCTTAAACCACAAGCAGAATTAACAAGCTCACCTGTAATTTCAATTGTACCGTTAGTTGGGGTACCTGTATAAGCGGCCATAGCTGCAAATGAAGCAAAACCTGATGCTAATACTGCGCCGACTACAAATTTATTTAATTTCATATTAATTTAATCCTGTATGATTTATATTTTGCTATAATAGTTGTTCATAACAACTTTAGATAAAAATAATCATTAATCCATATAATGATTATTTTTAATAAAGTTATCACCTTGACAAGTTAAATTTATTTATTTGTATTATCTGTTTATCATGCCTTGTTCTTAATTGTCATGAGCAAAAATTATCGCCACATTTTTTTTGTGTCTTTATCTAAGATCGAATAATAGTTTTTTTCATTCATTACAATGCATTTTAATCTTTCGTTATCATGCTTATCTATTACATGATTAAAAAAATCTCGCCATGACTTATTAAATAGTGCTAAGATGGTGTCCATCATTTCAAACGTTAATTTCGTTTTTCCCGTTTCATAGCGAGAAATTTGTTGTTGACTCACATTTAACTTTTTTGCCAGTTCGCTTCCTGTTAAGTTTTGCTCTTTCCTTATCCCTCGCAAATACTGTCCTATTTCTATATTTATCCCTTTAGAAAAATAAGCCATCTTTATTTAACCTTTATATTAAATAATAAATTTTAGACACTTTGTTAAATTTAGAATGATTATATGTCTGAATATTTAGTTTGTATAATTGATAGTGCAAATCTATTTTTATTAAAAAAAAACACCGCCCTATTAAAATAAGCATTTGTTACAAAAAAATGAAACTTAAAGCAAATAACCATTGAATAACAAAGAGTTACCTTTTGGGTAGTGAAAATACTTAGTTAAATATTTACAAATTGATACAATTGAAAATATCAATATATACTTTTAACCCGCCCTATGTTTATTTAGGTTAAAATTTAACCACTAAAGTTAATGAAATAAAATTTTTCCACTCGTATTTTGGGTTTAATTTTATCTTAAATATTTTTTTAAGACTTATCTTAGTCTGTTAAAAAATGAAGTGTTTAGCTCACTAAGCGTAAAGGGGATTTTTAGAATCATATTTATGTGGTTTTAGAATCATAGTGAGAGGATTCATCAGTGAGGTCGAGAATTGAAGTTCGAAATTTCCCTTCTAGCTGAGCCCTTCCCACAAATATTGTTTCAGCTTTATCTTATCATTTGAATCAAAAATAATGCCTTCACTGATAAGTGCTTTTTTATGTCGCGTATAGCTCTCCCCTTTCACAGACAATTTCCCTTGCCCATTTATAATGCGATGGCACGGCAAAGTACTGTCTGCGGGGATCGTGCGGATCACTTGGCATACTTGTCGTACATAAGTAGAGTAACCCGCCATTTTGGCCAGCGTGCCATAAGTCACGACTCGGCCTTCAGGGATACTACCGATTAAGTGATAAATTATATCTTGAAAAGAGGGAGTGCTATTCATAATAAATTACTTATATTCAATATGTTACTTAACTTAGTAACGTTATTAAGTAGGCCTATATTTAATATAGAAAGCCCATGATACGTCTAAAATCAGAGCAGACAATAGAATGTATTATCACTCTAAATCGCCTTCACAGCCACGACCCTATGATTTTTAATTGTTAAACACACCTAAGTTTCTTTAATATAAAATAAAGTCAAATTGAGGTTACCGTTCGAATTTCATGAAAATACTCTTAATTGAAGATCATACAAAAACCCAACATTGGGTTAAAAATGGCTTAGAAGAAGCAGGTTTTCTTGTGGATACTGCCCAAGATGGCCGTGATGGTCTCTATTTTGCCTTAGAGAATAACTACCAGTTAGTTATTCTCGATATTATGCTCCCTGGCATGGATGGCTGGGACATTTTGAAAATTTTAAGGACATCTAAAAATGTTCCTGTAATTTGCCTCACCGCTCGCGATGCAGTAGACGACCGAATTAAAGGATTAGAGCTCGGTGCAAATGACTATCTCGTTAAACCATTTTCATTCTCAGAATTACTCGCTCGGGTTAAAAATCTCTTAAAAGTTCATCAACCCACATCTACAAATATGGCGGTTGCGGATTTAAAAATAGACCTTACTCGCCATGAAGTTGAACGTGGTGGTATAAAAATCACCTTAACCCGTCAAGAATTTTCTCTTTTACTGTTTTTTGTACTGCATTGTGATGAAATCTTGCCGAGAGCATTAATTGCAAGTGAAGTTTGGGGGATTGATTTTGACAGCGATACCAATGTTATTGATGTCGCTATTCGCCGGCTAAGAAAGAAAATCGATGATAATTTTGACGTTAAACTCATCGAAACGATTCGTGGTATGGGATATCGCTTAAATAGGCCAGAAAAATGAAAAAAAAATCGCTACGCTTTAAGCTTATTTCATTATTTATTGCTTTGATGATTGTAAATGCAGGTATGGTGACGTGGGTTTTGTATCACTCACTTAAAAATGAGCTCGTTGAACAAGATAACAACTTACTCATTAACCGAGCCCACCAGCTCGCCAAGTTAATTTCCAGTGGTATTGATATCAAAACGCTTCCCATGTATTTCCAAAGCATGATGGATATGCGCCAAGATATTATCCAAATCTCGGATGACGCTGGGCGCGTATTAGTTTCGACAAATAATGCGCAACTTGATACCCAACAACTCAAATTAGTGCCACAAAAACAATTAAATCTCAATGTTATCAACCATGGGAAAACAGCGCAGGGGATCCCCTTTTCCTCCGTATATTTCGTTTCAAACTCCCCACAAGGGCCCTTACAAGTTGTTCTCGGCAAAATATCGGTCGACCGCAGTGGCATCTTAGCCCAATATTTAACCCAAAGTATGCTGGTTTCAGCATTTTCAATATTACTCATGGGGATACTCAGTATATGGCTCTTGAAAAAAGGACTGTCAGATATTCAATCGCTTAGCAAAATCACAGCAAAAACAGATATTTATACATTAAAGAACCCTATCGATATTGAGCAGTTGCCGCAAGAGCTTAAAGAGCTGGGTAAATCAATGAATACCATGCGCCAACGATTGAAGCATGATTTTGTTAAACTCACCCAATTGGCTGATGACTTAGCCCATGAGTTAAGAACCCCAATTAATGCTATTCGTGTGCAGAATGAGGTTACATTGCAGCGGCCTCGTAGTGTTGCCGAATATGAAACGATGATCGTCAGTAATATCGAAGAGTTGGATAAACTGGCTAAAATGATCCAAAACACCCTATTTATTGCCCGTGCTGAAAATAAGAACATTACGTTGAATCGCGAAAACATCGTTTTATTTCAAGTTATTGATGAGGTGTATGAGCTATTTTCCGCCTATGCACAAGAAAAACAAATCGAGCTATCATGTGAGCCATCGTCATTAACCCTTTATGCTGACCCTACACTACTCACTCGAGTTTTCATTAACATTTTCTCAAATGCAATTAAATTTTCTCACGCACAAACTCGCGTACTCACTGAAATCACTACATATCCAAACCACCAAGAAATTAAAATCACTAACCAAGGCGATCTGCTGCAAGATAATGAAGAAATTTTCACTCGTTTTTGGCGGGGGGATAATGCTCGTTCAACAGAAGGCTCTGGTTTAGGATTAGCAATTGTTAAAGCAATTGTTGAATTGCATGGTGGGTCAGTAAGCTTTGAACACTGCTCAGGTACCAGTACAATTACCCTCCGATTCCCTACAATCAAGTAAGATGACAAATTTGTCATCTTACTGTCAGCTTTATTTTTTGCGCGTTTGATATAACAGATTTAATCCACCTTATTACTCTGGAGCGCACAATGAAAAAAACACCAAAAATTCCGACGTCTCAAATCACAGATGAGTCGATTTTTTTTATGAAACGCCGACAACTTCTTAAAGCCTTGGGTATCGGAGCCGCAGGATTAACCCTTGCATCTACGGCAAATGCAGGTTTATTTTCTTGGTTTAGTGACGATACCCCCGCGACTCCAACCGTGCCTAGAAAATCGCTGATATTTATTCAACCTCAGGAATACCAATCATCACTTATTCTGACACCAGAAGATAAAGTGACTGGGTATAATAACTTTTATGAGTTTGGACTCGGTAAGTCAGATCCCGCCGATAATGCTCATACATTAGTCACTGACGAATGGACTGTCACGATTGAGGGTGAAGTTAGCCATCCAATGACTCTCAATTTAGATGACATCAACACTAAGTTTCCCTTAGAAGAACGTATTTATCGAATGCGCTGCGTAGAAGCGTGGTCGATGGTTATTCCATGGGTTGGTTTTCCACTTGCGAAGTTATTAGCGCTAGTGGAACCTACGAGCAAAGCTAAATATGTCGCCTTTGAAACACGTTACGCCCCCGAACAAATGCCTGGGCAAAAAAGTCGTTATGTTGGTGGCGGGTTAGCCTATCCCTATGTGGAAGGATTACGCTTAGATGAAGCAATGAATCCACTCACTTTATTGGCCACTGGCGTATATGGAAAAAGCTTACCCAACCAAAATGGCGCACCTATCCGACTAGTCGTTCCTTGGAAATACGGCTTTAAAGGCATTAAGTCTATCGTGAAAATCCGCCTAACTGAGCAAATGCCCGAAACAACGTGGAACCTTTCTGCACCAGACGAATATGGTTTTTATGCCAATGTAAATCCTCACGTAAACCACCCCCGCTGGTCACAAGCAACTGAACGTTTTATTGGTGCAGGTGGCTTAGGCCAAGTAACTCGGCAACCCACGTTGCTCTTTAATGGATATGCCGACCAAGTGGCAAGCTTATACCAAGGAATGGACTTGCGGAGATACTATTAATGTCCCAAGAAAATAAACTAACAGTATGGTTAACCAAAGGGAGTATTCACCTTGTTGCTCTACTCCCTTTGTTGTGGTTAATTTTTTTAATAGATACCCAGCAACTTGGCGCCGATCCCACTAAAGATATACAACATTTTACAGGGATCACTGTGTTACGTTTATTAGTTCTGATTGCGTGCATCCCACTTATTGCTCAATTATTACGATTTACCACATTGTTTCAAACACGCAAAGCACTTGGGCTCTGGTGTTTTTTTTGGGCAGCTCTACATTTAAGCAGTTATCTGTTACTTGAAATCGGTATAAATAATTTGGGGTTATTTTTTGAAGAAATTTATTCGCGAGTTTATTTAGTTATTGGCGCTATCGCTTGGCTATGTTTATTTCTGATGGCTATTAGCTCATTAAACTGTATACGTAGTTGGTTAGGTACATGGTGGAAAAGAGTCCATATGCTACTTTACCCTACCCTCTTACTTGTACTTTGCCATTACATTTTGTCACTCAAAACACTCACACCTGAACCTTTTATCTATTTAGGGCTAGTTGGATGTGCATTTTTTTATCGTATAAAGAATCAATGGAAAATGTCTATTTCATCATAAATATAAATTGAAATGAATAAAACCTATCGTTTATTTTTCTATATCTTTTTATGATATGTTTAAACATAATTCGAATACTTTTAAACACCTCTAAAAAATACATGCCAACAAAAATAATTTTATATTTTCAATGTATATTCAGAGTTATCACATACTAAAACAATTCTTTAATTTACGATATAACTCGACTAAGATAGATGGTGAAAATAACTAAAAAAGATAGAGTGAGTAGTTAACATGAAAGATATTAATAAAGAAAACAAATATATTAGCTTTAGAAATAATGGAGTTTTTTTGATTACTGCCATAGTCAATTCAACTATTTGTTTTTCTTTATTTGGCTTCATAGGTGGGACATTTGGTCTTTTAACAACACTATTCTCTAATGTCGTTTATGATACAAAGCCTGATAGTAGTAATATTTTTTATGTATTTTTTTTATTATGTTTAGTTATCGTTGGTGGGGGGATTGGTTTTATACTAAAGCTAACAATTTATTTTCATATTTACTTATTTATCCTCTCCTATTGCTATTACCTATTTTACAAAAAAGATGATTACTTAGATCGTACATTTCCATTTTTGATTATCTTTTCTTGTATGGGAACAACACTTGACTCTATTAGCTTTGACTTGCCGATGGCCTTTATCTCAGGGGTTGCTATTAGTCTGCTTACATTTAGCTTACTTAGACATAAAAATTTTGAAAGTCATGCATTTAAAAATGGATTATTTTCAAAGGAAATATATCATAGTGATGAAAAAGTATATATACGCGCTTTCTTATTCAGTTTTTTTCTATTTTTAAGTCTTTCAATACCTGACTATCTAAATTTATATAAACCTTATTGGGCGCCTCTAACATTCATTATGTTACTCCATCCAAAAGAAATGCACATAATAAAGGTTACCTTACTTAGGTTTTTAGGAAGTCTATTGGCAGCCGTTTTTGTTATTGCCATGTTTAGCATAACCAAATCACAGGAAACTTATATTTACTTAGCAGTTTTAGCTTTAATCATATTTTTCATGCCAACACTTTTCCGTTTAAATTATCTACTAAAAACATTTTCTATTACTGTTTTTGTTCTACTTCTTCTTGAAGAAACTCAATTTTTACATAACCCAAGTTACTTACTACCGATATCAAGAGCATATGAGACATTTATCGGTGGTGCTGTTGCAATTCTTGCAAGCTTAGTTTTAAATATTTTTATGATCCTAAAAAAAGAAAAATCATAAATTAAAATTTATAGTAATAAAAATAAGGAAGCCTTCTTTAAGTAAATGTTGAAGCTTCCTCTATATTTAGACTGCCATTGAAGAAAACCATAACAAAAAAAATAACTACACTCTTATAAAAGTTTTCATACATATTATTTATTTTTACTTCTATTACAATACCAGCTGCTAAACCAACGTGTAATGTAAATATAAACTAAAATAATTAATGTAATAGTGAAAATATCCATATTTAATGTTTTTGTGTCAAAACCAATTATGCTGATAAATATCACAGGTGATAATACCAAAAGTATTAAATCAAAAAACAATTGTAATCTATAAGGCTCTGAAGTAATTCCATGCCATATTGATTTAGCTATTTTCATTTCAAAGCTCCTTGTTCTATTATAAACTTAAAAATATCAGTATCATATTTAACTATATTGCTTATTACTCACTGAGTATCCAATATAGATAGCAGCAAACCCGATAACGACACTTAAAATCAAGTAACTAACTGCCACTAAGAAAGCCCCTGGATACTTCATTATCTCAACGGCGCCATAGACAAAACTAGAAAATGTTGATAATCCACCCATTACACCTGTGGCAAAAAATGCATTCATCCCTTGGCCTATTTTCTTCCTCATTAATAGTCCAGCGACAATACCCAGCAATAATGATGCGAGAATATTTGCTATAAATATGTCAAGGGGAAAGTGATCATTCATGGTAGGAACAGACACCATCAGTAATTCTCGGGAAATTGCGCCAATTGCACCACCAATAAAAACTAAGATCATAATATTCATTTTTAGCCCCTGTTAGTTTGCTAACCAAGCACCAATAAATGCCGCAGCTAACCCAAATAAAACCGAAATTAATAAGTAAAAGAGTGCGAGTAATTTTTGTTTAGTTTGAGTCAACTTCAAGGCATCAAGCTGCATGCTACTGAATGTTGTATACCCCCCCAGTAACCCTGTTAAAATAGCTGATTGTAGAAATGTCCCATAGCGGTCATCCCAATCAATAGAAAAATAACGGCTTAAAAAACCAATAACAAATGCGCCAGAAATATTAATGATGAACGTTGATAATGGAAATTTCCCGTGATAACTCTCGCCCACTAGGCGACCAATCCACCAACGCAGTAGTGAACCAATACCTCCACCAGCTCCAACTAATAAAATATCAATAGCTACCATTGCAGCATCCTCTATTTGATATCATAGATATAAAAACATCGTTTCTAGAATTTAAATTAAATACATTAATGGAATATCAAAAATTAACAGTCATTAAATGAGCATAATTAAATAGCCAGTGAATACTTTTGATAATTTAAAATAGTTCACTCTGATATTGTTACATTCCAAATCGATGTACATACCTTTTCTAATAGGAATTTATTGTGGCTAAAAACAATCATCGATAATGGTCTTTCTTCCGAGAGCTGAATTAAAAACTGCCATATATCTTTCTGTAAGTGAGCATCTAATTGTGCAGTGATTTCATCTGCAATTAAGGTTTTTGTTCTTGGGTCTAATGCTCTTAATAAGGCAATTCGAGCAAGCTCTCCGCCCGACAGTTCATTTGGTCTTCTAGCCAACCACTCTGATTTAATAAACAAACGTTCAAGGTAGTATGGAGCAGGCTCCCAAGCATCCTTCACACTTTCACCGACTGTCCGATAAGGGTTAAAGCACTTTTCAGGATGTTGAGGAACGAGCTGAACAGGGCAATATTCGTTTTGAGACAATTTTTTTCCATTAAATAGCACATCTCCTTGCGCAGGTATTTGCCATTGGGCTAATACACGGCCTAATGTTGTTTTACCAAAACCACTTGGTGCTGAAATCCCTAGGCGCTCATTTTTATTCAGTGAAAATGACAGTGAATCCCATAATGTACGGTTATCTTGCTTTATACATAAGTTTTTGACTTCTAACATGTTGAAACTCTCTATAAACTAATAGATGGATAACCAAACAACAGCAATAAAAATACAAATAATGGAAATAATACCGCCTGATTTTGTAAACTCTAAAAACGATATTTTAATACCATGCGCAGAGGATTGCTCAACAGCAATAATCCCTGCAATACTACCAAATATAAATATATTACCCGCAAAACAGGCCCCTAAAATTAACGCAGCACCTAACAAATCGACATTGCCATGAGGGTAAACAAACTGGATCAATAAAATCACCGTTGGTGTCGTCCCTACAAAAATACTCATTACGATGGTGACCAAAAATAACGTAATAGGGCTATTTAGGTCGATACCTTTGCCCAATAGATAATGCAATATCTCCTGAGGGATACCAGTATTAGAAAATGCGGTATTAATAATAAATAACCCCATCATTAAAAGAATTAAGTCTCCATCAACATGCTTTAACATGTCACTGGACGCTATTTTTCTGTTTAACAATAAAAAACAGGCTGCTGACAATGCAACAAGCTCACGAGGTAAATCACTAAATAAAAAAGCGAGAATAACCGCAAATAAAACCGTAGCGGCTTTTATCGTTTCCCACCAATTGAATTCAATAATCGAAGGTTCGCCATTGGACAATGTTGACTTTTTATCGTCAGATAAATACCAACGATTACGGTAAAGCAAAGTGATCACACACCATACAATGGGAATTGAAAATAAGACTGGAATAGCCGTAATATTGAGTATGCCAATAAAAGATAAATCCAATCCTTGTGCCACAACCATATTTTTAGGGCTGCCAATTAAAGAACCTGCGGCACCGTTATTGGCCGCAAAGCAAAAGCCAAGTAAAAATGGAATTGGGTTAAGACCACGAGATAATGTAACGGAAACCAATAAAGGCGTCATCGCCACCACAACAATATCGTTTGTAAGTACCGAGGCAAGAAGTGCGCCAACAATAATGAAAACAGCCATTAATTTAGGTGGGCTAATATTTAAGCTCGCCACTTTTTGTGCCGCTTGGTGATAAAATCCTGATACTGTAAATGATGCAGATACCACCATTAAGCCAAATAGTAATCCAATCGCACTGTAATCAATTGCATTCCAAGATACTTTGGGCGAGATAATCCCAAACCCTATCATGGCCAATGCCCCCGCTACAGATGCACCAGTACGGTCAATTTTAATCCCAGGGAAAGTCCCAAAAGCCATTGCGACATACACTAGAATAAAAATAATAACGGTTAGATCCATAATAAACTCTCTATCTCTTATCTATATTTTTATTTCTTCGTATAAATGATAAAGCTGCAGATACTCCACAGCAGCAATTTTCTATTGGGACTCCAGCATATTATGATTCTAATATGTTGTTTGAAAAAATAATATTTTCCATCACTTGGTTATTAATGTTTTCACCAAAGATCATTTTAATCAGAACTTCACTTCCTAAAGATGAAAGCGAAATGAGTAAATCCGCATGTAGTAGCTGCATGTTTTCGTAGTTTTTGTCATCATTTACAGCAATAACACTTTTAATATTTCCACCAACAATTTCTTTCGCAGCCAACATAGAAATGGTGTTTTCAGAATCAGAGTCACCTAAAATAAATAACGCTTTTGCCTGATCTAAGTTAGCACTATTTAATGTATGTTTATTAATTTGCGCTGTGACAATAACTTGCGCATTATCTGGATAGCTCTTTTTTTGATCTTCATGACAAAGCACCATGACATCTAAGTCGCGCTTTCTTAATCCGTGGTAGGTGTTTAAAGCTAGGGGGCTTGCGCCAACAATAATATAGTGGTTTTTCATACGGAATAATCTCTTCTTAACAATTTCCTGTGTACTTTTTGCAAATACCCCTAAAAAATAAACAATAGAGGTTGTGAAAATTGTAATACCTAAAATTACAATCGAAATGGTGAACAGTCTTGCCTCAACGCTAATTGGAATAATGTCACCAAATCCCACCGTCGTCATACATACCAGAGCAAAGTAAAATGCTGATGAAATATCAGTAACATGGGGTTGAAATTGTTCGCCTAAATACAAAGTTCCAAATACAGAATAACCCAATAATACGCTTAAGCTCATGAAAGCAACAAAGCCTGCACCAGATAAGCTATGGCGATTAAATGCTTTCCAATTTGCAACAGCAATAATCAGTACTATCAGTGAAAAAGTTCCAGTCAGGACATTTTCCCTTGCTAATACCAAGTTAATTAACATAATAATAAACAGCATAAAGCAGCTAAATAACCAACCGATCCGCAGGCCTAAATATGTAGGAATAGCAAGGATAATGAGTACAACTCCAATAGCAAATCTTGGAATATCTAATAACTTAACTAATCCTAAAGATTGTAGCCAATCAACAAAACCTAGATGCTGAGGGTATAAATGAAAATCATAAGTTGAGATGATGGGGATAATAATCAATATCCCATCTACAAGTATTAATAATGAGAGCACTAAGCGTAGCATTCTCATATTTTGAATATATTTATATATTGCATTTTTTTTCATAATTGAATACCAAAAAGTTTTAGTGCAAATATTACTGCCGATGCTTAGGCATAATATCTTGATTCGGTACTAGAAATAGCCATGATGCTAGAACAAATGGCATCGTTAAGGTCGGGATACCAAATGGTTCAAGAATAATATCGAGTGCCCCTTGAACAAATACGGTAAATATCACACCAACGATGGCATAAACGACCACTCGATAGCTCGGTTTATTAAAGGTAGAACCTAAAGCAATCGCAGTTAATACAGCGCTAAATGAATATAAACCAGTATGAATACTCGAAAAGTCACCTTTTAAAAGGGTTGCAACAATAAAAGCAAGAAGAGAACCAAATACGGCAAATATCGCTGCCCATATAGAGCTAACCGCAAGACCAATGACAAAAAGAATGCCGACAATCATGCTACTGAGTAAAAATACTTCCGAGACACCACGGAAAATATCAGCAACCAGATCGCTATGAGGAATTAACCCAATGGGTTCAATAAGTTGTTTAGGTAATGCGGGGGTCGGCAATGCAACACCTTCAATACCTAAGAAATTGTAACTCGCGAGTAAAATGATCCATGATACTAAAACAAAAGGGGCTGTTAATGCTGCAACTTTCCAGTTTTTTAGAAAATCCATTAAAGAGATAGTCGCTATAACAGAAACGATACTCCCTAATACGATTGTTACCCAAACAAATGGGGTATTCTCTAAGAAAGTAGGAAGAGCAACCCCAACTAAGCAACCATTGTATCCATAAAGCCCCGAGCGCAGTGATTCAGTATCTAATTTACTAATATAAGCGGTAAGTGTAGCCACAATGGTACCTAACAAACAACCTAAAGCGACTTGCGGCATGCCTTCTAAAAACGCACCGATGAAAATGGCAATAAAAAATAGAAGTCCGGTGAGTGCGTTATTTTGAAACATAACTTGAGCACAGCCACGCAAGACGATATCAATAAATTGTATCGCTATATTTTTGCTGGCTAACTTATTCCAAGCATTCTGATTTATTATTTTTTCCATCATGAAATTCCTTGATAGGAATATCAGTAGAGAAATCATAAAAATTACTCTACTGATAATATATTAATAAATTACTTTGATAACCTAACCGGTTATTTCAGTCACTTTATGACAACCATTACTATTTTGTATTAAATGCAATAATAAACATTTAATGTAATAAACCGCATTTAACGCCATAAAAAAGGTTCTTGTAGCGAAATACCTAATATCTCTTCTCTCGCTATTTGCCAAAAATATCTGACAGCATCCTTCACTTTTGGACTATCAACCCCCAATGCTTTAAATATTAATCCACAGTCATTCGGTAATTGAGTTGCACCAAAAGCAATTTCATTTTTCGGGTCATATATCGCATCTAGACGTTCTAAAATACGCTCATGATGAATTTTAGGTGTCAGTAAAATAACATTGCCAAAAGTATCAAAGCTATCCATAACCGCTTTAAGATTTAACGGTGATTTTTTTGGCTCTAAAATGTATTTCTCAACAAATAATTCTTTATTGAACGATGATTCTGCTCGAATATGGGATGAAAAAACATCAAATCCAAACTGTTCATCTGGGTGGTGATATTTCCTGCCCGACATGAGTATTTCGGAATAAATCATTGTCGCACTTGGATGAATATTAATCCGCGTGTCAGTAATAAACCGAGAATTACGGTGAGGAATTATAGGATCGGGTAAATACTCTAAATACCCATCTTCCTCAACGATAATATTCTGGTACTGTGTGGCATAGTTGGCTTCCATCATATGAACCTTGGTCGCAGATTGCGTTGTCACATGAGCACAAGCACCTTTTTCAACTATAATATCAAGGGCTTGCCTATCACCTTGCAGTAAACTACCAGAGGTAGAGATCATAGTGACGCAGGGTAGATGGGGCATCAACTCATCCCAATACAGCGCTTTTTGCACTAAAGAAGGAACGCGACGCTCCATTTCCACCAGCTCACTACGATACTCTCCTTGAGCAAACCTTAATTTTAAGTAACCACTTTTACCAACAGCACCACTTTGCATTTGCTTCGGTTCATCTTGATATGCGGCGAGTTCAGGTGCATTGCTGCCTAAAATATGAGCTTTAACACGCGTTGGAGTATTTGCTATATCTGCCCTGAAATTCGTCATCTTTACCCCCTTGGTACTTGGTGCGTAAAGAGGAATTTATCCATGATCATATCAACCAACTCAATAACCCCTTCCCCCGTTTTACAGTTAGTCAGTATATAAGGGCGGTCGCCACGAACAATTTTGGTATCATGTTCCATCACTTCAAGACTGGCACCAACATAAGGCGCTAAGTCAATTTTGTTGATAACTAAAATATCGGCTTGAACTAAACCTGGACCATTTTTACGTGGAATTTTTTCACCTTCAGCTACATCAATAACATAGATGTAAAAGTCAGCAAGTGCAGGGCTAAAGGTTAAAGTTAAATTATCACCGCCACTTTCGATCATAATCACATCGCTATCAGGGAAGCGTTCTTCCATATCTTCAACTGCAGCAATGTTCATACTTGGGTCTTCACGTACTGCAGTGTGAGGACATGCCCCTGTTTCAACACCTAAAATTTTCTCTTCATCAAGAATGCCTTTCAAGGTGCGTTTTACTTGTTTTGCATCTTCAGTCGTCACAATGTCATTCGTGATGATTAGCGGTTTAATACCTCTTTCAATGAGGATCGGGGTGATCACTTCAATAATTGCTGTTTTTCCTGAACCTACTGGTCCACCAATTCCGATCCGAGTCATTTTTTTCATCATTTTTCCCCAAAATTTTTAGTTGTTCGTTAGTTCATAAACAAACGGACAAACGATTTAGTATGTACCGCAGCTAAGACATCAATCACAGGAACATATGAGGACATTTGCTCTATGTCACCATTAGCTGCGATGTCACAAAAAACCTTAATTTCTTCATTTAATTCAAAAAGAATATGCTGTGTTTCATAATGTGTGATACGCATTAGCCGCATCGCAGCACTCAAAATGGTCATGGCAATACCATATTGGTGCATCACAACAACATCTCTTTCCGCGATCCCTTGAACAGCCATAACAATGGCTTGTGTTACTGGCTGAGTCCCTGGAACCTCATTAGCTTTGATTTTCGCAAGCCACCCACTCACTTGTGGGTTCTCAAAAATATGGACTGAGATTTCAGCGAGTTTTTTTCCCATTCGGGTTGTCATTATGCGTGCTTCTTCATTCAATTTACGGTTATGTACCGCCCAATCAACCTTCGCTAATGTGTCGTTATCTTGAGCAATAGCAGCACGATGAGCCGCCACAATGGCGATACAATCTGAATGAGCTGCGACACTCAAAGACGTATGAACAAAAGATTTCAGCGTTTCTTTGTCGTGGACAACACCTTTTTGAATGGCGGATTCAACCCCATTTGAAAATGTAAATGCACCAATTGGTAGTGCTGAATCACCAAACTGCATAATTCTAATTAGGTCAGATGCTTCCATATCACTTTCCTTACTCATGAACACGAACGTTATTTGTGTGTATGAGTGTGCCCATGGTCATGATGGTGATCATGACTGTGATCGTGGCTGTGTGCATGATCATGACTGTGACTGTGCCCGTGGATCTGCCCTAATTCCACATGAACATGCGTATCTGTTTCCTCTGCACCACCAAATAATAAACGCGCTTCAGAGTGGCTCAATTCAGGTAAAATGCTTTCACCTTTCACAAAGGCAAATGTTTCTTCACCAAAACCATGTGTGCGCATGACCGAACCCATGACTTTTTCACTTACCGTCAGTGGTACGTAAACAAGATCACCCTTTAAAACGGCTTTCCAGTGCTGGTTACCTAATGCATGCCCTAATTCGAAACTAATACGAATATGCTCTTCAGTACTTAGGTTTTTCAGGTGGGATAAATTGACCATCATGACGTCACGTAAAGAGATCTGAACTATCGTCATTGTATTGGTTGTTTCATCAAATAGCAGAACATCACCATCCGACAACAAGACTTTTCTGTCCAGCGCAATACCTAAGTCTTGGCCTTTTTCAGTATTTTTACGACAGCGGCTTTTCTGTGCTTCTCGTTGATCAAGGATCAACGTATCAACGTCAGCATTTTTCTGGCGCGCTTGCCACACTGGGTCTTTTTTAACATTGCCAAGAATATGTTCAATAATGATCATAATATTACCTTTTATGTTAATTCTGCCTGCCACTGGCAGGCAGATAATCCAAACATGTACAATTAGCTAAAGAAATAACGTTGATTCATTGCGGCTTCGCTAATCGGCTGGCAAGTTGCATGTTCACCATTTACTTTTACAGCAAAGGTTTCAGGGTCAACTTCAATATTTGGTGTCTCACCGTTACGCACTAAATCACGCTTTCCAATCGCTCGGCAGTTATTGACAGCAACCACTTGCCGCTCAAGGTCTGCTTTTTCTTTAATGCCATCATCTAAAGCAGCTTGTGAAACGAAAGTCACACAAGTGTCGTTAACGGTTTTACCCATTGCACCAAACATTGGACGATAGAACACTGGCTGTGGTGTTGGCAGGGAAGCATTCGGATCGCCCATTGCTGCCCAGTTGATCATGCCACCTTTAATAACCAGTTTAGGTTTAGCACCAAACATACGTGGGTCCCATAATACGAGATCAGCCATTTTGCCGACCTCAATGGAGCCTAGAATATGGCTGATACCCTGAGCAATCGCTGGGTTGATGGTGATTTTTGCCACGTAACGTAGGACACGGAAGTTATCATTGCCTGGCGCATCTTCAGGCAGCTTGCCACGAGACGCTTTCATCGCGTTGGCTGTCTGAACAATACGTAACCAGTTTTCACCCACACGCCCCATCGCTTGTGAATCACTTGAGAACATCGAAATAGCGCCCATATCATGTAGCACGTTTTCTGCTGCAATGGTTTCAGGGCGAACACGGCTCTCTGCAAATGAAACATCCGACGGGATATTTGGATTCAAGTTATGACATACCATGATCATGTCAAATAACTCTGACTGGCTGTTAACACCGAACGGTAAGGTTGGGTTTGTTGAGCTTGGTAATACGTTAGGCTGGCTAACAACTTTTATAATATCAGGGGCATGTCCACCACCAGCACCTTCTGTATGGTAGGTGTGGATAGTTCTACCTTCAAAGGCTTCGATGGTGTCTTCAACATAACCACCTTCATTTAGGCTGTCTGTATGCACTGAGATTTGCACATCAAATTCATCAGCAATACGTAACGCATGGCGAATCGCATTTCCTGTTGCGCCCCAGTCTTCGTGAACTTTTAGGCCAGCAGCCCCCGCAACCAGCTGTTCTATCAGTGGTTCACGAGTATAAGAGTTGCCTTTACCTAAAATACCTACGTTAATTGGTAAACCTTCGATAGCGCGTAGCATGGAGCGCATGTTCCAAGGGCCTGCCGTTACTGTCGTACCGTTAGTTCCATCGGTTGGGCCAATACCGCCACCAAAGAAGGTTGTCACACCGTTTGATAACGCCGCATAAGCTTGTTGCGGCGAAATTAAGTGAATATGAGTATCAATACCCGCTGCCGTTAGAATTAAGTGTTCACCGGAGATAGCATCCGTTGATACCCCAACAACCATACCTGGCGTGATGTTATCTTGAATATTTGGGTTACCGCTTTTACCAACACCAACAATTTTGCCTGCTTTAATCCCCACGTCGGCTTTGATCACACCTAAACGCGCATCGACGATGGTGACGTTAGTAATCACTAAATCTAAAACACCGTTATCACTCGTGAAAGTATTATTCGCGCCCATACCATCGCGTAAAGATTTACCACCACCATAGACAGACTCCTCGCCATATCCACGTAAATCTTTTTCGATTTCAATATATAAATCGGTATCGCCTAAACGAATTTTATCGCCAACTGTTGGTCCGAATAAACCGTTGTATTCTTGTCTAGAAATTTTTGGCATGTTATTTACCTTTAACGTTAAGAAGGTGCATTGTTATTTATCATTACTGACATCTAACGCGCTTACTGTTCCTTATGCTTAAAACCACGAGCAATTGCTTTATTTAAAGCGATTGCTTTAGCAGGACGCTCAGTAGCGGCAACGTTGTCACCCGCCCAACCATCAACAAGGTTATTAAACCCATAGACACTTTGCTTTCCACCATAAGGGATCAGAGAAACTTCCACTTCATCACCTGGCTCAAAACGAATTGCCGTTGTAGAAGCAATATTTAAACGCTTACCGTAAGCCGCTGCACGGTCGAACTCTAATGCGTGGTTAACTTCAAAAAAATGAAAGTGGGAGCCAATTTGCACAGGTCTATCACCTGTATTACGAACTTTAATTTTTGTTTCAGGTTTGCCTACGTTGAACTCAATAGGCTCATCTGCAAAAATAACACCACCTAAAGGAGTCGGGGCTTTAATGCTTGTTTTTGAATTACTCATATTTCACCTCACCCTTCATTTATTTAATCGGATTGTGGACAGTTACTAAGCGAGTACCATCAGTAAAAATCGCTTCAACCTGAACATTTGGAATTAAGTCATCCACACCATCCATAACGTCTTTTTTCGTTAAAACAGTTGCCGCTTCTTTCATCACATCTTCAACGGTTTTACCATCACGTGCACCTTCAAGTGCGGTAACCGTAATAATGGCAACAGCTTCTGGGTAATTTAATTTCACACCACGCGCACGGCGTTTTTCAGCTACGTCTGCGAGTGTGTAAACCATCAATTTTTCAATTTCTCTTGGGGTTAACTGCATAACGCCTCCTCAATTGATAAAGCTTAGTATTGTTAATACTGATAAGTATTCATTTTACGAACCAATAACTCATTTTCATTTGTAAAATATAAATTGAGTTAAATATCCAATAACGACGAGTTAAATAAATAAAATCCTTCTCAATAAACATTCCAATTTAATTAATCCAAATAAGACTGGATACGTATTGGCTATTTATTAAATTCAATTTTTAAATCATATTTATTCACTGGGTCCAATTTATAAATTGTTGTTCGGGCAAAGAATTCCACAGAGATTGAAAACACTTCCCTCCTCCGCCTCGCTTTAATATTTCACTACTGAGTACTTCTTCTAAAACACCATTACGTAATAGCGCAATGCGATCAGCAAAACGCACAGCCATTGCAAGGTCGTGGGTCACCCACAAAACACCTTTACCATCAAAGCAAAGAGATTTGATATGTTGTAGAAGTTGCATCGCATGTTCATCGTCTAGCCAAGATGAAATTTCATCTGCAAGAATATATTCAGCTTGAGAGAGTGTCGCGCTACAAGCGAGTACACGTTTTGCCATTCCCCCAGAAAGCTTATTGGGATAACTATGGATTAAATCTGCTTGTAAATTATATTGTTGTAAGTGCAACGCGACGTCATGCATTTTAATATGCTGTCCACTTAATACAGCGGCACGTTCAAGTTGAGGGCCTATCTTAATGAGAGGATTTAATGCACTAATCCCTTGAGGGATATAGCACAGTGAATTACCACGATATTGCTGTTTAGATTTTTCTGTTAACTGGCATCCATTTAATACAATATCACCACGACAGCGCATATTTTCAGGTAATAGACCTAAACTACTTTGTAGTAATAAGCTTTTCCCTTCTCCGCTTCCACCTACCAATGCAACCATTTCACCTGGAGCCACATCCAATGAAATATCTTGTAAAAGCGGTGACCACTGTTTTTTGCCTAACCAGCGGAATTTCGCAACATCAATCGTAAGGTTATCAAAACTTAACATCAATCGCTCCTCAACCATAATTGTTGTACCGCTTTAGCAAACTGATCAAATAACAGCACTAACCCAACTAATGCAATGCCTGGAAACACAGCTAACCACCATGCACCTGTACTTAAGTAACGCAATGCATCTGATAGCAAAATACCTAACGATGCTTCATGTGGAGACAAACCAAAACCCAAAAAACTCAGTGCCGCACTATGTAATATCGCATGTGGAAACATTAATAATGACCCCACTAACCATTGTGAAAGGATCATCGGTAAATAGTCATATCGGCATCGGTAGAGCGCACTATTTCCAATCCGTTTCGATAACATGATGTAATCTGTTTGCTGCACTCGGAGCAATTCGGAACGTAAGATCAACGTCAACTTTGGCCAGTGTGTCAACGCAACCGCCCAAATTACCCCCACTTTGCCGCCACCTAATGTAAAGCAAATCAATATCAACAATAACAAGTGTGGCAACGCTAACAACGAATCAATACATCCACGAATAACATAATCCATCGTCTTACTAAAAGAGGATAAACTTGCCATCACTAGCGCTATCACTCCGCTCGATAATGCTGCGATGGTACCAATTTGTAAGCTGGTCGCTATTCCTTGGAATACTCTGTCCCACAAGTCTCGACCTAAATTATCAGTACCAAATAAATGAACCAACGATGGCGCTTGTCGGCGGTCGAGTAAATTCACTTCTACATCAGTTTGGGAAAGCCATGCTGCATAAGCCCCTAAAGCAAATAAGCACAATAAGGAAATAACTAACTTAATTAAGGCCTTATTTGGATTATAAGTCATGGCTCTCGGAGTACTCCTTTGTTCACGCTCTTGAGCAACCTATCAGAGATACTATTACTAAAGAAAATCACTACCGCACATAGCATCACGACCCCCATTAATAAAGGGATGTCACCCCGTAAACCCGCATCAATGGTCGCTTGCCCTAATCCTGGGTAAGCAAACACTTTTTCAGCTAGCAATGCACCACTGAGCAATTCCCCCATTGAGGCAAACTGTAAACATATTGCAGGGGTAATCGCATGTTTTACGACATGAAAGCTGATCATCGGCCATCCTTTATCCCCTTGAGCTTTTGCATAATGGATAAACTCACTGTTCATTACTTCAGCAACTTTAGAACGCGTATGCAGTGCGATATTACCAATACCTAACATCCCTAAAGCCACTACAGGTAACACAAGGTGATGCACTTTTTGTGACAATGTTGATGTTTGTTCATCTAAGCCTATCGGCCAAGCGCAACAAATTGGCGCCCACTGTAATGAAACAGCAAAAAGTGACAATAAAAGTAAACCAACCCAAAAAACAGGAATTGAAGCCAATAAATAAGATAGCGTTGAGATGATTTTATCTGGCCATCTATTTAGGTATCTCCCTGCTATCAACCCAAGTCCAAAACCAATCGCTCCAGAAAATAGCCATGCCGATAATAACAAGGCTAATGAAGGTGCTAACCTATCAGCAATCACTTGTGAAACAGGGGTGTTATAGAGCATGGAATACCCCATATCACCTTGTAATATCTGTGAAAACCAACGCCAGAACTGCATCCATAAAGGCTGATCAAGCCCCCAACGAGCTGCAATCAATGAATATTGCTCAGGGGGAACATGCATTAAATCATTACCAATGTAGGCTTTAATTGGGTCTATTGGTGAATAGCTTAGGAGAATAAAAACCCCAAATGCTGTCACCAATAATAAACAGATAAACCGCAATAAAAGCCCGATGGTTGTCCGCATTACTTGCAGGTCCAAGCCCAGTCATCTACATTATTCAACACTGACCACGAGCCGTGAATTTCAGGTGCGCCCTTTCCTAGCTCGACACAATTATTCAATAAATAAAGATGTTGTACGTTCATTAACCAAGCCCAAGCAGCATCACCTTGAATACCTGTTCCTGTTTTGCCATCCCAATCCACTTTCTGCCAAAATGGAATAGCCGCATCTTGGTCTGGTTGGCGAAGTGCCTCTTCTATCACCTTATCAACAGCTGGATTTTTATAGTAACCCGCATTATAGAACCCTACGCCAGCAGCCTTGCTGCTGTAGTTATGAACCAGTTCCATCGGGTCAAGGCTACCCCAACCAAACAATGTTGGGTTGGCATGCATATATTTTTCAACGGTTTCCCAGCTGCCTGATTTTAAATCCATTTCAATGCCAATTGGCTTTAAGCTTGCTCTCACGGCCTGAGCTAAATCACGACGAGTGCTGTCGCCGCTGGCGTACCAAAGCGTTAGTTTTGCCACTTTGCCATCTTTTTCTCTTAAGCCGTCTTTATTCAGTTTCCAGCCAGCATCATCAAGAATAGTTTTCGCTTTTTCGACATCCCCATCTTTAAATGAAGATTGAGGATTATTCCAAGGCAAGCCTTCAACGCCTGTATATGCAGGGATCGCAAAACCTTCTAACACCGCATCCGCCAATAGCTTACGGTCAATGGCGTAGTTGATCGCTTTACGGATAGCGACATCTGAAGTAATGTCATTTCCAATTGGGTCACCTGCCGCATTTTTCTCTCCCGCAGGTGGAATTGGGAAGGAAATCCCTCGGTTTTCAACACTGTGGCGCTCAATCAACTTCATTCTTTTCACATCTTTTGCATTATTCGCAACGGCTGCAGGAATACGAACAATGTCTAATTCACCACTTTGAGCTGCGGCAAAAGCGCCATCTTCATTCAAGAAGACAAAAACCATTTTATCGAAATCGTTTTTGGGCCCCGCATAAAATGGGTTTCTTTCAACAATTAATTGCTGGCCTGGCTGGAAGTTCACTAAGCGATAAGGGCCTGCCCCGATAGGATTATGTGCGTATTTTTTCGCATCATATTTATCCGCAGAAACAATCCCTAATGAACCTAATACATTAATAAAGGTACTTTGCGGAGCAGATAACGTCATTTTAACGGTAGATGGGTTAACTTCCTCTGCTTTAGCAAAGTTCCCCATATCGACTTTTCCACCACTTGCTGCGGCATTGTTATAGGTAAAAACAACATCTTTTGCGGTTAATGGGGAACCATCGGAGAATTTAAGCCCGTCTTTTAATTTTAATGTCCACTCTTTACCGTCATCTGAATGTTCATATTTTTCAAGCATGTAGCTATGCCATGATAAATCAGCTTTTTGTTTTAATAATGGACTATGCAAAAGTAAATAGCTGCCGTGGCTCCAACCTAACATTGGATCAAACCCCTCGGTTGGCTCAGAGCCTATCGCTAAGCGCAAAGTTTGCGGTTTCTGAGTATCAGTCGCAGCATTTACACTCATCGATAGCCCCATAAAAAAAATAGCCTGAATAGCTATTGCTACTTTCTTTTTCATATACCCATCCTAAATTACCAGCTGTATTTAGCAGCTATCCCAACCAGTGGTTCAAATAAACCTACCAATTAGGATAAACTGCAAGAAATAATATATTTGATAACTAATCTGCTTTTTCTCGATATGCGTCTTCATCAAATTCAACGGTATCTAAATTGTCACCAACCGCACTTTGGTCAACTCTGACTGGTGTAAATTTATTGATTATCCAAAGAATTAAGATTGTAAAAACAAAGGACCAAATACTGGTAAAGACAACTGCCACAGTTTGCTTCACAATTTGCATCCCGTTACCTTCAATTAACCCAGCAGGACCTTTCGCATTCCAAACCGTTGATGCAAACACGCCGACTAAAATAGAGCCAGTAATACCACCGACACCGTGCACACCGAATACATCTAATGCATCATCTAAATGACGCCTGACTAAGAAAACACAGGTGTAACAAACGATACTCGCAATAATCCCAATAATTGCCGCAGAACCAATTGAAACATAACCTGAGGCAGGCGTAATAGTGGCTAATCCCGCTACAGCCCCCGTTAAAAAACCAACAAGTTTAGGTTTACCTGTATGGAAACGTTCAATGATAAACCAAGTAATTGCTGCAAATGCCGCGGCAATATCGGTAGTAATAAACGCTGAAACGGTTACGGTATTGACTTGCAGTTCAGAACCCGCGTTAAAACCATACCAACCAAACCACAATAAAGCCGCGCCAAGTGCAATATAAGGAATATTGTGAGTACCATCTGACTTAATGACTCTTTTACCTACATATAATGCTGAAGCAATTGCAGCAAACCCTGCAGTTGCGTGAACGACAATACCACCCGCAAAGTCAACAACCCCCCATTTAGCAAAAATACCATCTGGGCTCCAGACCATATGAACGAATGGTGCATAGACAAATAATGTCCATAAGGTTAAAAAGATGAGATAAGCAGGGAAATTAACTCTATTTGCGAAAGCCCCTGTAATTAAGGCGGGCGTAATAATCGCAAACATCATTTGATATCCAAAATGAACCAGTATTGGCAAACCACCATCATTACCGGTATACATCGTCTGAGGATCAATGTTATTCAAGAATGCATAATAAAGTGGGTCGCCAACAATCCCATTAATTGTAGGACCGAACGATAATGAATACCCAACCGCAAACCAAATAATTGCCACCCACCCCATAGAAAAGAAACTCTGGGACATAATGGTAATAATACTTTTACGCGAAACTAATCCACCATAGAAAAAAGCAAGCCCAGGAGTCATTAGCATAACAAGACTAGTACAAAGCAGCATAAATGCTGTATTTGGGACATCCAAAACTGACAATACATTTTCCATGGATACTCCTAAATTAACATAATGATATTTAAAATTTAGAGATATTTATTACTTCATTAAATGACTAGAATGATTATCACAATTGAAATTACATTCATAATAGAGTGATCACTAAGATAATCAATAAAAAAAAACAAATTAGATAATAAAAAATAATTCATACGTTTTTTAATAATCGATAAATGATTAACCATAAATGACTAATTAACATCGAAAAATAAAAAATCATTTTAGCCAGTGAAACATTCATAATTTTCAATCAAAAACAAGGCATCTCCTTAATTAATAACAATCAGATTTAAAAACATATTTTTTACATTTTCCCGCATTCTTAATTTTAATAGGTATAAAAATAAATCCATCCTCCGAAATCATTCATCAACATTACACTTTCATTACTATTAAATTGAAAAATAGCGTAATTAATTCAGTATACTCAGTTAAAAAACAGAAACCTACACAGCACTAATCAAATAAACTGCAAAAACCATTAGCAACCATAAATACAAAAATAAAACCCCGTAAATTCCTTAAAAGAAAATAAATTACATAATATTAATTAAAAGAAACCCTACTTAATAAAAAATTCATCATGGTAATTCCAATACCTATAAAGTTAGTATGGTTTTATTACACTTATTTTTAAAAATATAAGAAGGGTTTATTTTTCTTTTCATTATTCAGTGTACTCATTTCATTTTCCACAAATGTACTTATTCTTGATATCTTAAGGTTACTTCAAGGCATAAGTGCCGCAGCCGCATTTTCTGGGGCAATATCTCATATTTTATTTAATTAACAGCATAAACACATACAGAGTGTTGAAGTTGCCAACAACACCCAATCCCATTTATCTTCTTAAGGTTTATACTTACTAGCCTCTTCATTTGCATTTTGTACATCGTGACGACCAATCACTATTTGACCATCTTCCTTGATAAATTCACTTTGTTGCTGGTTAGGCAATATATCTAACACTACCTCTGAAGGTCGACACAACTTTACGCCTAGCGGAGTGACGACAATCGGCCTATTAATCAGTAGCGGATACTGCAACATCACATCAATGAGTTGGTCATCTGTATAGCTATCTTTTTCTAAGTTTAATTGCTCATAGGGTTCAACATTTTTTCGTAGTAACGCCCTTACCGTGATTTTCATATCAGCAATAAGTTGCACTAACACATCTTTAGCCAGCGGCGTTTCTAGATAATAAATAATCGTTGGCTCAATACCACTATTGCGGATCATCACAAGCGTATTGCGTGAAGTGCCGCAGTTTGGATTGTGGTAGATAGTGATCTCATTCATGGGGCTACCTTTAATTTAACAGTGAAAGTCGAAGTACTAAAGCAACGAGTGTGACAATGAGCACAGGGATCGTCATGATAATCCCTGTTTTAAAATAGTAGCCCCATGTAATGGTCATGTTTTTTTGCGATAAAACATGCAACCACAGCAATGTAGCCAAACTACCAATCGGTGTAATTTTAGGCCCCAAATCGGCACCAATCACATTGGCATAAACCATGGCTTGCTGAATTAATCCTGTCGCTTCACTCCCTTCAATGGATAAAGCACCAATTAATACCGTTGGCATATTATTCATAATTGATGATAAAAATGCGGTAATAAACCCAGTACCCAGAGTTGCTACCCATAACCCTTTGTCTGCAAGGTAATTGAGCGCTTCAGAAAGATAATCGGTTAACCCTGCATTTCTTAAACCATAAACCACCAAGTACATACCTAAAGAGAAAATGACGATTTGCCACGGTGCACTACGTAACACTTTTTTGGTATTAATCGTATGGCCTCTGGCTGCAATCACCCAAAGAATTAAGGCGCCAATTGCCGCAATAGCGCTAACAGGAATACCTAATGGTTCTAAGACAAAAAAACCGATGAGCAACAACACCAATACCAGCCAACCTGCTCTAAACGTTGTCATGTCCTTAATGGCTAAAGTCGGTTCACTCAGTTTAGTGATATCATACTGCTTAGGAATATCTTTGCGGAAAAACCAATGCAGCATCGCTAATGTTACAATAATTGCTGCAATATCCACTGGCACCATAATCGATGCATATTCAGTAAATCCAATATTAAAGAAGTCCGCAGAAACGATATTCACGAGGTTTGAGACAATAAGTGGCAAGCTCGCTGTATCTGCAATAAAACCCGCTGCCATGACAAATGCTAATGTCGTGCCTTTGTTAAAACCAAGTGCCAGTAACATCGCAATTACAATGGGCGTTAATATCAAGGCTGCGCCATCGTTGGCAAATAAAGCAGCAACCATTGCACCAAGTAATACAATATAACTAAATAGCAGTCTTCCTTTACCCCCGCCCCACTTAGCAACATGCAATGCAGCCCATTCAAAGAAACCGCTTTCATCTAAAAGCAGGCTAATAATAATTACTGCAACAAATGTCGCAGTGGCATTCCAAACAATATTCCAAACAATCGGAATATCTTGAAAACTGATCACACCAAAGATCAGTGCCAATACCGCTCCTGCCGATGCACTCCAGCCTATACCCAACCCTTTGGGCTGCCATATAACAAACGTAATCGTCAAAACAAAAATTAATGCCGCAATAAACATAACAACCTCGTACTTATTACACTCACAACACATATGTTTTTTCATATATTTTTATTTAAAAAATTATCTTGCGCAATTACCCATCGAATGTGTTTTCGCTATAGCTGAGAGTAAGTTTGATACCCTCTTTTTTTCTGTTAAATACGTTATATCAATGATATTTTTTACCCACGGTAGTAATGCCGGAGATAATCGATAATGAACCCATTTACCATGTTTTGAATCGAGCAAAAGACCCGATTCTCTTAGCATTGCTAAGTGTCGAGAAGTCTTTGGTTGCGATAAATTTAAGGCCGTATAGATATCACAGACACATAGCTCACCAGATGCTTTCAAAAGCAACACGATATCGAGCCTTGTTTGATCACCTAAAATTTTAAACAGTTGTAGTGGTTCCATATATTCTCCTGAATGCTCTATGGGCATTCTACCCCCTAGAAACATATATGCAAAATCAAATATAATAATAAATACTAAAAAGAATTTTTAAGCTGAAGGATCGCGAGTTAATTTGAAGACCTAATTAGTCGTGTTTCTATAAAACAGTGACTAAGACTAGATTACAAAAAATATACTCGAAAAATCAAATAGTAAGCTAAATATAAAAATAGCGTTTCTACTTCCCCCGCTATTAGTTCTATATCTTGAATAGGGGTAAGTGTGTGAAAAGATCCTTTTTCATGATAAACTTACATTGAAAATATAAAGAGTTAGGTTGATTCAGACTTAGTATAAAAGTAAGCTTAAAACTGGATTTTAGTCATGAAAGAAATCAAAAAAATGTCAGATAAAGACTTTGTTGATACACTAATACAAGAATGGCTGGAAACCGTCCCTACATTGGATTTGAGTGGTTTACCCATTATCGCCCGCATAGTACGTATGAGCCATTATATCTCGCAATTTGTTGATGCGAATTTGGCCCGATACAATCTAAATGTGGGGGAGTTTGAAGTGCTAGCAGCACTTGCTAGAAACCCTGACCGTCAACTTTCCCCCAAAGAACTGCAAAAGAAAATTCTTATTTCCTCTGGTGGATTATCTAACCGAATTAATCGATTAGAAGAAAAGAAATTCATTGTTAGAATTCCAGATCCTGCTGATCGACGTGGTGTTATTGTAAAAATAACACCAGAGGGACGAAAATTGACGCTTGAAGCAGTAGAAACTCACGTAGCGATTGAAAAATCATTAATTCAAGGCTTAGATGCTGAAAATAAAGATCAACTCGCTATGCTACTGAAAAAACTTATTCAATCACAAAAATCTGAGCTCAACGAGAAAAATGGAGCTGAATAAAAAAACACCCCAAAGTTGGAGTAAACTTTAGGGTGCAGCTCACATTGAGCTATTTTCATTCTGACGTAATCATTTCAGCTAAGCTTTTTGCTGGCTCTCAGACTTTAAAACTAACCATAGACCAGCCAAAATCAAACATAATCCTATTACAGCCAGCATATTGACGTTTTCATGTGCAACAACAATCGCAAGGAAAAACGCCACAATGGGCTCAATTAAACCCAACGCCACACCTGTAGGAGCACTGATATGTTTCAATGCTTGGGTATATAACAGATAAGCCACGCCAGTTGTTAATAATCCGAGGTAAAATATCACTGCAATGCTCACCCAACTGACCGTTGGTGTTCCTGCTAATATCCAAGCAATCGGAACCGCAATAAATATAGCAATGCTAAATGTATGCTTAGTAATCGTTAATGGAGAATCAATACTGACCAATTTCTTACTCATCAATGTATAAAGTGCATAGCAAAAACCCGCACTCAAACAAATAAGTAAACCACCTGTATTAATTTGCCAACTACTACTTTGAGAAAGAACCATCCATGTTCCTCCTGCCGTTGCACAAAAAGTTCCAAGCCACCAAAGCAAAGACGGTGATTTCTTCAGAAGAATCGCCTGCATTAAGCCAGCCCAAATAGGGGCACTACCAATCGTTGTAGCCGTTCCTATTGCTATTCCAGTCGCCTTAATACCTGCAAAAAAAGTTAAGTTATATAACCCCATACAGATACCTGCGATAATGATATATCGCCAATATGTCATTGACCCCTTGGCAGAATTATCTGTTTGTTGTTGCTCATTTACGTTTAGTGCTTGGCGGTTTGTAATTCGATAAAAAAACAACAAATGAAAGAATAAACACGCAACAAGCAACCTAAATGCACCAATCCAGTAAGGTGCTGTTGCACCTTGTACAAAACTTTGAGCGGTCCCCGCAGTTCCCCATAAAAAAGCCGCACAAAGCGCCAGCGAGATCCCAATTAAAGATACTTTTTTCATCGTCATTGAATTTTTACCACCATTTCAATAAAAATATATCTTCACACTAAGATACTTAACATGAAGATACAAGGGGATTGAAATTAAAGAAGACAAAATAGTAATCATTTATGACAAAAGTCAATAATTGTACGTTTTGTGATTGATATTAAAACACCAATTATTAATATTGATATATCTTCTCGTGAAGATACTTCCAATAAAGAAATAATAATGAGAGGCAGCTATGACTGTTATAATTATCAGTGTAATAGTGTTGATACTAGCGGGTTATGCAATTGCGAAGAACTACGAGGCAAAAATTGTATTATTCACCGCAGGTATTGCGCTGATGCTCAGCGCAGCAATGTTAGGAATGCCTATTTTAGATATAAAACAAAGTACAGGGAATATCTGGCTTGACCCACTAAAACAAATACAACTAGGATTTATCAAACAATTTGGTGGCGCAGGGATCATAATCATGGTCCTATTCGGCTTTTCTTCTTATATGTCACGCATTGGTGCAAACGATGCCGCTGTTCATTTAGTTGCAAAGCCTATTTCAAAAATTCGCTCTCCTTATATTCTAGTTCCAATTGTTTTTTGGCTCGGAAACTTACTGTCGTTAGTGATCCCCAGTGCCGCGTCATTAGCCGTTATTTTAATGGCGACTCTGTACCCCATATTAAGGGCTGCAAAAATGTCATCAATGACAGCGGCGGGGATTATTGCGACCACAGCAACAATTATGCCAACACCATTAGGGGGCGATAATGTTGTTGCAGCTCGCTTACTCGGTTTTGAGCATGTTGTCGACTACGTCACTTTACATCATGCCGTTATCTCTCTCCCCGTTTTATTATTAATGGGTTTTGCCCATTATTTTTGGCAAAAGTATATGGATAAACGGCAAGGCGCATCAGCATTTACTGAAGTTGATGAAAGTAAAATCGAGGGTAATAAAGAGCTACCTCCCTCCTATTACGCCTTATTTCCGCTTGTTCCACTTATTCTAATTATCGTTTTAGGGCTGTGTTTTCGAGAAATCAAAGTAGGGCTTGTTGAAATCACACTATTCTCATTTGTGCTCGCATTTGCCACAGAACTTATTCGTAAAGGCAACCCGAAAGAACAAATGGTTCAAGCAGGACTCTTTTTTAAAGGAATGGGTGAAGGATTTTCTCAAGTCGTTGTCCTGATTGTTGCCGCAGGCACACTAGTAGCAGGTCTTAATGCTATTGGCATCATCGATATGATTTCAGGTGTTGTTAAGAACGTAAATAATGCAGGCGTTGGATTAATGTTTATTTTCTCTGGCTTAACAGCGTTAATCACCTTTATTAGCGGTAGTGGTAACGCGGTGTTCTATTCATTTATTGAATTAATTCCATCTATTGCAAATCAAGCCCATGTTGACCCGATTATGGTTGCTCTTCCAATGCAATTTACGTCTAACTTAGTCCGAGCCATCTCTCCAGTTTCTGCTGTCGTTATTATTGTCGCATCGGTTATCAAAGTGAGTCCTGTTGAAGTAGTAAAAAGAACCTCAGTACCTTTAGCGGTAGGCACGATAGCAACGTTAATTTATGCATATTTTCTGTATGCGTAGAATGGGTTATTAAAAGGAAAACCAAAATGACTACAATAAATAATGCCTCATTAGTTGCATGGCGACGTGAATTTCACCGTTACCCAGAAACGGGTTGGGGGGAATTTTACACCACTGCCACCTTGATTAAACTACTGGAAGAAATGGGACACCACGTATTAACAGGCGAACAGATTATCAACCCTAGTTTTATTCGTGGACGTAACCCATCAATAGTTGAAAAAGCCAAACGCGCAGCCAAAGAGCGTGGCGTAGATGATTCACTACTCGCAAGAATCGGTGACTATACAGGTTGCGCGGTGATCTTCGATACAGGGCGCCCTGGCCCAACGGTTGCATTTCGTTTTGATATTGACTGCGTCAATGTGCAAGAAACTGATACGGCAGAACATATTCCAAACCAAGAAGGCTTTAATTCTACCAACCCAGGTTATATGCACGCTTGCGGCCACGATGGGCACATGGCTATCGGTCTCGGAGTCGCAAAATGGTTGATTGAAAATAAAGATAGCCCACTGAAAGGCGTGATTAAACTTATTTTCCAACCCGCAGAAGAAGGCGTACGAGGGGCAAAACCTATCGCCGAAAGTGGTATTCTCGATGATGTTGATTATTTTGCTTGTGGTCATCTTGGTTGTGATGTCCCGAGTGGCGTAATTGTCGCTGCACCTGAACGTTATCTTTCTACATTAAAAATGGATCTGCGCTTTAAAGGTAAAGCCGCGCACGCAGGAATGGAGCCACATGCAGGCAAAAATGCGTTACTCGCCGCCTGTAACGCAACAATTCAAATTCTAAGCCTACCAACTCACGGCGAAGGAATGACTCGCGCTAATGTCGGAGTATTAAATGCAGGAGAAGGCCGCAATGTGATCCCTTCATACGCGCAAATGCAAATTGAAGTACGTGGCGAAAATGAAAAAATCAACAATTACATGACAGAAGAGGCTTTAAGACGTGCCCGCGGAGTTGCACTCAGTTTTGATGTTGAACTCGAAACTGAGGTCATGGGGGAAGCCGTTGATTTCATTCCTGACGATGAAATGACTGACTATATAACCGAAGTAGCCCAAACCATCCCAGCGGTAGAAAAAGTACAACGTACAATGAATTTTAATGGCAGTGATGATGCCACTCTATTGATTAAACGCGTACAAGCCCATGGTGGAAAGGCGGCTTATTTTGTGATTGGCTCAGACATCAAAGCTGGCCACCATCAAGCCAAATTTGATATTGATGAAAATCAGCTATTCACTGGCTTTTCAATCTTTACAGGGTTACTACAACGCTTATCCGTATAAAAACAGCAAATCAATATAAGCCAATTATAAAACCTTATAGCGGATGATGTTATAAGGTTTTTTTAAGGAAATATGATGAAAAAGACATTATTAAATACATTACTTTCTAGTTTGATTTTATATACCTCTGTTTCACTAGCTGCTGGTGCTATTAAACCCAACGTTACCATTTTAGCCACTGGGGGAACCATCGCAGGAAGCTCAAAATCCAACCTTGATACCACCGACTATAAAGCGGGCTCACTGGGTATTGATGTGTTAATCAATGCTGTGCCGGAGATCAATGATGTTGCTATCGTCAAAGGTGAACAAATTTCTAACACTATCAGTGGCAATATCAGCAGCGAAATCCTATTAAACCTCAGTAAACGCGTTAATCATTTACTAAATGAAGGAAAACAACAAGGCATCGTTATCACTCATGGGACTGATACAATTGAAGAAACAGCCTTCTTCTTAGATTTAACCACTCAAAATGAGCAGCCTATCGTTATTGTCGGAGCCATGAGACCAGCAACTGCTATCAGTGCGGATGGCCCAATGAATCTGCTTGAAGGTGTTGTACTTGCTGCGGATAAGAAAGCTAAAAATCGCGGCGTCATGGTCGTTTTAAATGATCGTATTGGTTCTGCTTTTTATACCACCAAAGCAAACTCAACTACCCCTGATGCATTTAAATCTTATGAACCTGGCTATCTTGGTGTCTTTGTCAGCGGAAAACCTAAATTTTACTATACCCCTGCCCAACCCGTTGATCGTACTTTTTTCGATGTCAGTAAGGTAGATAAACTCCCTAATGTCGAAATTATTTATGCATACCAAGACCAGACCCCCGCTATGCTTGATGCTGCTATCAACAACGGAGCAAAAGGAATTATTGTTGCGGGAAGTGGTAATGGAAATGTATCGAGTAACATGGAGGAGGCAATTAAGCAGCTCAGTGATAAAGGTATTCCTGTTGTGATGGCAACTCGAACAGGCTCTGGCTATGTGAGTAGTAAATCATTTGCCATAGGATCTGGCTTTTTGAATCCACAAAAGTCTCGCATTCTATTGCAGCTCGCACTTGCAACTGGTGCCGACCTTAAGCAAATATCGAATTACTTTGATAGCCAGCGTTAAAACCATTACTATTTTACGATTAATAGGCGCCTCTAATATAGGCGCCTTTTTATTTATTAATAACTTTAATTCTTAATTAAATTAAATTAAATTAAATGTAAAAATTAAAACATAACTCACCAGCCATTTAATTAAATGGATATTAATTTGATTATTAGAAATACGTTTTCTATCTAAATTTTTAAAGACTTTCTTTTTTTGCTAATAGGTAGTAAATAATTGCTGTAATCGGAAATGCAATAAAGAATGCAAAATTATAGCCTATCATACCTGAGATCAATCCAATCACTAGCGCAGTAATCCCTGGTTTTCGCCAGTTAGGAATATCATCACTGTATAGATTCTCTAAATTAAGATGGCATTTACGAATAAGGTAATAATGCACTAACATAATCGCCAATATAGGGGCGAGTATTGCAGAGAAAATCATTTGTACGTAATCAAGATAACTTAATAATAACCATGGCATCATTAGAATACTAATCAACCCAACTAGCCATGTCGCTTTCGCAAAAGTTAATTTAGGAAAAAAATTAAGCATGATCAATGTTGCGGGGAAAATATTCGCACAAGTATTTACTGTCCATTGCGCAAACACAATAATAATACAACTAACAATTAATATACTCGAGTTATCAGCAAAAGCAATTTGCAACATACCAATTGGATTGTCACTTTTCGTAAGATAAGCACTAATTAATCCTGCGAGAGTCAATAATAACCCCGTACCAACGAATCCGAGTCCAAAGCAAAATATAGTGCGCTTATTACGTGAAAAGAAGCTGTTTGAACTTGTGTTTTCAGGTAGTTTTAACTTTCTGGTTAAGTCACTACCATTTAGTGCTTCAGATAACCATCCTCCACTAAATATAGCGATAACAGTAACAAAGCTAAACCCAGTCCCTTCTAATGGTGAAGCGGTTATAACCTCTGGTAACGAAATTTGATGTTCTTGCAATAACCAAACGACTAACGACACCAATCCACATGCAAGAATAGGTACTGCTAATGTTCCAAACTTACTCATGCTATCCACATTACGACTTGCATTAAATAACTGCAAAGACGCATAAGTAATAAATATCACCCAGAACATTGAAATTCCTGTGACAATTTCAATAATCGCATTAATCGCTTGTGTTCCTAAAAATAAAATCACACCACACCATGTTAAACAGACAATGGCTCGACATATCGCCCCAATTTTCGCCCCTTGTTTTCCTAAACAGTCGCGAATAAAAATAGTGAAAGGAACGCCATAGCGTGTTCCGATATCACCCGTTAACGTAATTAAAATAGTGACTAATAAAAACCCCAAAAAACATGCCATCAATACTTCTATTGGGGAATATCCTCCTCTTAAAAGTACTTGAGCGGGGATCACTAAGCCAACAACATTAATCACCATTGACGAGCAAAGTACGAGTAAATCACGTGTTTTTAAGGTTCTATCCTTTTCCTGTGTTGGCAAGAGTTCTTCATTGGCTTTAGCAAGCAATTCCTGTGAAATATTCTGTCCATTATTCATGAGTTTAGCCTCATCTTTATTGTCGTTTTAGTTTAATTTCAAAATACGTTTAATAAATTTCCCTTGTCCTTTACTTCCCATAAAGGTGTTGTTATCCATAATAATTTCACCACGTAAAAGGGTTGTTTTTACCTTTCCTTTCGCTTTATATCCTTCATGTAGGCTATAGCCAGCACCACTGTGTAAGTTATTGGCTGAAATAATCCATTCCTCATTCGGATCAAAAATGACAATATCAGCATCAGCTCCTGGCAATAGCGTCCCTTTTTGTGGATAGCACCCCATGGTTTTCGCAATGTTAGTGCTGCATAATGCAACAGCGTGGTTCATCGTGATTTTTCCACTTGCCACCCCCTCAGTTACCATCAAGTTAAATCGGATTTCGAGACCAGATAACCCATTAACAACTTTAGTAAAATCAGGAATGATTTTGCCGTTTTCATCACGCTGTAAAGCCTTTTCTTTTTCCTCTCGAGTAAAAGTACAATCATCGGAGCCTATCAAGGTGATCGTACCGTTCTTAATGCCATCCCAAAGTTCATCCCGCTCTTTACGAGTACGCAATGGAGGCGAGCAAATCGCTAAATGTCCATTGTCAACATCATCATAAAGTTCATCGAAAAGTGTCAGATAATGAGGACCCGTTTCGATATACAGCTTTTGACCGCGCTCTTGTGCTTGCTGTGCAATATCAAGACAAGGGCCATTTGTGGTATGAACAATAAGAAGAGGAACTCCAACTGATTCAGCAAGTTTAGCCACACGACCAAAAGCTTCTGTTTCACAAATAACGGGTTTACTATTGGCAAAATCACGCCAAGTCAGTGTGTTATTTTTGATGCACTCATCCACCGCGGTTTCTGCTATCGCATTACTTTCCGCATGGATCAATGGCATACAATTATTTTCTTTTGCGCGTTTGAAGACCTGCATCAGTGTCATATCATCTGCCATCACACCTTCTTTACGGTAGGTCATAAATAACTTAAATGTTGGGCACCCTTTTGCTGCAAGATGTGGGATCTCATCTAATAACTGTTCGTTCGCTTCAACAAATTTGCCATGAACACTAAAATCAATTGCAGATTCAGTCATTTCCTCAATACGGTCATCTAGAGCCTGAAGGACACTTGAACCTTTCCAAGTATTGGTAAAATCCATATAAGTGGTAACACCCGCAAACGCGGCACAAATACTTTGCTGATAAAAAGTTAGTTGCGGGGAAATCCCTTGAAATGGAGCCTGTGTGTGCATATGAGCATCAATTAAACCTGGTAGAACTAACCGACCTTGCGCGTCAATTTCTTTTTGGCATTCAGCGTACTCATCAGGGCCAAGTAACGCTGCAATTTTGCCATTTTTAATTGCCAGATCGGCACGGACAGTACCCTCTTCAAGAACCAATTGCCCATTTCTAATAATTGTGTCAAACATAACTATCTCCAACGATTCTTATGTCACAACACAGCGAAAAAGAGGCTGTGTTGCAGCTATTATTGATTGATCAACTCAGCGTTCCTTTCCGTAAAACTTGCCCACTACAGGCATAACTTTCAATATGATTAAACAGCGCAATTCGGCCATTAACCATCACAAGCTCGATACCATCAGGGTATTGATTAGGTTCAACAAAAGTACCTTTATCTGTAATGCTCTGTGGGTCTAACATCACGATATCGGCTTGGTAACCTTCTTTAAGTAATCCCCTGTCGGTTAAGCCTAAAACCTCTGCAGGTTTACCCGTCATTTTGCGAATGGCAGCTTCCCAAGTTAAGCAAGCTTCTTCTCGTACATACTTTCCAAGTACTCTAGGGAATGCCCCAAAAACATGAGGATGGGGTTTACCCGCCCCCATTAAGCCGTCTGTACAAACATTCTGCTCGGGCCGACACAGAAATTTAATCACATGCTCTTCTGTCCCATAAAAGTCCACCATACCAACTGCATTATCTTCCTCATATAACAGGTCAAAAGTGGCGTTATAAGGGTCTTTACCGCGTAATTCACCTAGCTGAACTAAGTTTAAGCCCACTGCATCTTGGTTTTTTTGTTGCTTCACACTGGTAATGAAAATTTGATCTAACCCTGCGAAATCAATGAAGTTATCCCACCCCGGGATCCCTTTTTCTATATCGTCAATCATGCGTTGGCGTAATTCAGAAGATTTCAGGCGTTCGAGTAGTTTTTCCGTGCCACCTGCATGCACCCACGGTGGTAAAATCACCCCTAGCATGGTGCTACCTGCAACATAAGGGTATTGGTCGAAAGAAATACGGATCCCTTCTTGCTGTGCTTTTTCAAGCATCGATAGCATTTCATCGATCAGCGGCCAGTTTTTCTTACCACACACTTTCATATGGGAAATATGGAGCCAAACTCCAGATGCATGAGCAATATCAATAAGTTCTTGAGTAGACTGAATGATGTCATCCGCTTCACTACGCTGATGAACCACAAAAATACCATTATATTTGGCTGTCACTTTGCAAAGTTCGGTAATCTCAGCGGTATCGCCAAATGCACAAGGCATATAGATAAGGCCAGTGGATAGTCCATAAGCTCCCGCTTGTAACTCTCGTTCAAGAATCTGGCACATTTTGGCGACATCTTCCTGCGTCGATGCCTTACCATCCAATCCCATCGCTTCCATACGAATATTACCGTGGGGAACAAGGTAAGCGAGGTTCGTGGCACTTCCTCGCGACTCTAACATGTTGAGATACCCCTCAGTATTCTTGAAATGCCAGTCTATCTCATCAGAGTCACCATCAAGACCAGCAATATTTTTACGCCACGCTGAAATATATTGTTCAGGCAAAGGTGCCAATGCGACGCCGTCTTGTCCCAACAGCTCAGTCGTGATCCCTTGGCGAATTTTGGCGGAAACTGCGGGGTTTAATAACACCGATAAATCAGAGTGAGTGTGTGTATCAATAAAACCAGGGCAAATAATTTTCCCAGATGCATCAATAACTTGGTCCTGAGTGTTGGCGCAAATATCGCCGATTTGAATAATTTTACCTTCATTAACAAGTAAGTCGCCGTGATACTGGCTTTCCCCCGTACCGTCAATGATGGTGGCATTTTTAAATAATGTTTTCATTGTTCTCTTCCTTTATTGATGCCTTAGTAATCACAAAGGCATCAACTGGTAACTATTTGTTATTATTGTAAATATTTGAAATTATGCTGTAGTAACCTTTGGCTGAGCCTGTTAATTGATCTATCTCGATATATTCATCAATGGTATGCGCCAAATTCTCTCTCGAAGGCCCAAAACCAATCGTTGGAATATTAGCTTCCCCCGCATAATGGCTACCATTAGTGCAGAATGAATATTGTGTAACTGTTGGGTCGAGGCCGACTTTTTTGAGGCCTAATAATGCATGCTGAACAAAGTTATTCGATTCGTCTAAGACCCAGCCTGGGAAGAAACGCTCTCCCTCAATCGTATTGCCGGTATAACAAGATTCTGTTCCATAGGCATAAGATACTCGCGCCTTAAACTCAGGATCAGACTGTGTTATTTCATCTAACGCTTTTTGGATAGGTTGGAGCACACTCTCTTTGCTCTCACCGACTAATAACCTGCGGTCATAAGTCGCACGGCAATATTCAGGAACAACTGATGCCCCTGGATATGGAGACGATTTAATGTCTGTTAATTCAAGTATTCCTAACCCAAGAACTGGGTGAATGGTAGGGGGAAGCATTCTAATTTTTTCAATCAATGTAGCCATTTTATAGACCGCATTAATACCCGCTTGTGGGTTTGCAGAATGAGCAGGTTTCCCAAATGTTTCTAACACGACTTCAGCTCGGCCACGTTGACCTATTTTCAAATTAAGTTCTGAGGCCTCACCGATAACTACATAATCAGGATGATATTTATCAGTAACTAGCCGTGCAGCAACGCCTTCAAAGCACTCCTCATGTACAATACAAGCAACATAAATTTTCCCTGCAAACTCACGCAGATGGTCTTGACCAAAAAAGCCAACCGCTGAAATCATAGCAGCAACCGCACCTTTCATATCGGTCGTACCACGGCCATAAATTTTGCCGTCTTTGATTTCTCCGCCAAATGGATCTTGCGTCCATTGGCTTTCATCGACTGGAACAGTATCAATATGTCCATCAAAAACCAGCGTTTTCCCAGGGTATTTCCCTACAATCCCACCAATAATATTGCCGTATCTATCAATATGAATGTCATCAAATTCATACTCTTCCATCATGGATTTAATAACGTTGACAACATTACCCTCTTCACCGGAGTAACTTTTTTCGCGAACTAAAGCCTGACAGTTTGTGATGACTTCGTTAAAACGACTTTCTGAAAACATATTTTTCACCCCGACTAAAATTGACCAAAACTTGGGAACTCACCATCCCAAACAATATCCCGATAACGTTGAATATCCGTGTCGCCCTCAGTACTGATCACCAAAATGCGTGAATTTTCATTCAGCTCCAGTTCGTTGCGCACATCAGCATAATTTTCAGACTGCATTAGAATAGAAAGTAACCCTGTCGTGACCGCACCTGACTCACCCGAAACAATTGGAGGATCAGTCGGTAATGGATTGCCTAATATCCGCATCCCTCGCGTTGCGACAAAATCGGGGCAAGAGAAGAAAGCATCAGCGTAGTCTCGTAATAATTGCCAACCGGTAATATTGGCTTCACCACATGCCAACCCAGCCATAACTGTTTGTAAATCACCGCCAACAGGGATCGCATCTTCATTTTCAGCAACCGCTGAACGGTAAAGGCAATCCGCAATTTGAGCCTCAGCAATAATTACTTTTGGTCTATCTTCTCCATAAAGCGCCGTTAACATCCCCTGCACCATGCCAGCAAATGAGCCAACACCTGCTTGAACAAAAACGTGAGTCGGTTTCACTTTATGTAACTGGGACAAAGCTTCAAACATTAGCGTGCTGTAGCCTTGCATAATCCACTGAGGGATCTTTTCATAGCCAGCCCAAGCGGTATCTTGCACCACCACCCAGCCATATTTCTCTGCCATTTCGGCAGTCATACGTACCGCATCGTCATAATTCATATCGACAATTTCTGCTGTCGCACCTTCATTCAAAATGGCATCTAAGCGTTCCTGAGAAGAACCTTTAGGCATATAAACCACTGATTTTTGTTTAAGTTGGCGTGCCATCCACGCCACACCTCGCCCATGGTTGCCATCCGTCGTAGTGGCGAATGTAATGCCATTTAATTGTTCTCTAACCTCATTGCTGACCATGACGTTATAAGGAAGCTCAGAGATATCTTTCCCCAACTCTTCGGCAATATGGCAGGCCATTGCATAGGAGCCACCTAATGCCTTGAATGCCTTGAGGCCAAAGCGTTGAGACTCATCTTTTAAGTAAATCTGTCCAACTTTTAATGACTTGGCGAGCACAGGTAAATGATAGAGTGGTGTTGGTGCATACTCAGGAATTGAGCGGTGAAATTGCCACGCTTTATGTAATTCAGCTTCCGAAAAAGAGGCAAGGTTCGCCGTCGGTTTCTGCTTAAAACGGCTGTGATTAATGTAGTATTTTAATTGCTCCTGCATGGAAAACCTCATGAACTTATTATTAATAAACAAGACAATTAAGTCTTAATAAAAAATAGGTTTACAACTTAGGTAGCAATACACATGCCAAGATCGCCATTTACGTATAATTATAATGAGGGAATAATGTAATTAGTTGATACAAAACATAATTTAAAATAAACAATATAGAATTATTTTTAATAAATTTGAGATCATTGATTTACCTCATTGATAAATTATCAAATATGATAAATAGTGTGATGGCGGTATATAAATAATTTAATACATTGATTTATAAATATATTAATAATTATCACTTCAATTAAATTTATTAATATTTATCAATCTTGATAATAAGGAAAAAAATGACATCCATTCTGAGTACTATCCAAAATGAAATTTGCCATTATGCAGAAGCCATTTCTGGCGTGACTGGAACAGATGTCGAAATTATTGATGAATATCTGATCCGTATTGCAGGAACAGGTTATTACAAACACATGCTTAATCAAAACGTTTCACGTAACGGCTACATTTATCGTCATGTTTTACGAGTACAAGAAACCGTATTAATTAAAGATCCAGGGGAAAATAACCTCTGTCATCTATGTGAAAATCGAGAAACTTGTACGGAAGAATTAGACCTTAACGCACCGATTTTTTTAAATGGCAAAGTCATCGGGGTCATTGGTATTATTTGCTCGACTAAACAACAGCGAGCCGTATTACTTCAGCAACTCAATAAATTCATCACATTCATCGAACAGATTGCTGAAATGATATCGAGTAAGGTCTTTGAGTGTCTTGAACGCTTGAGAGCCCAAGAATCTTTACATGCATTTCGACGATTGATTGATGCCATGGATAGAGGCGTGATAGCAATTGATAGCCAACAAAAAATTTGGCATACCAACCGCTCTGCATCCCGCTTTTTTAATAAAGATATTATAGGCCTGTCACTGTCCTTTGAGCTAACAGGGGATATTTTATATGGTGATGAAGAAGCATGGCTAGAATTAGAAGGCCAGCGCTATCATGTACTCTGCCGTAATGTCACTTTTACTTCACTGGAAAATGATACGTTAACCATGATCATTTTTCAGGATGCCCGTGATTATATTACTCATGTCAATCAATCATCCGTTGAAATCAGCGAAGTCCCTTCCCAGTTAATCGGTAATTCATTAACCATGATGAACCTTAAACAAACCATCAAGAAGGTTGCTATCAGCCATGCAAACGTGCTGATCACGGGAGAAAGTGGCTCAGGAAAAGAAGTTGTCGCTTATGCTCTACATGCACAAAGTGCTCGACATGATCAGCCCTTTGTCACCATAAACTGTGCTGCAATACCAGAGCAACTCCTAGAAAGCGAACTCTTTGGCTATATCAGAGGCGCATTCACTGGAGCGGATCCCAAAGGGCGTATAGGTAAGTTTGAATTAGCTCATGGGGGAAGCCTATTCCTCGATGAAATTGGTGATATGCCTTTGTTATTACAGGCTAAATTACTGCGCGTTTTACAAGATAAAACCATCACCCGAGTTGGCTCAAATAACCAAATACCTACCGATGTCCGCATTATTGCAGCCACAAACAAAAATTTATTAGAGATGGTCGAGAACAAAACGTTTAGAGAAGACCTATATTACCGATTAAACGTTGTGCCAATCCCTGTTCCTGCATTGCGGGAGCATCGTGAAGATATTGCTGATTTAGCAAAGTATTTTTCTGACCAATTTTCAATACAATATGATAGAGAAAAGCAAAAGATCCCTGATACAGTAATGAATTATTTATATGGCTATCATTGGCCAGGTAACATACGTGAACTGCGCAATGTCATCGAGTATATTTATGTCATGCAAGGCGATCTGCCTGAAATGAACCATAGCCATTTGCCTGAGTATATTACAAAAACAAATTCATCTGTAGAATCATTAGGCTACATCACAAAAACCGCCGCAGTACCTACACACCATTATGAAAAAGAGACCATACAACACGTACTTGAAAAAACGGGTTACTCCATGAACGGAAAGAAAGAAGCGGCACAAATATTAGGTTTAAGTATTGCAACACTATATCGCCGATTAAAAAAATACGATATCACCAGCTGATATTCATTTTGGGTGCGCATGTTGCCTTCTTCACCTTTACGCCAATCTGTTTCTCTTATCTAAAAACAATCACAAAATGAACAGTCTTTTTGTGATGACCATCTTACCCACTTTGGTTTTTTCGCCAATTTCAAGAATATCTGGCTAAAAAATACAATTAATCCTAATTCATTTTACTTAGATTAGGAGCGCCAATTTATTTTTAATCAATTGGTAGACAGGTTAATTATGCCACTAAGAATGGCATCATAAATAAATTATAGGTGCAAACATGAAAAGAATTAAAACTAAGATTCTCTTGTTATTTTATATACTTATTTCAATAACCTCCACCAGTGCTTTAGCCACATCAGATAACGATGCCCTTTATTTTTACCTTGTTAGACATGGGCAAACTTATTCAAATATTAAAGAAATGACCATTGGCGGAGGTGGTAATGCTCAGCTCACAGCCAAAGGACGCTATGATGCACGTAGCCTTGGTTTAGGTCTAGAAGATGTCAATTTTATTGCTGGATATAGCAGTACATTAGGTCGAGCCCATGAAACTGCCAGTAATATTTTAACTGGCCGTAATATGGATATTATTGAGATTGAGAACCTAAAAGATATATCTTGGGGTAACGCTGAAGGTGGTAGAATTGATGACTTAACGAGCCAATACGGCCATTCTGGTAATGAATTTGAATACTATTTTGGTCACTATAAGGACAAAAACTTCAAATCTATCGTCAACACTGAAAACATGTATGATTTTTCTCAACGCTTCGAGTCTGCATTATTGGATATTGCTAATCGCCATAAAAATGAAACAGGTAATATTTTAGCCGTTGGCCACTCATCGATGGCATTTTATTTGCAAAAATACCGTCAAGATCAACCATTATCAGGGTTAAGCAATACTGCCGTTTCGGTATTAAAATATAAAGATGGGCAATTTACTCTTCTCGACTTTAATAATACGGATTATTTAAAATCAGGTTATGCAAAACAAGAGAAACTTCCGCCTCTTGAAATCTCGATTGTCATCAACCCAATGACTATTTTAAATGATGCCAATATAATGGAAGGTACCTCAGACTCCGATCTCAGTAAATCAGGTGTTGCGGCGGTTAATCAATTGAAACAACACATTAACCCTACTGACTATTTTGCGGTTTATAGCAGCACATTAAATAGAGCCAAATATACTGCAAACCACTTATTTGAAAATAGTCCCCTACCAATCCAAATTAATCGTAATTTAGATGAAATTTTCCTTGGCCTTTGGGAAGCAGAGAAAATCAGCACATTAGAAAAAGAACCTGAAGGCCAGTTTGCCAAGCTACATTCAGGGACAAATGTGTTGAGCTTTGAATCCCCAGTCGATGGTGAAACTGGGGCTATTGCAGCCTACCGATTAGAAAGCTTACTCAGAGATATTGGTATCCAAAATGAATTCCATACAGGAAAAGTGATGGTGGTTACTCACCCGATTATTTTCAGTGCATTTTTAAATAAAGTTCAGCCAGAGTACCAATTCATCCCTAAAAAAGACTTACAACTGATTACCCTGCAATATAAAAATGAAAAATTCAGTGTCAAAAATATCCAGTCTTTTAATGGTAAATAAGAGAAATTAACACCTTATAATCGCCAATAAAAAACCTCGCCATTGCGAGGTTTTTATCTCTTCAGAAAAGCTCAAAACGAATTATACATTTTTCCTTTCGATAGTTTCTTCCCCCCAATATAGCCTATCCGCGGTGGTCTTCGAAAAGGCAAGAGGTAAAACCTCATCAGAGCCTTCTTCCCAAATTTGTTCCGCTAGCACTTCATCATTATTCGCTAATTCAAAAATAGCTTGAGCAATTTCAATTGAGGTTTCTCTAACTTTAGCCCATTCGGCTATATGGTGAGGATCTTTCATTATTCGCTCCTGATTCAATGGTTCTGATAAAAATACTCATATATTTCAACTCTGTGAATAAGATCACTGTGACTTTAAATATATTGCCATTTTTCCTTTTTAGTGGCGCTCCATTAAACGCGCTCATTGTTCACTCTCTCTAGTATATGACTATAAGTTAAGTAATAGAGATAAAAAAAGTCATGAATATTCGCCATGTTGTTGCTATTGATTTAGGCGCATCTAGCGGTCGTGTCATGTTGGCTTGCTATGATGTGCATAATAAAAAATTATCGTTAGATGAAATTCATCGTTTTACAAACCATTTGATCACTGAAGGTGAACACTGTTATTGGGATCTGGATGATCTTGAGGCTCAGATACTGATTGGCTTACATCGTGTAGAGCAATCTGGTATCAATATTGACAGCATTGGCATCGACACTTGGGGGGTTGATTATGTCCTCCTTGACCGTGATGGGGCTACCGTTGGTCGTCATTTTTCCTACCGTGATAACCGTACTCAAGGTGTCATGGAACAAGTTCAAGCCGATCTAGGTGTGCAGAACATCTACCAAAAAACTGGGATCCAATTCCTCCCTTTCAATACTTTATACCAATTGAAGTCCTTACAACAATCACACCCTCAATGGCTGGAACAAGCACATCATTTATTGTTGATCCCTGATTATTTGTCATACCGCTTAACTGGGAAAATCAACCATGAATATACCAATATCTCCACCAGCCAAATGATTAACCTGCAAACGGGCGATTGGGATGATGAATTAGTCGAGTATTTACAGTTGCCACGCCGTTTATTAGGTGAAATCAAGCAACCAGGTAATACCATTGGCTATTGGCACACACCCAAAGGCCAAAAAATCCCCGTGATTGCTGTGGCAAGCCATGACACTGCCAGCGCTGTCATTGCGGCACCGATAACCGATAGCCATGGTGCCTATTTAAGTTCAGGAACATGGTCATTAATGGGCCTCGAGCGCACATCCCCTTGTACTTGTGAAAACGCATTTTCTGCCAACATTACCAATGAAGGTGGGATTAATGGTCACTACCGTGTTCTAAAAAATATTATGGGGCTATGGTTATTCCAACGCATTTGCCTTGAGCACAATGTGCAAGATATTTGCAGTCTCATTACCTCGGCAGAAGCAATTCCAGCATTCACGTATCTGATCAACCCCAACGATAACCGGTTCTTGAACCCAGAGTCGATGAGCCAAGCCATTAAAGAGGCTTGTCGGGAAAACCAACAACCCGTCCCAAATACTGTCGCTGAGCTAGCTCGCTGTATTTTCGACAGTTTAGCGCTGCTTTATCGTCAAGTATTTCTTGAATTACAACAGGTTAATCATTCCCCATTACAACAGCTGCATATCGTCGGTGGTGGCAGCCAAAATGCTCTACTTAACCAATTATGCGCCAACACTTGCGGAGTTCCTGTGAGTGCAGGACCGGTTGAAGCCTCCACCTTAGGCAATATTGGGTATCAGTTGATTGCCCTAAACACCATTCCAGATGTCCCCACTCTGCGCTCCATTATTGCGCAAAATACTGAACTTTGTTGGTTTCAACCTCAAAGCATCGCACTGGATGAACCTTGGAAACGATTTAAAACCATTACGGGCTAACTCAGGTTATTAACCGTATATCGATAAGTTATAAGGAAAATTTCATGTCTAATTACAAAGAAAGTTATCTTATTGCCAAACAACGTTTTGCTGACCTTGGTATCGATACTGAACTAGCGATGCAAGCTATGGCTGACTTGCCTGTATCGATGCATTGCTGGCAGGGAGATGACGTAGCCGGCTTTGAAAAATCAGCAACCGCTTTAAGCGGCGGTATTCAAGCTACAGGTAATTACCCTGGCAAAGCGACTAATGCGATTGAATTACGTGCAGATATGGATAAAGCAATGAGCTTAATTCCAGGCCCTAAACGCGTTAACTTGCATGCTCTTTATCTCGAAGCAGATACTGCCGTTGAACGTAATGAAATTGAACCTCGCCATTTTGCCAATTGGGTTGATTGGGCGAAAAAAAACCATATCGCACTCGATTTTAACCCTTCTTACTTTTCCCATCCACTCAGTAGCGAAGCAACTCTTACTCATAGCAATAAAGAAATTAGAGACTACTGGATTGGCCACGGGCAAGCTTGCCGCCGTATTTCTGCATATTTTGGTGAGTCATTAAACAGCGCTTCCGTGATGAATATTTGGATCCCTGACGGCATGAAAGATCTCCCTATTGACCGCTACGCCCCTCGTCAACGCTTAGTCGAGTCATTGGATGAAATTATCAGTGAAAAAATTGATATTAAATATCATATCGATGCCGTCGAAAGTAAATTATTCGGTATTGGCGCAGAATCTTACACCGCAGGCTCCAGTGAGTTTTATCTGGGCTATGCCATCACACGTAAAACCGCTTTATGTTTAGATGCAGGGCACTTCCATCCAACCGAAGTCATTTCGGATAAAATTTCAGCGGTCATTCCTTATGTTGAACGTCTACTGCTGCACGTCAGTCGCCCTGTACGTTGGGACAGTGACCACGTCATTTTGTTAGATGATGAGACTCAAGCCATTGCCAATGAAATCATTCGCCATAACTTAAAAAATCGTGTGCATATTGGCCTCGATTTCTTTGATGCATCGATTAACCGTATTGCCGCTTGGGTCATTGGGACTCGAAATATGAAAAAAGCGTTACTACGAGCCTTACTTGAGCCAACAGCAAGACTACGCCAACTCGAAATTGAAGGGGACTTCACGGCTCGTCTTGCGCTATTAGAAGAACAAAAATGCCTGCCATGGCAAGCGGTTTGGGATGAATATTGCGAACGCAACAATGTTCCTGTCGGCGAAAAATGGTTAGATGAAGTTAAACAATACGAAAAATCAACATTATTAACACGTTAAGGTGAATTGTATGCAAGATATTCTGACATCTTGGTTTGTTCAAGGAATGATAAAAGCCACCAGCGATATGTGGCTCAAAGGCTGGGATGAACGTAATGGCGGTAATGTGAGCTTACGACTCACCGAAGACGATGTTTCGCCATTTAAACACACTTTTCACGCTGACCCACGTTATATCGAAGCGACAGAGCCAGTTAAAGAGCTCGCAAACCAATATTTTATTGTTACAGGCTCCGGTAAGTTTTTCCGTAACGTTGCCTTAGACCCCGCAGATAACTTAGGTCTGGTTCGTATCGATAGCGAAGGCCAGGGTTACCACATTGTTTGGGGCTTTGTGAATGGTGCAATACCAACCTCTGAATTTGCTGCACACTTTCAATCGCATATCACACGTATGCAAGCCACTAATGGCACTAACCGCGTCATCATGCACTGTCATGCAACCAACATCATTGCATTAAGTTATGTTTTACCGCTCGATAGTGCATCCATCACTCGTCATTTATGGGAAATGAGTACCGAATGTTTGGTAGTTTTCCCTGATGGTATTGGTGTGCTGCCATGGATGGTCCCCGGCACAGATGGTATCGGTTTAGAAACAGCGGAACAAATGAAACAACATGGCTTAGTACTTTGGCCATTCCACGGTATTTTTGGCTCTGGCCCAACTTTAGATGATGCTTTTGGTTTAATTGATACCGCAGAAAAATCTGCGGAGATATTGGTAAAAGTTCTCTCCATGGGTGGTAAAAAACAAACTATTTCAACAGAAAATCTGATTGCGCTTGCCAAGCGATTTAATGTCACACCAATGTCTGATGCATTGAAATAAAACCTGTTTCTCTGTGGATACCCCTTTCCTTCCACAGAGAAATTAAAACGATAATAAACAGAGAGGAATAGTTCATGGGCAGTGGAATTTTACTCGGTATTTTTTGGCATTTTGTCGGCGCAGCTTCAGCTGCCTGCTTTTACGCACCATTAAAGAAAGTTAAAAACTGGTCATGGGAAACGATGTGGTCCATTGCCGGTATTTTTTCGTGGATTATTTTACCTTGGACCATCAGTTATATTTTACTTCCTGACTTTTGGGCCTATTACAACTCTTTCAGTGCAAGTATTCTGATCCCTGTATTTTTATTTGGCGCCATGTGGGGGGTTGGTAATATTGGTTATGGCTTGACCATGCGCTATTTAGGTATGTCAATGGGGATTGGGATTGCCATTGGTATTACACTCATCGTTGGTACCTTGATGACCCCTATTATTCAAGGCACATTTGGCGAGTTGATTGCCTCGACTGGCGGAAAACTAACGATTCTTGGTGTCTTAGTGGCTGTTCTAGGGGTTGCTATCGTTTCCTATGCTGGGTTACTGAAAGAAAAGGCGACCGGAGTGCAAGCTGAAGAGTTTAACCTGAAAAAAGGCTTATTACTGGCAGTCATGTGCGGTATTTTCTCAGCCGGTATGTCATTCGCCATGAGTGCAGCCGTCCCTATGCACGAAGCTTCCGCTGCCCTCGGAGTTTCTTCTCTTTATGTCGCATTACCAAGTTACGTCATCATCATGGGCGGCGGCGCATTAATCAACTTAGGCTATTGTTTTATTAGGCTTATTTACCGCCAAGATATCTCTTTCAAATCAGATATCTCTGTCCCCAAAGCCCTACTCGTCAGCAATATTTTATTTGCCATTTTGGGTGGTGGTATGTGGTACTTCCAATTCTTCTTCTACGCATGGGGACACGCCAATATCCCATCACAATACGGCTTTATGAGCTGGATGCTACATATGAGTTTTTATGTTCTGTGTGGCGGTATTGTGGGGTTAGCCCTAAAAGAATGGAAAGGCACTGGCAGAAAACCTGTCCGAATTTTATGTTTAGGCTGCTTAGTGATTATCTTAGCTGCAAACATTGTTGGCTTGGGAATGGCAGCATAACGTAACGACTTTTTATTTTAATCGATCGGGAGGTCAGCGATGACCCATAGAATGATACTCAATGAAACCTCATACTTTGGCGAGGGAGCTATTAATCACCTTGTAGAGGAAATTCAAAAACGCCAATTTAACAAAGCACTGATTGTTACGGATGCGGATCTGGTTAAATTTAATGTTGTCAGTAAAGTCACCCAATTATTAGATAACGCTAAATTCGACTACGCCATTTATGATGCCGTTATTCCTAACCCAACCATCGATACGGTCCAACAAGGACTAGAATACTTCAAACAATCTAATGCAGATTATCTTATCGCTATCGGTGGTGGTTCTCCACAAGACACCGCCAAAGCGATTGGGATTATTATCAATAATCCACAATATGAAGATGTGGTGAGCTTAGAAGGTGTCGCTCCTACCCAAAACCCAGCGGTTCCAATTATCGCCATCCCAACTACCGCTGGAACCGCAGCGGAAGTCACCATTAACTATGTCATCACGGACAACAAACTGTGCCGTAAATTTGTGTGTGTTGACCCCCATTGTATCCCTGTGGTTGCGATTATTGACCCTTCAATGATGGCATCTATGCCCGCTAGCCTAAAAGCCGCTACTGGGGTTGATGCCCTCACTCATGCCATTGAAGGCTATATCACGAAAGGAGCTTGGGCACTTACCGATGCTCTGCATCTTAAATCCATAGAGTTGATCAGCAATTCGTTACGGCAATCCGTTAAGGGCGACCCGCACGGCGTTGAAACAATGGCTCTCGCACAATATATGGCTGGAATGGGCTTCTCTAACGTTGGATTAGGGTTGGTTCATGGTATGGCTCACCCACTTGGGGCGTTTTACAATACACCTCATGGCGTCGCCAATGCCATTTTATTGCCCCATATCATGGCGTATAACGCAAATTATACAGGGGAAAAATACCGCGATATCGCCCGTGCAATGGGCGTAAAAAATATAGACTCCCTACCACTTCAAAAAGCCAGAGATACCGCCATTGCAGCTGTCTTTGCGCTAAACAAAGACGTTGGTATTCCTGAAAAACTGCGTGAAATCGGCATGAAACCAGAAGATATTCCCTCCCTTGCTCAAGCCGCCTTTGATGATGTGTGTACTGGGGGTAATCCACGTGACGCAACATTAGAGGATATCGCTGAATTATATCAAGCAATTTATTAGAGGACAGTATCATGATAAAAAAAGCATTTGTGATGCAAGTTGCTCCTAACGCCCACCAAGAATACCAGCGCCGACACGATGAAATTTGGCCTGAATTAGTGCTTACACTCAAAGAACACGGTGCACATCACTATTCTATTTTCTTAGATAACAAGCGAAATTTATTGTTCGCCTATGTGGAAATTGAATCACAAGAACGCTGGGATAGCGTTGCACAAACGGAAGTATGCCAAAAATGGTGGAAATATATGTCGGATATTATGCCATCAAATCCTGACAACAGCCCTATCAGTGATGAGTTAAGAACGGTATTTTATTTAGACTAATCCCCCCAGACAGTGCTAGCCTTTGGCTAGCACTTACCTCAATTTATTTTTCTGTAAAAAACAGCGTCGATATGCACTTGCGGTCATATTCATTTTTCTATGGAAAACACTCGAAAAATAATTACTATCCTCATAACCACATTGCCCAGCGATTTCACTGATCGACAATGAAGTACTACGTAATAATAATGCCGCTTGGCATAAACGTAGTTGTTGCAGATATTCCATTACCGTCATTCCTGTTTTCGACTTGAATAAACGCTGTAATGAACGAGCAGACACCTGATTTTCCTGAGCAAACTTATCTAATGAAAATGGCGTATTGATACTTAGATTTAAACGGTTTATTAACTGATCCAGTTGATGTAATAAGCTTATTGGCACTTGGTCTGGCTGATACCGTAAACGATAAATATAAATTGCCAGTTGTAAGAATAACCCTTCGCAAAGATGAATGGATGGGATATCAGGTTTTTGGCACTCTAATGCCATTTTTTCAATAATTGGCGTTAAAGTCGATAAACTTGAAGGCGGTAATTTCCAATGCCGAGATATTATCGGCTCATGGCTTAATGGTACATACTGTTCGATAGATTGTTTTATGAGAAACTCATTAGGCTTGTATAATATATTAACTAGCTTTAAATTATTTACAGAGTGATAGCCATGATAATCCTCCGCATTAATATAAAACAGATCTCCACAAGTAATTGGGTAATCAGAACCATTCCAATGATGTAAACCATTTCCTGAAAAAACAATAACAAACTCATTAAAATCATGACGATGAATAATAAAATCTTCCTGAGAATCTCGCTTTTCTATCGTCACAGTATTTTCAGGCCGAATAAAATAATCACCGCTGTTGAGAGACAGAATTTTTTGTATCATGGCCACCTCAGAAAAGAATATGGATGATCATGACGATCTTTGTTAATTGCTACAATGACGCAAGTCACGAGGTGTGAAATTATACTCGCTTTTAAAACACGTCGAAAAATACGCACTATCATTAAAACCATTTTCCAACGCAATATCCGTAATGGTTTTATCCGAAAAACGGATTTGATAATAAGCTTCTGATAACCGCAATTTTATTAAGTAATTTTGTGGCGATATACCTAAGTTATTTTTCATATAGCGATGAAAAGTCCGCAACGAGACCGAAAACTGAGTCGTTAAACTTTCCCAATCAATTTCTTCCGTAAAGTTTGCATTCAACCAGCGTAGCATTTGGATAATCCGTTGTTCATTATTCCCTTCACCTACATAGTTATAACGCCCCTCTTGCAGATTAACAATTAACTGCAAAAAAAGGCTCTCAGTATACGCAAGGTCAGAATCACTTTCATGGAGTTTAACGATGATCTGTTGCGCTCTATTGTAATGCTCTTTATTTAATAGCCAATGGGAAATGTTTTTTTCAGTATCCGCAGGGAAAAAATGACTGATATTATTTAAATAAGTAAAGCTGGAGTCTGAACGATATAACACGTTAGTTAAATTGAGGTTAGAGACATTATCAAATAAGTGATAATCGCTGGATTTAATATAACACACCATACCTGGGCATAATGTATAAGGCCGCCCATTAAGTATATGTAGACCAATGCCCTGAGTTACCAAAAAAATCTCACTAAAATCATGTGTATGTTCAGGAAAAATAGGCTGAGGCACTCTTGGTTCAACCGTAATGTGCTGCTGTGGTGTGATAAAAAAATCTTCGCTATAGAGTTTCATGAAAGATCTCCGAGTAAACACTCCTCCCCCGTAGAACCTACCATGGACTTACTTATCATTCATTAGCCCATCGTAAATACCCTTATATCCCTATTCTAGCGTTCTCATCTAAAATCACCTTGAAATTACTACCAAGCAATCACAAGTTATTGGCTATATTTTCAAGAGTTCATCAAATAAATGTGCAAAATGTGACCTTGAATACACAAAGGCGACTTCATCTAAGATCGCAGTTTTGCAAAAGGGGACAATCACCAGCTAGTTAACTATCTGACTTATCAAAATAGGATTGGTTATCAATAAGCTGTAATCACATGAAAACATAACATTGTGTTTTCACTTTTCGAAATGGTGGCCTATGGCTTAGAAGAGTGTAGAATTAATACTTTATAATCAGTCAATTACAGTCTACCTCAGTGTTCAAAAGCTACAAAGAAGATAAAGTAATTCAAAGTTGTTTAAAGTCGTTCAATCATATTCAAACTTGAACGTCACAACCACGTCCTATCATTCCCCTCTCATTTTTTGTATCACAATTTCGGCATAGCTCGTCACAGTAAATTAAACCTAGTAGTTAACAACGTACATATACTTAATTGATGATATATTAAATATCCCTTTAACTTCTAAAATATTGTCGTTACGTATCACTGCATCACCAAACCCGCCGAATCTAATATCAATTGCAATTGAGCACATCGTCCCCCTTCACCACAGGCAGCACATCGAAATTTGTCGTGTTTACTGGTGAAAAAATTTCGCACTTCATCTGGTATTTCTGGTATTTAAACCAAAAACAGCCACTAAGGACTGTTTTAGTTTTATGTCATAGGCCGTGGTTACTCAATAAGAAAATTGACATCTAAACTTCCTCTATAACCCCCTGGTGCTATTTCCCCATTAACACATAAAGCAAAGTTTAGCCCTTGAATAAAATTTTTCCCTACCGTGCTATAAACTTGCTTGCTCTCTGTATATTTAATGGCCTGCGACGAGTCGGTAGTACAAACTTCATTACCTTTTGCTGCCGTTCCTACTGATGTAGCGATATAGGGCAAATCACCAGAATGGCCATCTAACGATTCTAACACCATGCCCGTTTGATTTCCGCTCACCAAAGCGTTATTTGGCTTAACAGACATGAAGTATTTACCTGTATTTGGGCAGCTGACATTAATTTGAGCAAGGGCATTTGCTAAATTTTTCGGGCTTGGATAGGTCCCCGCTAGCTGAGAACCAAAATTAATTTTAGTATTTGTAATTGGAGCAACTTTACATGTATCTACTGCAAATACACCTAAATCTTGATACTCATTAATGAATGTAGCATTCGATTGATTAACTGAAAAACCATCACCAGGGCCATCACGATGCGCCATGATTAACCTATCATCTGCAAAATAACGACCTTTTTTTAGTGGTTGAGGTGCATACGCAGAATAGCTCGTAATAATGCCTGTGAACTGCATAGGAGCAACTGAAGAATCTTGAATCCTATTAGCTAAATAGCCACTCACTCCGCTTTGAGGTTCCAGTCCAAAATTTAATGGATTTGGAAGCGAAGAACCAATAGGTACATGATACATTCTATCTGATGATGTCATTTTTGAGTTTTTCAGCGTAAAGGAAGCGCCTTCCCACATATAACCTGAATTTGCGTCACCAATAACTTTATACCGCAAATATTTCACACTAAATGTGCCATTTATCAGCAAGATTATTCTATTATTTTTGTCAAATTCATTAACTAGCGTAACGCCATATGCCCCTTCAGGTGGATAATAGGTGTATTCCCAGTTAGGGCTTCCTCCCTTCTTCCATGTTATCAATTCAATAAATGGGAAATTTGGATTGATCCTACTTGTTCCTGCTCGCTCTTGAAAATTAACCACCCTCAAAGGCGGTGAAACCTCTCCCAGATAACCTGTAGCTCCAACAGAAACGCGCAAATTATCTCCATACGAAACAGGAGCAAGCGCACTCATAGCGAGTACAGTCACACACACAAAATAACGTATTATCTTATTCATACCTTGCACCATAATTTTTAATCATTTTAAGTTGCATTAATCATATAACCCTTTTATTTATCTGAGTATGAAATACACGCATAAATTGTAACCAGAAATTACTCACACTAAGAGTTTAAAAGGAATTAAATGTCATCAATTGATTAAAAGTAGTGCATGTACTAAAAATAACAACTCTAATAAATAAATCTAACTTAACTCTCTTACCCATTAATAGACTGTGGGTATACACAGTAATACCTACTTAGTACGCATTGATACCTAAAAAACACCTATCTAGAATGAGAGTTTTTGAGGATAGGTGGCATGGAAAGAAAATATAAGCATCCGCAGACCAACCTCAGATTACTAACTGATTTAAAAGATAAAATTTAAGATTTAGCTGAATGTAATAATCGGTCAGCAAATCAAAAAAATGGTCACAGCTATCGAATATTGGATATTGCGTCATTCTCATATTGAAGTTTTAACGATTTCCGATGCGGCTGAACTCATATTCCAACTTGAACGAGAGATGGAAGTCGTTAAGGAAAAATTAGGGATTAAGAAGTAGTCCCCACTATTGAGGGCTTTCTCTCACTCACGATAGTATTGATTTTTACGTCATTTGCGGCACACATGAGCGAGTTGGCTAATTCAGTCTGGCGTCCTACTTTCAGTTCTGCAAGAAATGGGCGGCTGGGAATCAGTTGATATGGTGAGAAGATATGCTCACTTAGCACCTAATCATTTAATTGAACACGCTAAGCAAATAGACACTATTTTTGGCACTTGCGTCCCAAATACGTCCCAGTTAGCAAAAGTGGAGAGTTTTAAATGATGGTAAGTGGTTGAAAATTAATGGTACGCCCTACAGGATTCGAACCTGTGACCTACGGCTTAGAAGGCCGTTGCTCTATCCAACTGAGCTAAGGGCGCATTGTTAATGCAGGCAGCCTATCTGGCTGATGGCGTTGAATTATACGGTTGCTGAGCGCTGAGTCAATGGCTTTTCGCTACTAAAATAGCTATATGCTCATTTTATGTAACAGTTTGAACTGACAATGACGTTAACTTCTGACAAAATAGAGCCATCACCGTGTCTCATATATGGATTAAGTTACAGATGTTAGCAAAAATTATTGATGGGAAAACGATTGCGCAGACAATTAGGCAGGAAGTTGCCCAAAAAGTACAGTTACGTTTAGAACAAGGAAAACGTGCTCCAGGTCTCGCCGTCATTTTAGTTGGTGCGAACCCTGCTTCCCAAATTTACGTCGGCAGTAAACGCCGTGCTTGTGAAGAAGTAGGCTTTATTTCACGCTCTTATGATTTACCCGACACCACCACAGAAGCTGAACTTCTGAAACTGATTGACGATTTAAATCAAGATGTTGAAATTGATGGCATTTTAGTCCAGTTACCCTTACCTGCTGGTATTGATAATGTTAAAGTGATTGAACGTATTCATCCAGATAAAGACGTTGATGGCTTCCACCCTTATAATGTAGGCCGGTTGTGCCAACGTGCGCCTCGTTTGCGCCCTTGTACACCACGTGGGATTGTCACACTGCTTGAACGCTATGACATCAATACTTATGGCCTCAATGCCGTCATTATTGGTGCATCAAATATTGTCGGACGCCCAATGAGCCTTGAATTATTATTAGCGGGCTGTACAACAACTGTTACCCATCGATTTACTAAAGACTTAGAACAGCATGTACGCAATGCGGACTTGCTGGTTGTCGCTGTCGGTAAACCTAATTTTATTCCTGGAGAATGGATTAAACCTGGTGCAATTGTCGTTGATGTGGGTATTAACCGCTTAGAAAATGGCAAAGTGACAGGCGATGTGGACTTTGATGAAGCATCAAAACGCGCTGCGTGGATCACCCCTGTTCCAGGTGGTGTAGGCCCAATGACTGTAGCAACACTGATTCAAAACACGCTGCAAGCGTGTGAAGAGTATCACGATATTTAATGTATTTTGGAGTAATTAATGGAAATTTTCAATCTTGAAGGGCACCCACACGTTGAACTGTGTGATTTGCTAAAAATTCAAGGCTGGGCAGAAAGCGGCGCAATGGCTAAAGCCATGATCGCTGAAGGTTTAGTACAGGTTGACGGTGTGGTAGAAACCCGTAAACGCTGTAAAATTTTGGCAGGTAAAGTTGTCTCCATGGGCGACGAAAAAGTCAAAATCGCTGAGTAAGATTTTGGGTAAATAGGTTAGCCTATTTACCCATCTTTCAATCAAGCTTATCCCCTTGATTGACCTAGTTTATTATCAACTCGAATACTATCAAATAAATCCTTCGGCACCCTTTCCCCAAAAGCAAACTGTGAGATACCACCAGCCACTTTATCTGACTGATTTTGGTAATTGTTTCTATTTGGGTATGAACTCAAGGTACTCCGCAGATCCATTAATTCAAACATACGGTTAGTCAGCCCTGCTTTTTCATTTGGCTGCAATTTAATTTCTTCAGACCAATTCGTTACATACATGACTGGTACTGAGTATTGTTGATTATTATGGGTAATTGTTAGGTTATAACAATCCAGATTCAAGTTCCCAATGCACTTCGTCACTGCAGTTTTAAATGAACGTGTTTTCAAATCACCAAACTGTTGCTCTTTAACCCCCTCAGAAAATAGTGTTTTTCCTTGTTTTTCTTGCTGCTGCGCTGATGACCAAACAATAACCACTTGGGGTTTATTTTGTCTAATTTCATAGATAAATTGTTCAACGGGTGGCGCTTTGGGCTTGCTTGATTCAATCTCTGCGACAACGACCTTTTGATCGTTTTTTATCGGAACTTGGCTTGTATTACTAGACGCTATAGTACTCTCAGAGAGTATCTTACTTGAAATATACCAAGTTGCAGTGGGGATATTCGCTGGTTGCCTTTTAATCCCTACTAGTTTTTGTAAAAAGTTGATAACACTTTTTTTAATCGATGTTGGAGACCATAAACTTCTAACTGAGGTGCTGATTGGTGATGACATAATTATTCCCCTTATTTCAAATAATAGTGCCACCGTATTGTGCGTACTTTGATGGCTGCTGTTGTTCATTAATTGAACTTATTATTTGATGAAAAAAATAATTATTTCTTGCAAATTTAGCCACTAAATAGAAAAACGGCCAGATATTGTATCAATCAATACCTAGCCGTTTAATTTTATCAAACTCTAACTTTTTAACGCACCAATACGCTAAATAGTTCGTGTTGTAGCTAGGCGCCGAACGCGGATAGCTTGGGGAGCATACACTAGTATGTGACCCAAGTAGCCAAGTGATGGCAACACCGCCACAGCGCGAAATATGACGCGTAGGTGTTTATTTACGGCGCCACGTTGTCCCCGCAGATGAATCCTCCAGCACAATCCCCATCGCTGTCAGCTCATCACGTGCAGCATCGGCTTGTGCCCAATCTTTATTTTGACGTGCATCTAATCGCTGTTGAATTAACGCTTCGATTTTTGCGACTTCCGCATCATCTTCACCTTGAGCGCCGCCTTTTAGGAAGTTTTCTGGATCTTGTTCTAGTAAACCGAGCACACCTGCTAGTTCACGCAGTTCTGCAGCCATCCCATTAGCAGCGGCCATATCTTCCGCTTTCAACCGATTGATTTCACGTACCATGTCAAATAGCACAGAATAGGCTTCTGGTGTATTAAAATCATCGTTCATGGCTTCAACGAAACGGGCTTTAAAGGCTTCTCCGCCCGCTGGTTTTGCAGATTTTTCTGTGCCACGTAATGCAGTGTACATACGCTCTAACGCGGTGCGCGCTTGCTTCAGGTTTTCTTCCGTATAATTCAGTTGGCTACGATAATGGCCTGAAAGCAGGAAATAACGCACGGTTTCGGCATCGTAATACTCAAGCACATCACGAATGGTGAAGAAGTTATTGAGAGACTTCGACATTTTCTCTCTGTCTACCATGACCATGCCTGAGTGCATCCAATAGTTCACATACGGGCCATCATGCGCACAAGTGGATTGAGCAATCTCATTTTCATGATGCGGGAACATTAAATCTGAGCCGCCGCCGTGAATATCAAAATGATTACCCAATGTTTTGCTGTTCATCGCCGAACATTCAATGTGCCAGCCTGGACGACCTAAACCCCAAGGTGATTCCCAGCTTGGCTCACCTTCTTTGGACATTTTCCAAAGCACGAAGTCCATTGGATTGCGTTTAACATCCGCCACTTCAACACGCGCACCCGCTTGAAGTTGTTCTAAATCTTGGCGAGATAGCAAGCCGTAATTTGGGTCAGTTTTCACTTCGAACATCACATCGCCGTTATCTGCCACGTAAGCATGACCACGTTCAATTAAGCTTTCAGTCAGCTCAATAATTTCGCTGATATGCCGCGTTGCACGTGGCTCGCTATCAGGGCGAAGAATATTCAACGCATCGAAATCTTTGTGCATTTCCGCTAACATGCGAGTGGTGAGTTCTTCAACACTTTCCTTATTTTCCGCGGCACGTTTAATGATTTTGTCATCAATATCCGTGACGTTACGGACATAATTCAAATCATAGCCCAAATAGCGCAAATAGCGGCTAATTGCATCAAATGCCACAAATGTCCGGCCATGGCCGATATGACACAAGTCGTAGATAGTGATGCCACACACATACATCCCAATCTTTCCTGCGTGGATGGGCTTAAACTCTTCTTTTTGACGACTTAGTGTATTAAAAATTTGTAGCATCTGGACTTTTCCATGTAAGTGAAAAATGATTATCGATTTCTATCGGTAAAATACCATGTTATTGAACCCCGATCACCTTAAGAATGCAAGGGTTTACCCTGCCTTTTATTGTTGGATTCAATAGGCATTTAATACACACCTATTATGCTATAAACCACCTGCAAAACGCACTGTCGCTTCAAGTCAGGTTTTATCTGTGATATAAACGTGCAGATCTCAACGCTTTCGCAAGATAGCGCACAAAAAACAATTATTCAGGATAGCTATTATGGTTACATTTCATACCAATCACGGCGACATTGTTATCAAAACATTTGACGATAAAGCGCCAGTCACAGTCGAAAACTTTTTAACTTACTGCCGTGAAGGTTTCTACAATAATACCATTTTCCACCGTGTTATTAACGGCTTCATGATCCAAGGCGGTGGTTTTGAGCCAGGCATGGAACAAAAAAACACGAAAGCGCCTATTAAAAACGAAGCAAACAACGGTGTAAAAAATACCCGTGGCACACTAGCAATGGCTCGTACTAACGACCCACACTCTGCTACTGCACAATTCTTTATCAACGTCGTTGATAATGACTTCTTAAACTTCCGTTCAGAGCGCCCAGATGGTTGGGGTTACTGCGTATTTGCTGAAGTTGTTGAAGGTATGGACGTGGTTGATAAAATCAAAGGCGTTTCAACTGGCCGTAGCGGTTTCCACCAAGACGTTCCTCGTGAAGATGTGGTGATCGAAAAAGTGACTGTCAGCGAGTAATCCTGTCTCTATGTCTACTTACATCATTGCAGATCTGCATTTGAGTGAAAATGAACCGGCGATCACCGCCGGTTTTATCAATTTTATTCAACAACGAGCCATCCACGCCGATAGCCTGTATATCCTCGGTGATTTTTTCAATTATTGGGTGGGCGATGATGATGATAACCCGCTTCATCAGCGCGTTGCGAACGAGCTAAAACAACTCACAGCCAAAGGTATTCCTTGTTACTTTATACATGGCAACCGTGATTTTTTAATTGGTAAACGCTATGCCAAGCAGTGTGGAATGACGATTTTACCCCAAGAAACTGTTCTCGATATTTATGATAAGCGCATTTTAATTCTACACGGTGATACCTTATGCACTGATGATATGGCTTATCAAAACTACCGTAAAAAAGTTCACACGCCTTGGATACAACGTATTTTTCTCACGCTCCCTCTGTTTATTCGCCGCCGAATAGCACAGAAAATGCGTAAAAATAGCCAGTACGTCAGTAGCATGAAAACCGAGTCTATCATGGATGTTAATCCACAAGCGGTTGTTAATGCGCTACAAAGACACCAAGCGCAGTGGATGATTCATGGCCATACCCACCGCCCAGCCATTCATGAAATCAATATTGATGGCAGGCTACATTTCCGAGGTGTATTAGGTGCATGGCATCATGAAGGCTCAGCCTTTGTGATTAATGAACACGGTATTGAACTGATTTTCTTTCCCTTTGAATAATACCCATGAAAGTTCTTGCTCGTAAACGCGACTGTTTGCTTACTTATTAATCACGCAAACGTTTTCCTTGCTGCTTTGTCATGATATGATCGACTCAATTCAATTCTCCACCTTCGGGTGACGTTTTTTTCAATACAGGAAAGCACCAAATGACTGCCCAAGCTTCTGCTCAATCTGCGGCAAAAATCGCCATTGTTATGGGTTCGAAAAGTGATTGGACGACCATGCAGCACGCTGCTGATGTATTAACCGAACTCCAAATTCCTTTTCACGTCGAAATTGTTTCTGCACACCGTACACCCGATAAACTGTTTTCGTTTGCCGAAACCGCCAAAGAAAATGGTTTTGATGTGATCATTGCAGGTGCAGGTGGTGCAGCCCACCTACCAGGTATGATAGCGGCCAAAACCTTAGTGCCTGTTTTTGGTGTTCCTGTACAAAGCGCGGCACTCAGTGGTGTTGATAGCTTATATTCCATCGTTCAGATGCCAAAAGGCATCCCAGTGGGTACGCTTGCCATTGGCAAAGCTGGTGCAGCAAATGCCGCGCTGTTAGCGGCGCAAGTATTAGCCATTGCAGATACCGCTGTTTTTAATCGCTTATCCACTTGGCGTGAAATACAAACTAACGACGTACTCAATAACCCAGACCCGAGGGATGCGTAATGAAACCCGTTTGCGTACTGGGCAACGGTCAACTGGGTCGCATGCTGCGCCAAGCTGGCGAACCATTAGGTATCGCCGTTTTCCCTGTCGGATTGGATGCAGAGCCTGAAGCAGTTCCTTATCAACAAAGCGTGATCACCGCTGAAATCGAGCGTTGGCCTGAAACGCCTTTGACTAAAGAGTTAGCTAGGCACAATGCCTTTATTAACCGCGATATTTTCCCGCGTTTAGCTGACCGCTTCCCACAAAAAAGCCTGTTTGATAGCTTACATTTGTCAACCGCCCCTTGGGTACTGCTCGAATCCCCTGAGCAATGGCCTGAATTGTTTGACTCACTGGGTGATTTTCTGATAGTCAAACGCCGAACAGGCGGCTATGACGGGCGCGGCCAATGGCGTGTACGCCCAGGTGACGAACTCAGTTTACCCGCTGAAGTTTACGGTGAGTGCATTGTAGAGCAAGGCATCCCTTTTGATGCTGAAGTCTCGGTGATTGGTGCTCGTAATGCTGCTGGGGAGTCAGTTTTTTACCCTATCACCCACAATCTACACCAAGAAGGTATCCTGCGCACCAGTGTCGCTTTTCCGAAATCCACCAATCCTCAGCAAGATCAAGCGCAAGCGATGTTAAGCGCTGTAATGGATGAGCTCGGCTATATTGGTGTGATGGCGATGGAATGCTTTGTTGTGGGCGATAAACTGCTGATCAACGAAATTGCCCCTCGCGTACATAACAGCGGACATTGGACCCAAAACGGTGCATCAATCAGCCAATTTGAGTTACATTTGCGTGCCATATTGAATCTACCAATGCCATCCCCTGAAGTATACAGCCCTGCGGTAATGGTGAACTTAATCGGCACTGATGTGAATATCGATTGGCTCAATTTGCCACTAGTTCACTTGCATTGGTATGAAAAAGAGGTGCGTCCAGCACGTAAAGTTGGCCATTTAAACCTCTCCCACAGTGACTGTAATCAGCTAACCGAAACGCTCAGTGCACTTATCCCACTCTTACCAAATGAGTATAAAAGTGGCATTGAGTGGGCAAATGAAAAATTAGACTGGTACTCTCACCAATAAATAGGGAAAATAGCCTTAATCGATGCCCGAACTTGTTTTCGGGCATTTTGCTATTTTCGCCGTCATCCAGATGATAATTCTCCTGACTAAAGGTGTGCGGCATGACTGGAGTTACTATGTCCTCGCAGCATTTTAGTCCGTTTTATCAGTGGTGTATTTTAATTCTATTAGGGTTAGTTTATTTTTTAGCCACAGCCACGACTTTCACCTCTTTAGGCGTTGTATTGCCAGAAATGATCAGCGAGCTAAAATGGAGCTGGAGTGAAGCGGGTTTTGGCTTTACCTTATTGGGCTTGACCTGTGGGCTTGCCAGTTTCTTACCCTCTTTGCTGATCCGTAAAGTTGGCGTGCGAGCCACATTACTGCTGGGTACCTTAGTCTTTGTCGCTGGGTTTTATAGCCTGTATTCCACCAACACCATCAGTACATATTTCTTAGGTACAGCCTTGATTGGTATCGGTTTTACCTTATTAGCCACGGTGCCTGGCACTTACGTGCTTTCCCGATTATTTGAAAAACAGTCCCTCGCTTTTGGCTTGTATTTCACCATTGGTGGGCTCGGCGGAGTTGCAGGGCCATGGATTTATTTCTATGCTTCAAACCAATTGGGCTCATGGCGCATGCACTGGGTTTTGTGTGCGATTTACCTCAGCATCATCACGTTAATCACTATCTTTATGTTACGTGAAGGCAAACAAGAGCAAGAACATGCCAAGAAAGTGATGCAAAAACAAGTCAGTGATGCAAGTAAACCCATTTATCGTACAGCTGAAGTGTGGACAGTTGGACGCGCACTGCGCACATGGCAGTTCTATTTAATTGCAGCGACCTATACCTCTTTTCTATGGTGTGGTATTACCGTTAACAGTTTTGCTGTTGCCCATATCGAAGAACGTGGTTTTGGTATGACCGTTGCAGTTTCATTACTTAGTACAATGGCTTTTGTTAATGCATTTTCACGATTTATTGGCGGCGCAGCTGGAGAATGGTTGGAGCCAAAAAAACTGCTGATTGGCAGCTTAATTATCATGGTGCTTGGTGTTATCTTCCTCAGTATCGCAAGCTCTTGGTTCTGGTTAATTTTATTTGTTTTGTGCGTAGGAATTGGTTACGGCATGACGTTCTTAGCATCAAGTGTTTTGTTATCAAACTACTTTGGTCGTGGCCCCTATTTGGAGCTATTTTCTGTGGTTAACTTGATTTCAACTATCGCCTGTTTAGCGCCATTTATCGCAGGTGAGATCAAGGACTACACAGGTAGCTTCACCCCTGCATTTTTAGTCATTGCCGCCCCTGTGGTGGTTATCCTCGGCTTAACATTAATGATGAAACCGCCCGCACTCCATACCAAATAAAAAATCCCGAGCACAGGCTCGGGAAAGATTGAAACCAAGGGAAAAATAATCAGAAGACCAGATATTGGATCAAAACATGCGTTTCACATTGTGCCACGACAAACTGGAATGAGGTGGCACAAATTCAATCAAGGCTTTAACAATTCAGGGACTTTCAACAGAATAAATTCATTATCATCGGCTTGATTTGGCTCACGGCTGGATGAGAACGGGTAGTTATTGTCATTCCCGACAATGATATGTTCACCGTCGACCACATCCACATTCTCAATCGTAAAGAATGGAAAGGTAAATACCCCGTCATTCAGTGGCTTTCTTGCTTGACTATTTGGGTCTTTAATATTCATTAAATCAATGTACGCCTGCTTATCAACCGCTTCACCGACGTTTTTATCTGAAAACTCAATACGGTATACACGCTTAAATTTCGCTAAATTACTAAAGCAATTTTCCGTGTTCGTACTGCCTGCAGCACAGGCTTTATCCGATGTCCCCTCGCCATTATCACGCTCGATGATTAGGCCATGAGTGTCATCGATTAAATTAAAATCGCCGATAGCATTTTGGTTATCTTCGAACACATATAGCCAGCTTCTGCCTGTCCAATCTTGTTTTTTTACATCAAACTCAAGAATGCGTGCAGCGCGTTTACCATCCACATTTTCATAATCTTGTTTTTCATCAACCCAAATTGCCCCTTCAAGCATTGGGTACAGTTTTGAACCGTCTGGTGAGGAAGCCATACCTTCAAACCCTTTTGAGCGATTCACTTGGAAGGTGACTTTATCTGTTGGTTTTCCTGGTGTGGTGACTTGATAATGGTCTGGAGAAACCACTTTTTTGCCATCGACCTGCGTTTCAAACAAGGCTAATACTTTGCCATCCAAATCCATTTTTATCAGATATGGGCCAAATTCATCCCCTACCCATAATGCACCATTAGCAAACTGAAAACTTTCTGGGTCGAAGTCGCTGCCCGTTAAGTAACGTTCCTTTGTGCTCTCATTAATAATGTGAAAAGGAATGATTCTGTCGGGGTCATGGAAAAAAACCGTTTTGAGTGGTGTTGTTTTGCCTGATTTAAAATCAATATCGTATTGCGTCACATACAGCATAGAGTCTGGTGAATTCACTTTATTACCAAACCCATTATCCGTTAACACCCAATAGGTGCCATCCCCCATCCGTTTAATTCCTGAATGGCCTTGCAATGGCTGCCCTTTGATTGGAATGTGTTTCCCCGTTGGACGATCAGCGGATTTTCCTTCGACTTTGCCGAGAGTGTCAACGCGTGTGCCAGTGGTGAATTTTCCGCTCACTTGAAGGTCTGCAGGCGCATTTTGTGGCGCTGAAACGGTGGAATCAACGGAAAGAATGGAATGCCCCATTAATGTGGCAGGCACTTCTTGTTGAGCAAACCCTGAGAAGCTAAATGAAATCAAACTTGCCAGTAAAGAAAATGAACCCAACGTCTGTTTAATTGGGTGTGTAATTGAATTTTTATGCTGCATGGTTATGTTTCCATTTTAAGGCTATCAATAATCGACGGCGGAATCATAACCTGAGTAAATGACGATTTTGTGAAGGATTCAAGACAGTTATTTTAATTGGGCGTAAATAATTTCACGCCCAATTATTCCCTATAAATTAATCATCCATTGGGTAATCGACGGTGCTGGCTGCCTGTTCCTAATAAGCGAAGACCTAGCCATCCCCCACAAATCGACAACAAAATAGCTGCGCACAGTGGTAATAATAGCCACATACGCCATTCAGGTTGCCATGGAAAATCAAACACTTTACTTTGCAATAACCACAAGGCAATTTCAGCACCAAAGGCCGCAGCAAGGCCTGCCATTAAGCCAAGTAATGCAAACTCGCTCCATAATGTTCTGCGCATCAGCTTTCTGCTCGCACCTAAGGTGCGATAGACCACCAGTTCGCGCTCACGTTGGCTCATTCCCACTTGAATCTGTGCCAACAATAACAGCAAGCCACAGAAAATCACTAAGACGACCATCACTTCAAGAGCTTGGCTGACTTGCTGAAGGATTTGCTGAATCTGTGTAATGATCGCCCCTGTATCCAGCACATTTATGGTTGGGTAATGGCGGCTAAGTTGCGTCAATAACTGGCCGTCCCCCTCATAATGGAAACTACTCAGCCATGTTGCTGGCATTTTCGACAAGCTTTCTTCCGAAAAAATAAAATAAAAATTCGGTCGTAAACTTTCCCAATCCACAGTGCGGATGCTGCTTACCGTCGCCGTAAAAACTTGAGCTCCTGCGTTAAATGTCAGTTTATCCCCCAGTTTTAACCCTAGCTCTTTCACCACGGTTTGTTCAATGGAAACCTCCCCCGCTTTCGGCGGCCACGTGCCTTCATTCACGATATTCGCAGGGGCCAATTGAGATTGCCACGTTAAGCTTAATTCACGCCGTACCGTATTATTATTTGGGTCACGTTTATCGGCCCATTCAATCGCTGACTGGTCATTAATATCGGTTAAACGCGCTAAAACCACAGGATTGAATTCCGTTGGCTTCACTTGATACTGTGCCAGTAACTCAGTCACAGGTTTAAGCTGTGATTGGTTCATGTTAATCAAGAAATAGTTCGGGCTATCTGCTGGCAATTGCTGCTGCCAGCGGTCAAGTAAATCACCCCGAACTAAAATTAATAATGCCAGTAACATAAACGAGAGCGAAAAGGCGCTCATTTGGGTGATAGTTTGCAACGGTTGGCGCAACAAGCGGCTGACCGAAAGGCGTAAACTCAGCTGGCGAAATTTAATATGGCGCAGCCCCCAAAGCCCGACCCAACCAATTAAAGCCAATAGAATCGCCACGACAACAATCCCTGCAAGAATCGACCATAACAGGGGGTTTACTCCCGCAAAAATAAATAACCCGCCCACGACAATTAATATAACCACAGGGAGATAATAATGCAGCGGCCATACTGGGGATTTTGCATCTTCACGTAACACACGAGAAGGTTGGGTCGCCATCAATTGGTAATAAGGACGGCTGCCTACAATAATGGCAATGATAAACAATGTCCCTATCGCCCAGACCCAAGGCATTAGGCTAGCAGGAGGCAATTCTTTTGGCAGCATTGCGCCTAGAATTTGCATCAAAATGCCTTCAAAGGCTAGCCCTAATAACGAACCTAATAACGCCGCTGCCACTAAAATGACCAACCACTGGCCAATGATCCATTTACGCAGCGCACTGCGCCCAGCCCCAAGTGTTTTTAGAACCGCAATAAGCTGGTGGCGGCTACGGCAATAGTGGGTCATAGAAACCACAACAGCTGCAATCGCCAGTAATAAGGTTAATAATACGGATAACAACAAAAATTGCTGAGCACGTTGGAAAGTTTTCCCCACCGCGCCATTGTCTTCACTTAAGGTATACCATCGCTGGTCATTGCGCAGTTCTTTATCAAACTTTTGCTTAAATGCATCAATAACTTGGCTATCACCCGCGAACATATCGCGATAGGTTAAACGGCTACCTAACTGAATCGCCCCCGTTAACGGTGCATCTTCAATCGCAATTAATACTCGAGGGGCAATTTGGAATGGATTGAAGCCACTATCGGGCTCTTGGAGTAATTTCCCCGAAACCTTTAACGTCGCATCGCCGATATCAATATTATCGCCAATATTCAGGTTCAATAACTCTAATAAGCGAGGTGCCACTAACACCTCCCCTTGGTTTGGTACTAACCCTTCAGGTTCTGTAACTAACTCGCCATACAGCGGATAAGCCTTGTCGGCGGCTTTGACTAACACCAGCTGTGGGCGGGCATCTTCATCTTCCGTTGCATAGGCCATCGTCGAAAATGATATCTGCTGGCTCAGTTTTAACCCGTCTTTTTGTGCCTCTTGCAACCAAGCGGGCTCGCTCGGGTGTGAGGAACGCAGAACCAGATCCCCTGCAAGTAGCTCACGGCTTTGGTAGCTCATGCTGTTTTCGATACGATCACTAATGCGCCCTAACGCTAAAACACAGGCAACGGCGAGAGTGAGTGCTAACCAGACAATCAATAATGACGGCGTTTTCCATTCACGCCAAAACCAACGCCAAATCATGCTTCTTCCCTCAGTTGTCCATCAACCAAGCGTAAGCGACGCTGACAACGTGCAGCGAGTTCGTTATCGTGTGTAACTAAAATCAGCGTAGTACCATGTTCTTTGTTCATGGCAAACAGCAAGTCCGCTATTTTATCCCCAGTCTGTCTATCAAGGTTACCTGTCGGCTCATCGGCAAATAAAATTTGTGGACGACCGTTAAATGCGCGTGCCAGTGCCACACGCTGTTGTTCGCCACCAGAAAGTTGTGGCGGCATATGCTTCATGCGATCTTTCAAGCCTAAATCAGTCAGTAATTCAGCGGCATGTTGGTGGCTAGATGACTCTGGCTCTCCACGCAACAAGGAAGGTAGCTGCACGTTTTCAATCGCATTTAATGTAGGGATTAACATAAACGATTGGAACACAAACCCCACGCTTTGCGCGCGCAAACGAGCTCGTTCCTCTTCATCCATGCGGGTCAGGTCTTGCCCCAATAAATTGACCGAGCCACACGTACCGTCATCTAAGCCCGCAATGATCCCAAGCAGAGTTGATTTCCCCGATCCTGACTCGCCAATTAAAGCAATTGTTTGACCAGACTCGACAATTAGCTCAACACCTTGCAATATAGTCAGTTCATGTTCACCTTGACCAACACGTTTAATGAGATGATGAACTTCAAGAATATTATTCGCCGACATATATTGGTTTTTCTCCTGTTACTGACTGCAAGTGGACACGCCCTTGCGTCAACTAAGCTATTGATCTTAGGTGATAGCCTAAGTGCAGGCTACCGTTTACCCGCTGAGCAGGCGTGGGCTTCTTTGCTTGCCAACCGCTGGCAGAAACTGTCTCCGCCTATTGAGGTGGTCAATGGCAGCATTAGTGGCAATACATCAGCACAAGGGCTGGAACGCCTTTCTACCTTATTGGAACAAAATAAACCGAGCTGGGTGCTGATCGAGTTAGGTGCTAACGATGGTCTGCAAGGCTTACCTGTCGAACAACTGGAAACTAATTTACAGCAAATAATCGACCAAATCGTGCAATCGGGTGCAAAACCGCTCTTAATGCAAATTCGTATTCCACCAAATTATGGAAAACGTTATACAACAAGCTTTGAAAAAGTGTACCCGAAACTGGCGGATAGCAATCAAATTCCGTTACTGCCTTTTTACATGGAAACCGTTATCACTAAGCCTGAGTGGATACAACAAGATGGGATTCACCCGACGGTTGAAGCACAGTCATCCATTGCTGACTTTATGGAAAAACAACTTTCCACACATATTTTACCCTCAAACAAGTAAAATAGACGGTAAACAAACGCGATAAAGGGCTCTTTATACGCGAAATAAATTCAGTTGCATGAAATGAAGGTAAAGTTATGCAAACATCCGCACGAAACGGAAAATCGGTTCTGATCACTGGAGCATCAAGCGGTATAGGCTTTTGTGCTGCCCAAACTCTGCGCCAACGGGGCTACCATGTGATTGTCGCCTGTCGCAAAGAGAGCGATATCTTCCGCTTAAGAGACCTTGGCTTTGATACAGTTGCTCTCGACCTTGATGATAAGAATAGCATAGATACAGCGGCAAAAGAGGTGTTAACACTCTGTAATCACCGACTTTTCGGATTATTCAACAATGCGGGTTTTGGGGTTTATGGGCCATTGAACAGTGTTAGTCGGGAACAACTCGAAGCCCAGTTTTCCACAAACTTTTTCGGCGTGCACCAATTGACCTTCCAACTGCTACCCGCCATGCTAGCACACCATGAAGGGCGCATTGTGCAAACCAGTTCGGTGATGGGCATTATCTCTACCCCAGGTCGTGGTGCTTATGCCGCGAGCAAATATGCCTTGGAAGGTTGGTCAGATGCCTTACGGTTAGAGCTAAAAGGCAGTGGTGTTTTCGTGAGTTTGATTGAGCCAGGGCCAATTCACACGGCATTCACTCAAAATGTTGAACAAACTCAAAAAGATAAACCTGTTAAAAACCCAGGGATCGCCTCGCGCTTTACCTTAACCCCAGAGCATGTGGTGGAAAAGCTTATCCATGCGTTAGAAAGCCCACGCCCACGCGTGCGTTATTCTGTCACGCTTTTAACAGTGGCAGTCCGAGTGCTTAAACGTGTTTTACCTGACAAACTGATGGATAGAATACTGGCAAATCAGGGAAAAAAGGCTTGAAAAAAGCAAATTAAGCCCCACTCTACTATTAATGCTAACTCATTCAAAAGAGATACCCTATGTTTGCGAATAACGCACAAATTATTGATATTAACGAAACTAATCTTCATCAAGTCATTGAACAATCAATGAACTTACCCGTCATGTTTTACTTTTGGTCACCTCGTAGCCCTCATTGCCAAGAGTTTGGCTCAATGTTGGAAAAAATTGCCAACGACTACGCAGGTTTATATATCTTAGCTAAAGTTAACTGTGACGAAGAACAAATGATTGCCAGCCAGTTTGGCTTAAAAGCCATCCCAACGGTATATGTCCTGCAAAATGGCCGACCCGTTGATGGCTTTGAAGGGCCGCAACCGGAAGAGGTCGTGTTAGAGATTTTATCTCGTGTTCTACCAAGCCCTGAAGAGTTGAAAGCGGCACAAGCGGCTGAATTAATAGCGGAAGGTAAAACACAAGAAGCGTTGCCTCTGCTGAAAGAAGCTCATCAACTAAACCCGAAAAATAGCGATATCACGCTGTTATTGGCAGAAACGCAAATTAACCTAAAACTCGTCGATGATGCACAAACCACCTTAGATGTGGTGCCATTACAAGACAAAGACAGTCGTTATCAAGGGCTGATTGCACAAATTGAGTTGTTAAAACAAGCAGCGGATACCCCTGAAATTCAACAATTACAGGACGAATTTAATCAAGATCCGCAAAATACCACGTTAGCCGTTCAATTAGCACTAAAATTACATGAAGTGAACCGTAATGAAGAAGCCCTTGAAATGTTATTTAGCTTCTTACGTAAAGATTTAGGTGCGGGTGACGGTGCTGTGAAAAAAACCATGATGGATATTATGTCCGCCATGGGTACTGGCGATGCGATTGCGAGTAAATATCGCCGCCAAATGTATTCATTACTTTATTAATTAAGGGTTAGATATGGACTTGTTCGCCTTTGGTGCCATTCCGATTATTATTTTTGTAGCCATCGTTATTGTTTTCACCTGCGTTAAAACAGTACCGCAGGGTTTTCAATGGACAGTTGAACGTTTTGGGCGTTACACCCGTACATTACAACCTGGGCTGCATATCATTGTGCCATTTATGGACAAAATCGGCCGTCGTATCAATATGATGGAACAAGTCCTTGATATCCCATCACAAGAAGTTATTTCACGGGATAACGCCAACGTCACTATTGATGCCGTGTGCTTTATTCAAGTGGTTGACCCTGTTCGTGCTGCTTATGAAGTCAGTAATTTAGAACTGTCCGTGCTTAATCTGACAATGACCAATATTCGTACCGTGTTAGGGTCTATGGAACTTGATGAAATGCTGTCTCAACGAGATTCGATCAACTCCCGCTTATTGCATGTGGTGGATGAAGCAACTAACCCATGGGGTGTGAAAATCACCCGTATTGAAATTCGTGATGTGAAACCGCCAAAAGAACTTATCAGCGCGATGAATGCGCAGATGAAAGCGGAACGAACAAAACGTGCCGATATTTTAGAAGCGGAAGGTATTCGTCAAGCGGCAATCCTTAAAGCGGAAGGTGAAAAACAATCACAAATTTTAAAAGCCGAAGGGGAAAGACAATCTGCTTTCTTACAAGCTGAAGCGCGTGAAAGGGCTGCAGAAGCTGAAGCGAGAGCAACCCAAATGGTATCTGAAGCAATTGCCGCTGGGGATATGCAAGCCATTAACTACTTCGTGGCACAGAAATACACAGATGCGTTAACCAGTATTGGCTCGGCTCAAAATAGCAAAGTGATTATGATGCCATTAGAAGCCAGCAATTTAATGGGCGCGATCGGCGGTATTACCGAACTCATTAGCGAAAGCAAAAAAACAACACAAAAGGCGAAAGAATGATAGAGCTTATCAGCGCTCAACCCGCATGGTTTTGGCTGTGCCTCGGTGGGCTATTGCTGATTGCTGAGTTACTCGGCACAGGTGGCTATTTGCTTTGGTCGGGGATTGCCGCTGTCGCCGTCGGTTTATTGACTTGGGCTTTACCCTTCCTAAATTGGGAGTGGCAAGGGATTTTATTTGCCGTCTTTACCCTTGTTTCTGCCGTGTTATGGCGCAAATGGTTAAGCGGCCGTAAAAAAAGCAAAGCTGACGATGTCAATCAAATCAGCCACCAGCTTGTGGGGGTTAAAGCGCGTTTGTTAACGGATACCGAAGAAGGCTTTAGCCGTGTTCGCCTTGCTGATGGCAGCTGGCGGGTTTTCAGCGATGTCCCACTTCTTGCTAATACTGAAGTAGTGGTCATCGCCGTTGATGGCATTACATTACAAGTTAAACCTTCTGGTGATGGCAACAGCCACGTGCCAGGTGGTCAATAATTGGGCAGTTAGCGCCATCATCCCCTGGGCACACATCCACCAGCTCCTGTAATGTATCGCGGATTGCAGACAGTTTAAAAATTGTCTGCTCTATTTCATTTATCTTAGCAATGGTCGTGCTTTTCACATCAGCACTGTGTCTGGTTGGATTACGAAACAGCCCAAGCAGTTCACCGCATTCATCCAAGGTAAAGCCAACATCCTTCGCTTGTTTTAGCAATATCAATTCGTTTAAATGCCGTTCTTGGTAATAGCGGTAGCTATTCTCCCCTCTTTCAGGTGGCGTAATCAGCCCTTTATCTTCATAAAAACGGATTGCTTTTGCAGTTAGGCCTGTTTTTTTGGCAATTTCACTAATATTCATAATAACCCCTTGACCTTAACCTTGCTGGAAGGTGTAACCTTTGCTCATTGTCGAATTATAGACCTAATTGTCGATAAAGTTATAGACCCAATTCATCGAACGGGTTCGGAGGCTGCAAAATGAGTAACAAAACTATCCTAAAATTACAGGGACTAAGCTGCATGCACTGTGTCGGCTCAGTCACTAAAGCATTAGAAGCTCGCGGTGATGTGATAAATTTAAACGTCACTATCGATTATGCGACATTAGAAAGTGATACCAATGTTGCTGATATCATCAACACGATTACTGAAGCTGGCTATGAAGCCGAAGTTGCATCAACACCTGATGTCGAATTGCAGCTTTCGGGTTTAAATTGCATGAAATGTGCAGGCAAAACCCAAAAAGCCCTTGAAGAGGTTGAAGGTGTTGCCGCTGCGGTTGTTAGCACAACTCAGGCAAAAGTGTATGGCTCTGCTGATGCACAAACCTTAATCGCTGCGGTTGAACAAGCAGGCTTTAAGGCCCAGTTGCCGCAGCCCAATGAGGTGACGTTATCCCTTTCAGGATTAAGCTGCATGAAATGTGCGGCGAAAACCCAACAAGCACTCGAAGCTGTTGACGGTGTAGAAAGCGCACAAGTGGATACAACGTCTGCGGTTGTACAAGGTTCTGCATCAGTTTCGGCATTGATTGCTGCCGTCGAAGCCGCTGGCTACCAAGCTACAGAAGGTGAATCTCACCCAAAAACTGAGCCGCTGACCACCCAAACTGAACAGCCGGATGCTGATTCAGCGGCAATTTGTGACATTCCGGCACAAGAGTCAGATTTAGGTGAACAGCCTGACATCCCCCCAACGGATGACAGTGTGCAGTTACTGCTTGATGGCATGACCTGTGCCAGCTGTGTGAATAAAGTACAAAAAGCACTCAGCGGCGTCCCCGGTGTGGAAAACGCACGCGTTAATTTAGCCGAGCGTAGCGCATTAGTCACAGGAACTGCAGATCCCAATGACCTGATTAATGCCGTGGTTAAAGCGGGTTATGGTGCTGAAATCATTCAAGATGAAGCCAAACGCCGTGAACGCCAGCAAGAAGTTGCTCAAGCCAATATGCGCCGTTTCCGTTGGCAATCAGCCTTAGCCTTAGCCCTTGGTATCCCTGTCATGGTATGGGGAATGATGGGCGATAATATGGTGCTGACTGAGCAAAATCACACCACATGGCTTACCATTGGGGTATTAACCTTCCTAGTAATGGTGTTCGCAGGTGGGCATTTTTATCGCAGTGCATGGCAAAGTTTAAAAAATGGCAGTGCCACTATGGATACCTTGGTTGCACTGGGTACAGGAGCTGCATGGCTCTACTCTATCGTCGTTAATATTTGGCCTGAATGGTTCCCTGACCAAGCTCGCCACCTTTATTACGAAGCCAGTGCGATGATCATCGGTCTGATTAACCTTGGCCACGCTTTAGAGCAACGGGCACGCCAACGTTCCTCCAAAGCCCTTGAAAGGTTGTTAGATTTAACACCGCCAACTGCACGTGTTGTGACGGAACAAGGCGAAGTTGACATGCCATTGGAGCAGGTTAAAAAAGGCATGATCTTACGCTTAGCGACGGGTGACCGCGTACCTGTCGATGGGGAAATCATCGAAGGGGAAGTTTGGCTAGACGAAGCGATGCTGACAGGTGAACCTATCCCGCAACAAAAAAGTAAAGGTGACCCTGTACATGCAGGTACTGTCGTGCAAGATGGTACGGTACTCTTTCGCGCCGCGGCAGTGGGAAGCCAAACCACATTAGCGCGAATTATTCACCTTGTTCGTCAAGCACAAAGTAGTAAACCGCAAATTGGCCAAATGGCGGATAAAATTTCGGCAGTATTTGTCCCTGTAGTTGTTGCTATTGCATTGATTTCGGGGGCTATCTGGTACTTTATTGGCCCTGCGCCACAAATTACTTATGCCTTGGTTATCACCACAACTGTGTTAATCATTGCCTGTCCATGTGCTTTAGGATTAGCAACGCCGATGTCGATAATTTCAGGTGTCGGTCGTGCAGCTGAGTTCGGGGTGTTAGTCCGTGATGCGGATGCCCTTCAGCAAGCTAGCGAACTGGACACTATCGTCTTTGATAAAACAGGTACATTGACCGAAGGTATGCCTCAAGTTACCGACATCCACGTATTTAATGGTTTTGATCAGGACGGCGCATTGCAGCTCGCAGCATCGTTGGAAAATGGTTCAAACCACCCATTAGCGCGTGCTGTCTTAGCAAAAGCGAAAGGCTTAACCTTACCCGCTAATGAGCAATTTAGAACATTAGCAGGCTTAGGTGTAAGCGCAATTATTGATGGTAAAACCATTTTGTTAGGTAACCAAAAGCTGTTAGCGCAAAGCAGTGTGGATACCACAGATGTCGACGGTATTCTGCATCAGCAAGCCTCTCAAGGGGTGACCCCTGTACTGTTGGCCGTTGAAGGGAAAGTCGCTGCGTTGTTATCTATTCGTGACCCATTGCGTGAAGACAGCATCAGTGCTCTTGCTCGCTTACATAAACAAGGCTTCCGCTTGGTGATGTTAACAGGGGATAATCCAGTCACCGCCAATGCTATCGCTAAAGAAGCGGGTATTGATGAAGTGATTGCTGGCGTCATGCCTGATGGTAAATCAGCCGCAATTGAAGCCCTGCAAGCGAAAGGTCATAAAGTAGCGATGGTCGGTGATGGCATCAATGATGCCCCTGCACTTGCCCGTGCTGATGTGGGTATTGCGATGGGCGGCGGTAGTGATATCGCCATTGAAACAGCATCTATCACCTTGATGCGTCAAAGCTTACACGGGGTTGCTGATGCGGTTTCTATCTCAAAAGGGACGCTGCGCAATATGAAGCAAAACCTATTTGGTGCCTTTATATATAACACGCTGGGGATCCCAATTGCTGCTGGTATTTTATACCCACTCACAGGGACTTTACTTAACCCAGTAGTTGCAGGAGCAGCAATGGCGCTCTCCTCTATCACTGTAGTGAGTAACGCAAACCGTCTATTACGTTTTAAGCCTGAAAAATAACCTTTAAAAAAGGGTGGGGGCCTCTCTCACCCTTGAGGTTGTTGACAAAGCAGGATAAAAGCGTGGTTTTTCCTGCTTTGTGTTATCAGCCGAAAATCAATGAATTGATTTTCCTCGACTATTTTCAAAACCAATCCAACCTGCAGTCAAACCTAATCGGTTTGTCAGCAGTCTGAAGGGTGAGAGCCTCTCTCACCCTTTCTCGTCTTATTTCAATCATCAAAATATGCTAAGTATTTGCCTTCCAAGATTTTATTATTTAAATCGCACGATCTTTGATGCCCTTTCTCGTCGGCTAGGTCTATACTATTAAATAATTAGCTACTTAATATTTGGAGCGCAAAATGCTTAATATTGATCGTGAAAAACTTGCCAAACTCGCTGGTGAGGAATTTAAAAAACAGCGAACTTTTTTATTAATTTTGTCCTTTTTGCTGTTGGCTGGCGGTATTTTTTGTATTGTTAACCCAATGATTTCAGGCATTGCGGTCAGTACGGTATTAGGCGTTTTACTGATTATTGGTGGTGTCGGTGCCATTGTTAGCATACTTAGCACGGTAATTTATACGGGATGGTCGCGCTTATTTGGTTTTGTGATTGGGCTAATCTATATTATTGTCGGCTATTCCTTTATTAAAGACCCACTACAAAGCTTAATCGCTCTCGCGATTTTAGTCGCCGCACTATTTATTGTCGGCGGTGTCATTCGCTTATATGTGGGTTTTCAACAAATAAAATCCCCAAGCGGTTGGCTGCAAATTCTTATCGGGTTATTAGATTTCTTTATTGCCTTTTTGCTTGTTGGCAATGGGCCATTAACGTCGATTACGCTATTAACCACGTTAATTGGTATCGAAATGGTGTTTAGCTCATTCAGCTTATTTGCGTTGCTAAGTGTGTTTAAAAACATTACTAAAAACAGTTAATTCAATTTGCCCCCTATTTGGGGGCAATCACTTCATCGATGACGACGACTGGTACTGGGTTGATTTTTATCAAACTGATGGCCACGACCTCCTGAGCTTTTGGGGGGTTTAGGGGGAAATGACTTTTTGACTCCCTTTCCGATAGGAAGACTCCCAAACACACGTTCAAACTCATTGGCATACATTGTATAGAGTGTTTTATCCATCCCTCCCCAGAAATTCCCCATTCCAACCTGAAACTCTATACCTTTATAGTCGTATAATGTGAAACTCGTTTTCCCTACCGCCACTCCAGCAGAATATGAAGAGTTTTTATAGCGAGTTCGTGACTGCCCATGTTGTATGGCTGCAAGAGGTAAATCACCATCTCGAAGAATCATCGTTGTGAAGCGACGTTTAGGCATTGATTGTCGAAAAGTATACATGGCATTTTCACAACTTGAACATAATTTAGCCTTTTGGGATATGATTAAATTACTTATGTTAAAACTATCATGAGCCGTTAATGTTCTTATTAATGCCTGCTCCGCATGATTAACCGTTTCCCAGCCAGGCTCACGCTGGCGAGAAGTATTTTGATAGCTTAATTTATTTGTCGCCCATGTCTTAAACTCCTCACTTTGCGAGTCCATCTCCAAAAATTCATATAAATTAATAGCATATGTAAATTTAGATGTTTTATCTTTGTAAAATAATTGCGCCATACTAATGACTCGGTTGCGAATTAATGATGGATTTTTCGCAATTCTTTCAATTTTAGAGGATGCATTAAGCAGCTTTAATACTGTTTGCTGGAAATCAGCAAACATATCATCCTGTGTATCAAAAAGTCGAGGTGCTAACCCATGTTCATCCTGATAGGTCAATGGGTTGTTACGTACCATCCGATACAGATTTAAACCATCAATAGTTCCCGCGGGATCTGCGCTTAACCAACGCCCCACCCAAGGCTGATAATAACGACGACCATAATAATAAAGCCCTGTAATATCACGCTCTTGCCCTGAATAGCGCCGTGTTTTGTAGTTTACTTCCAATGCGCTACTTACCGCCCAAACAGCCGTTCCACCAAAGGGATAAAACTCCTCTTGGCTAATCAAGTTTCCATCCATATCGAGTTCTAAACCGCTATTGCTGGCATGCCCATTAATACTATAACGAACGGTATTATTTACCATTTTATCTGGTAGCCCAATTTCCCAATGCAATACTTGTGCTTGTACCTCACTGTCTTCCCCGATACAGATCACATGGTATTTTTCATTATGTTCAATTTGCCTAATCTCTAGGTTCGGTAAATAAACAACCTTGCTTTGTTTTTGATTATATTGTGTTATTTTTAATGCCCGCTGGCTGTCGCCATCGTAGCGGTAAAACTCATTCCCGCCAGCACCATTAACACTTTGCAGTTCTTGCCTTGATGTCCACGTTAAATTTTTTCCTTGCAAAAGCTGTTTTTGCTGTCCACTTGGCGTGAATAATGGTTCCACTTGATGAGGAAACTCAGCTAAATCTGCCAGTACTGCATGGTTACTTCGGCTGCTCGTTGTCATTTTGATTGTATAAGCTTGCTGCATCGCAGGGGCACGGTGGTGAATTTGAATTAAATTCCCGCCTTTATCATAAGAATAGGCACGGAAATACCGTGTATATACCGAATTATCAATTGATGAATGGTGAGGAAGGTAGTGACTTTGCTGGCTAATACCCGCTATTTCTCGCCCTGTCGCATGGACTAATTGATAAAGCGTGTCATATTGATATCGATGCTTGGGTTCGACTTTTTGATTCCGCCAAAAAACCTTTTTTTCTGCACTATTATAAATTGCAATCACATTGCCGACAGGATCGTAGTCGTAATGTAAACTCTGAAATAATTTATAACCCAATGAGTGATTTACTGGCCTATAGGTCTGAATAAGGATTAAGCGCTGTGTCTGCGCCTCGTATACATACTCAGTCACGGCACCATTACCATAGATCTCTCGTACTTTCTGACCGACTGCCGAATATTCAATGATCTGAGTTATTGGCTGCGTATCTTGCCCTTTAACTGTGAATGTCGTTCTGATTAACTGACCTGTAATATCATATTCTCGCTGTTGTTTATGGCCTTTTGCATCAATAATAGAAAGGCAAGCACCTGCAGCATCAAAATGTGTTTGGTGAGAAAATTTTTCGGGTGATAATGCTGTTAAATGACTATTTCCTTGCCAATCAACATTAAACTCAGCATTATCAACTTGTTGAATAAACTGCCGAGTCAATAAAGTCGGTTCCCCTTGCAGTGATACTTCCTGTGTTTGCAATAACCCTGCAGTATCAAAGTGACTAATACATTGCCCAGCTAAATTTGCCAATTGTTCGGTATGCGAATTACCTGCATATTGAAAACGCTCGCTGACTCGCCAGTTCCCTCCCTCTATTTTCTCACTGACACTTTCGAGGCGACCTAATGAATCATTAGCCTCATAGCAACACCATTTAAACGTTTTATTTGCGTCAATGCTTACCATAAGCCGCTGTTCAATATCATTCAGTTGGTAAATTTCACCGCTATCAACACCTTTGTTTAATAACGAGAACCCCATTAAATCCGCATGATAATAAAAGTTATCTTGCCCACTTTCAGACAAACGTGCATCTGCATTTTTCTGTAAAAAACCATAAATATTAAAATAATGAAATTCAAGACGCTCCTGTACATCCTGTTGAATATTAGGCTGTCGATAGTATTGAAGTGTACGAACCGTAAAGTGACGGTTATCGAATGCCGTTATTGTTGGTGTGCCCGCATGAATATTTGAAATTTGAGGCGTTATCATGTTATCTCCAATTAAGGCTAACAAAATGATAACACCATCTTGTTAACGTATTGCTTCATATCGTGAAACCATAATTGAAGTGTGCCTAAATTGTCATTGTCCATTTTTATCAGGACAGACGAAAAATGCGTAATTGACGTACAACATTCGCAAATTCGCGAGAGATTGTTTACCCTATTAACCCAAGAAGAATGCAGGGTAAAATGATGGGAAAACTATTTGAAAGCTTTAAAAATTGGCTCCATATGGAAACGGCGCTGGTATACCCCTATCCTGCGATTGATGTTCGCTTATCAAAAGGCCTTAAATTGCACATTGTAGGCAGTATTCATATGGGAACAGAAAATATGTTTCCGTTATCTGCCATATTGCTCGATAAACTGAATCAAGCGGATGCATTAATTGTTGAAGCGGATATAACCCAAGCTCAATCCCCTTTCCCTCATGAAGTTGATGAGCAGCGCCCTGTTCAGCAACGTTTGAGCGAAGAACAATACGCCTTATTTTTGCAATGTTGCCAAGAAATTCACCAGTCACCCGAAAAGTTTGATAGTCTCCCTTCATGGCAAATCGCCTTGATCCTACAGGCCACTCAAGCACAAGGGCTTGGCTTGCGCGGCCACTATGGCATCGATTATCAGCTTATTCGCAACGCTCAGACCCAACTTAAACCGATCATTGAACTTGAAGGCACTGCATCCCAAGTTGAATTGCTGCTTTCCTTACCTAATAATGGGTTAGCGCTCTTACAAGACTCATTAGTCCATTGGCGCGCAAATGCACGTTCACTGCAAACCATGATTGGTTGGTGGCTTGATTATCAACCCAATAACCACATGACTTTACCTAATACTTTCAGTAAAGATGTCTATCAAGTACTAATGGATAAACGTAATGCAGTTTGGAGTGAACAACTTAAGGCGCTTCCAGATGGCAATTATGTGGTTGCTGTTGGTGCATTACACCTATTTGGTGAAGGCAGTCTTGTTGAGTATCTGCGCCATTGTGTCAGAGATAAATAAAAGGTAAAAAAATGACTCCTGCTGTTAAATTACTTGAAAAACAAAAAATTAACTTCACATTGCACCCTTATGATCATGACCCAAATGAGAGCAACTTTGGTGATGAGGCAGTACGTAAATTAGGCTTAGATGCCAAACAAGTGTTTAAAACGTTATTAGTGGCATTAAATGGTGACCAAAAAACATTAGCTGTTGCCGTCACCCCTGTCTCAGGGCAGCTTGACTTAAAACTGGTCGCAAAAGTGTTCAAAGTGAAAAAAGTGGAAATGGCCGATCCCCAAATCGCGCAAAAGACCACTGGCTATTTATTAGGTGGCATCAGCCCATTGGGCCAAAAGAAGCGATTACCCACGGTAATCGATGACCAAGCCCAGCAATATGCAACAATGTTTATTTCAGGGGGAAAACGCGGGTTGGATATTGAATTAGCGCCAGCTGATTTAGGTAACGTACTCAATGCTACTTTTGCTGAAATTCGCAAGTAAATACGCGCATTGATAAAAAAAGCCTCATCGATATGAGGCTTTTCATATTATAAAATGAATTATTTATTGTTATAAATAATCTCACCTTTTGGTTCGTAATCTGCAGCTTTTAGTGGAGAATGTTTCTCGATATAACCTTTGAGCACTTCCGCATCCACAAAACCTGTATTCACATAGTTAGGGTGATTATCAATTTTCGGATAACCATCACCACCAATCGCATTAAAATTCAATGTTGCCATACGATAAGTTTTTGATGTATCAACAGGTTTACCATCGATTTTCACATCGCTAATCGTACCATCTTTATTCAACGTCAAGTTTACATTATAGAATTGACCATATGCCCCTGCATCGGGTTTCATATTCGCGACCGCAGTCAGGTAAGGAATGACTTCATCCCCTTTAAAATCAACGTACACTAATTCATTCGCAAAGGGTTGAACTTTCAGCACATCTTTATACGTGATATCACCGCTTTCGATAGAATCACGGACCCCCCCCCCACTCATGATGGCAAAATCAGCGCCTGCGCGCTCTTTTTGAGCTGCTAACAGAAGGTGCCCCATATTGGTTTGCACAAAGCGCACTTTGCTACGATCGCCTTCCAGTTTGCCTTCAACAGAACCCACTTTGACGCTTAATTGCTTATCACCTTTCTCTTGGTATGGCGTCAGTAATTTCATCATATCTGGGTTGTGGGCGATTTCTTGTGTGTAATAAACACGCTCACTGGTACCATCTTCTTTGGTCACTTTTTTCTTCAAGTTAATTGGAATTAACTGGTAGTGTTTTAAGGTAAATTTGCCATTTTTGAATTCAAAATCAGCACGTCCTACATATTTACCCCACTCATGGGCTTGAACAATCCATGTACCATTTTGATTATCTGGCGCACAAGGAGTCCCTGGTACATAGTCCGCTTGTTTGTAGTCTTTGTTTTCTTGGGACATACAAACGGGGTCTTGTGAGTGACCACCCACTATCATATCTAAGTAACCCGCAGGTAAACTGCGTGCCATTTCGACGTCACCTGGTGCGTTTGAACCATGTTTGCCGTCATCATAGTGCCCCATGTGGGTTGCGGCGATGATAATGTCAGGTTTTTCAGTCTGGCGCAGTTCTTCAACCACTTTTTTCGCTTCATCCGCAGGTACGCGGAATTCGACATCAGGGAAATTTGCTGGGTTACCAATACGTACAGTATCGTCTGTAGTCAGCCCCATCACTGCAATTTTTACACCTTGTTTATCAAATATTTGATAAGGTTTAAACAGACGTTTACCTGTGCTGGTTTGGTAAATATTAGCGGATAAGAATGGGAAGGTTGCCCATTTTTCTTGCTGACGTAGCGTTTCAAGCGGATTATCGAACTCATGGTTACCCAATGCCATTGCATCGTACCCGACTAAATTCATCCCTTTGAAATCAGGCTCCGCGTCTTGTAAATCAGATTCTGGAACCCCTGTATTGATATCACCACCAGAGAGTAGCAACACACTGCCACCTTGCTTCGCCACTTCATTGCGAATTTCATCAACGACGGTTTTTTGCGCTGCTAAACCGTATTCGCCGTGGTCGTTATGCCAAAAGTGACCATGGTGGTCATTTGTATGCAAAATAGTGATATTGTAGGTTTTGTCTTTTTCCCACGCGTTTGCCATCGTCGCGGGTATTAACGCTAACGATACTGTTAATGCACATGCGGATGCTTTAAATGCAAACTTCATACACTTCTCCCTGCTGGTATAGGAATTTTTATTCGTTAATATTAGATTATAGTTTGTCACTGCCCGCAGATTTATAGCATAAAAATATGAGCAAGATTTGATACCTCTTGCAGAATAAGAAATTCGTTTCATAAAAATGAGATCACCATCAAATAATTCACTGATATTATTTTTCATGTGACTTATTTATTCATTTCAATAAATTGTATTTCAGTTATATTGATAACAATTATGTAACACAGAAAGTTGATAATTATGAGTGAGCAAACCACAACCCCTAATAACGCAAATCCATCAAAACCCGTGAATAAAACAGGGAAAACCGTCTTCAGTATTCTGACAGCAATTAGTGTCTCCCATTTATTAAACGACATGATCCAATCGCTTATCTTAGCGATTTATCCTTTATTACAATCTGATTTCTCGCTGAGCTTCGCGCAAATTGGGATGATCACCCTAACGTATCAGATTACCGCATCCCTACTGCAGCCTGTTATTGGCTACTACACGGATAAACACCCTCAGCCATACTCATTACCAATTGGCATGAGCTTTACATTGACTGGGTTAATTTTATTGGCGATGGCAGAAACCTTCCCAATGATTTTATTTGCAGCCGCTTTAGTCGGGACGGGTTCTTCAGTCTTCCACCCAGAATCATCTCGTGTAGCTCGAATGGCTTCAGGTGGTCGTCACGGCCTTGCTCAGTCATTTTTCCAAGTAGGCGGTAACTTAGGGGCATCACTAGGGCCGTTGCTTGCCGCATTAATTATTGAACCTTATGGAAAAGGCAACTTAGGTTGGTTCTCCCTTGCGGCTTTGTTAGCGATTGTGATTTTACTGCAAGTCAGTAACTGGTATAAGCAGCAACATCGCGCTGCCAGTAAAAAAACCATTTCCACTGGCAACATTAAAATCTTACCTCGCAAGGCGGTTATTGGTTCGTTAGCGGTCTTACTAGTTTTGATTTTTTCTAAATACTTCTATTTGGCTAGCATTAGCAGTTATTACACCTTTTATCTTATAGAGAAGTTTGGTGTTTCTGTGCAAAATGCCCAGATTCACCTATTTGTTTTCTTATTCGCTGTTGCCGCAGGGACAATGATTGGCGGCCCTATTGGGGATAAAATAGGTCGTAAATATGTTATTTGGTTCTCAATCCTCGGTGTCGCCCCCTTTACCCTCATTTTACCGTATGCTTCGCTGTACTGGACGGGCGTGCTAACTGTAATCATTGGGATGATTTTAGCCTCTGCGTTCTCAGCTATTTTGGTGTATGCACAGGAGCTGATCCCCGGTAAAACCGGCATGGTATCAGGATTGTTCTTCGGTCTTGCATTCGGAATGGGCGGTGTTGGGGCAGCAGTTTTAGGCCATATTGCTGACCAAACCAGTATTGAGCAAGTTTATCATTATTGTGCTTTCTTGCCATTACTTGGGATTTTTACAGTATTGTTACCAAATATCGGTCATAAATAGATTTATTTTCTTATTTTACCCACACTTAATTAAAAATAAGTGTGGGTCTTTCCTACCATATTTCCTAAAAATTTCAGCTAAAAATCGCCTGATCCTAAAGTTTGTAACGATTTAGCACCTTTAGTCTGTCTTTTTTTTAAAAACATTTCATTTTTTTAAGGAAATATTTCTCAAAAAAAGTTAAAATAGAAAAACATGCAAATTGGCATTTTAAAATGAAGGCCTCATTTTAAAAGTCAACGGCATGTACCCACCTTATATTTTCATACTAACCAGAGGAGACTAAATGGAGCATTCAACGCCCTTAATCACAACCATTGTTGGTGGTCTCGCCCTTGCATATTTGTTAGGTATGATCGCACAGCGATTAAAAATCTCCCCACTTGTGGGCTACCTTGCAGCAGGTGTCCTTGCAGGCCCATTTACCCCAGGGTTTGTGGCAGATGCAGCGCTTGCACCTGAATTAGCTGAAATCGGCGTTATCTTGCTGATGTTTGGCGTGGGTTTACACTTTTCACTCAAAGATTTACTAGCCGTTAAAGCCATTGCTATTCCTGGTGCAATTGCACAAATTGCGGTAGCAACCCTATTAGGTCTCGGCCTGTCGATGTTATTTGGCTGGGGCATTTTTACTGGTATTGTCTTTGGTTTATGTCTTTCAACCGCCAGTACCGTGGTTTTATTACGCGCATTAGAAGAACGGCAACTCATTGAAAGCCAACGCGGGCAAATTGCCATTGGCTGGCTAATTGTGGAAGACTTAGCCATGGTTCTTACCCTGGTACTGCTTCCTGCCGCAGCTGCTATCATGAATACAGATGATGCAAGCTTTAGTGAGCTCGCATTAGGCCTTGCCTGGACAATTGGTAAAGTTGTTTTATTCATATTCATTATGATTGTGGTCGGTCGTAAAGTCATTCCATGGATTTTATCTCGTACCGCCTCAACAGGTTCTCGTGAGCTGTTCACCTTAGCTGTTCTCGCCCTTGCGTTAGGTATCGCTTATGCCGCTGTAGCTATCTTTGATGCTTCCTTTGCGCTGGGGGCGTTCTTCGCGGGTATGGTTCTGAACGAGTCTGAGCTGAGCCACCGTGCAGCACAAGACACCTTACCACTGCGTGATGCATTTGCGGTTCTGTTCTTCGTTTCCGTTGGTATGCTTTTCGATCCGATGGTTCTGATCCAGCAACCTCTCGGTATCTTGGCTGTTCTGGCTATCATTATTATTGGTAAGTCCGCTGCGGCCCTGGTTCTGGTCAGAATGTTTGGGCACTCACGGCGAACCGCATTAACCATCTCCGTCAGCCTTGCGCAAATTGGTGAGTTTGCGTTTATCTTAGCGGGTATGGGCCTCACCCTCGGCGTGATGGATAAAGACGCACAAAACTTGGTGTTAGCGGGTGCTATTGTCTCTATTATGCTTAACCCAGTATTATTTAGTTTGTTAGATAAATACCTTGAAAGAACAGAAACGATTGAAGAGCAACTTCTGGAAGAAACGCTGGAAGAAGAAACACAAGTACCTGTCGATATCTGTGGTCACGCCATCATCGTCGGTTATGGTCGTGTCGGAGGTATGTTAGCGGACAAACTGCGTAGACGAGAAATCCCTGTTGTCGTCGTGGAAGACACCCGTGCTCGCTTTGAGGAGCTGGCTGAAAATGGCTTCAGTGCAATCCTCGGTAATGGAGCGAATAAAGAAATCATCAGCCTTGCCCGCATTGAATGTGCTAAAACGTTATTATTAACCATTCCAAATGGTTATGAAGCAGGTGAAATCGTCGCAACCGCGAAAGAGATGAACCCTGACGTTACCGTTATTGTTCGTGCCCACTATGATGATGAAGTCAGCTTTATTAAAGAGCGCGGCGCTGATCATATCATTATAGGTGAACATGAAATTGCCAAATCCATGGCGACACTCATGTGTAATGATGTGGAAGAGTTTGGCTGTTCTATCGATGATATGCTTGATGGCGGCAACGATAAAAAAGGTGAAGGCAAAAGTTTAGATGATTATCTAAAACCGGCTCACTAACCTCCTCTCTCTATAAATACAAAAAGGAAGCCATGGCTTCCTTTTTTATCTTTTGCCTTCTTTCATCTCAGCATTTGTCTTTTACCTTCCATCCCTTATCACTCACTCTAAATAATTCCCGTTGAGGCTAGGCGGCAAGTAAACGAATCCTTAGGAGAATACATAAGTATGTGACTGAGGTGAACGCACGCAGCCAACAACGCATCAGCGTGAATTATGACGAGTGAGCGATAAATTCATCACTGGTCCAAACTGGCAACCCTTTATCTTTAAAAAACTGAATTTCAGCTGCAACACCACCACTCTTTTCCCAACCTGGTAGCGTCAGTACAATTAGCCCATCACAACGTTTTAAGAATTCCATATCAATGGATGACCATGCTACTTTTTTCCCTTCAGCGGCCAAATATTGATTAATTGGGTGCGTCATGGTGATTTGGCTATAGGTCGCAATTCCTTTTAGCGCAAGTTCTGCTGCAAATTTAGTACATTCAGCAAAACGCATTTCTACAATATTGCTATCGGGATCAGAGTAAGGGCAAGCTATAAAATAAAGGCTCATAATAATTCCTGATGTTAGTGTGTTCAAATTTTAGATACAGTTATCCCGTGAAAAATAAGTGATTATTTTCCAAGGGATAGGTTTAAATAGGTGCTACGTTAAAAACTTATTCAATATCAGCAACAATGATTTTGGTTTTTGGTCGCTTTTTATTTTCGGGTAACTTAAATTCTTTACTGGTTGTCACCAGATAATCAATATTATCCCAATTAGTGACAAAGTTAATGGCGTGCTTATTGGCCTTAGTGCCATCCGCCAGCACAATCAGTTTGTCACTGTTTTCCATCATTTTTTGGGCTATTGCTGCCTCATCCACATGCTGATCCATCACGCCATGTAATGCATGGATAGCCCCTGCACCAATCACTGCATAATCTGCAAAAAACTCGGCAATATTTTTTAACGCTATTGCGCCTAAACAGGCATTTTGCGCCGCATTAAACTGCCCTCCAATTAAAATGGTTTCAATGGATGGGTTTTCTTGCAGTGTGGTCGCTAATAATGGCGAATTAGTAATTACCGTTAAATTATCAATCAATTTAATACGTTGACTAAATTCAAACGTCGTCGTACCAAAATCAATAAATAAGGTATCGCCAGGTTTAATCAGTTCAGCTGCCTTGATGGCAATCGCTTTTTTCTCATCCACAGCAGCTTGGGCACGTTCAGTAAAATTACGTTCAAATTTTGACTGAATATTCACCGCCCCACCATGGACTTTCTTTAATAACTTTTGTGATTCCAGCTTACTGAGATCTCGACGGATTGTTTCCTGCGCGACATTAAAATGCTTTGCGAGCTCCTGCACGTACACCTGACCTTGAGTCGACAATAACTCAATGATGGTTTGATGCCGTACTTTTGAAGAGCGCCCTTCACACATAGTTTAATCCTTCTTGACCATTTAACATTTCCAGCACTATACAACAGTGATACGAATTTCAGTAGCGTCTGGTTGTATTTTTGTTAAATCGATATTTTTCAATAAAATGCGTCTTGTTGGTAAACAACGGTGCTTTTTCTCATACAAAACCGTATTCCCCGCCATGACTTTGATTGTGCCTTGCAACGCTTGTTCAACTTTAATATTGAAGTCGATACATCCTTGGGATAGCGCGTCCATATTTATACAAGCAGGAACGCTAAAGCTGATATTTGAATCTCTGCTCACAGGGATGCGCTGTACAGGCTGAATTTGCGGCTGATGGTGATTGGCTAATAAATCATTCGCAATATTCTCCCCTGTCAATAAACCTTCTTGGTAGCACTGATCCCCCATATCCGCAGGGTGCAACATATTCCCCGCCGCATAATATGCCCCATCCGAGCAGCGACTAAATTGGTCTGTTACAGGCTTCCCTGTGCTCGCATCAAATTCAAGGTGACTTTTGCGGATTAATGTATTTTCCCCCACAAATTGCCCCGTAAAAATGACCGAATCACACTCAATTTTGTGGTTTTTTCCGTTGGTTTCCACCATCACATACTCTACACGGTCAAGGCCACCAATTTCAGTGATTTTACTGTTTAAATAAACGGGTGTTCCCATCGCTTTGGCAAATAAGGTCGCGGGTTTAAATGCCAGAATGCGCTCCCCACCTTCCACCATTGCCTGCGCTTTTACACCTGCATTTTTTAATGTCCACAGGGCAGAAAAACTGACTAACTCACTTCCCACAATGACTGGGTTTCGGCACGGTTTTTTACCATTAAGGTAAACAAACTGCTGCAATGCCCCTGCGGTTAAAACACCTTGCGGGCGAAGGCCTGATACCAAACGTGGGTGACGCGGTGTTTCACGAACCCCTGTCGCTACCAAGATGCGCTTAGCGTGCATCTCAACTAACCCCTCTGCGGTAGAGACCGTCAGTTTTCCATTTGGGTGAAGCTGCGTCACGGTGCTGCGGGTAAAAATTGGGGTATCACCGAGGCTTTCCACAATTTTCGCTGCAAATTTATTACCTTTCATCGGCCGCTTAAATACCAACAAACCAAATGTTGGGTGTTGGCAATGACGAGGAACACCGCCTGCATGGGCTTCTCGCTCAAGAATAGCGATATTCTTAATGCCACGACGGCGTAGAGTATGAGCTGCGGCAACACCAGTTGGCCCTGAGCCAATGATAATCACATCATAATATAAACTCATTTTACCGCCTCCACTGCCAGTGTATGGTCAAAACGACCATTAATAATTTCCGCCACCTGACTACTGCAATAAAAGCCATTACAACGCCCCATCATAACCCGCGTTCTACGGCGCAAAGCCCCCAAGCATTCAGGCGGAATATCAGAGTCAAATGTCGCTTCGATTTCCCGTTGTGTTACCAATTCACAATGGCACACAATGCCGCCATTGCTTTTACATTGGTAATCACGTTGATGATATTCAGAAATCGAGGGCATATTCGGCCAAATAAGTTCTTCTGGCGGCAATAATTCAAATAATGGCGTGAAGTTTTCTTGGTATAACTTACCCAAGTGATTTGCGACACCCAGTGCTGATGTTAAGCCTGTAGAACGTATCCCCCCTGCACAAATCCATTGTTTTTCAGGGTAACCATTGATACGGTAATATTTTTCTTCTGTTGCAGGACGTAAGCCCGCATAAGTCGCCGTCACACTGTAATTCTGTAAAGACGGTAACATGCGAGAACCTTGGGCGATTAAATCTTCCATCACCTCTTGTTTGACTTCCGCTTTCCAACGGTCATCCTGTTCTTCGGCTGTTGGCCCTAACAGCAAATTACCGAAAATAGTTTTTGATAACAAAACACCCTTTGTGATGGCGGTTGGTACAGGTAAAATAATCGCATTGATATCCGCAGCTGCCGCTTTGTCATATACCAAAAATTGCCCTTTGCGCGGTTTTATTTGGAATGGTGATGGATGGCAAATCGACTCAACAATATCCCCGTTAATCCCTGCACAGTTAATCACTAAACGGGCAGAAAACTCACCTTTTGTTGTGGTTAAATGCCACAGTCCCGCCTTTAGCTCACCGCCTTTGACTTCACAATGAAAATGGTATTGTGCTCCGTGTTTCACGGCTTGGGTTAAATAAGATAACGGTGTACTCCACGGGTCAATCACAGCTTCACCTGGAACCGAAACCGCCGCTAAAGCACCATCTGCTAAGTGAGGTTCACGGCGGTATAATTCGTCTTTATCAATAATTGCCACATCTAATACATTATTAGTATGTGCTTGTTCAACAATGCCTGGCAGCTTACTCAGTTGTTCTTCATTCCACGCAACAACCAATGCCCCCGTTTCGAGGATCGGCAAATTCATTTTTTCTCTGATTTCAAGGAATTCGCGATACCCATCTTGCATACATTCCAGTTCTAGACTCCCTGGTGTGGCGTCAAAACCTGTATGTAATAGTGCGCTGTTGGCCTTACTCGCCCCTGACAAGATGTCACCACCTCGTTCTAGCAGCAAAGTATTTGCCCCCATCAGTGTGAATTTACGTGTCACTGCACAGCCAATGACACCACCGCCTATGACAATGACATCCCAAATTTTTTTATTATTAATATCCATGGCTGAGATCCTTTACTTAAAACTTGCACACATAAAACCACATAATTCCCACAATCACAATAATTAAAACAACATAAAGTACAACAACAAACCAAAAACTACTCACATTGTTACTTTATTGTGAGTTTTGTCACATCAGTGAAACTTATTGTGAGTTTTTTGTGGACTTTCCTTCCGATTAAACGATAGTAGGCAAAAAAAACAGACCTATTTACAACATTTATAACACTGGGAATACTGTGATGCTCAACCAACGTTATGCCGCAATCGATCAGGGAACAACGGGAACCCGAGTCGTGGTCTTCGAAGAAGGCGGGCACTATTACTCCCCGATGAGTATTCCTCATAAACAAATCACATTGAATAGTGGTTGGGTTGAACACGACCCAGAGGAAATACTCGCTAATATTATTAAGTGCTTGAATAGCTGCGAAGTCGTCGATGCTATTGGTTTATGCCATCAAGGTGAGAGCATTGTCGCTTGGGATGCTGACAGCAAACGCCCACTTTACAATGCGATCGTTTGGCAGGATTTACGGACTGAAAAAACGATTTCTCATCTCAAAGAAGCAGGATTAGAACCCGTGGTTCAGTCCAAATCAGGCTTACCACTCGACCCTTATTTCTCCGCCAGTAAAATGGGTTGGATCATGGAAAATGTGGTGGGTGCGAAAACTTTAGCAGATAAAAACAAATTACGTATTGGCACCATGGATGCCTTTTTTCTAGACCGCTTATGTGGCGTGTTTGTGACTGACTATAATTCAGCCTCTCGCACCTCTTTGCTCAATATTCACACATTAAAGTGGGATAAAGAACTGTGTGACATATTTGGCGTGCCAATTCATTGTCTTCCACCAATTAAAGACAATATTGGCGATTTTGGCGCTATCAACCTTGACGGCCACTTAACCCCTGTTACAGCGGTGATTGTTGACCAATTTGCTGGCACATTCGGTCACGGTTGCCGTGAAAAAGGCGATGCCAAAATAACCTTTGGTACAGGTGCCTTTTTGCAAGCACTCACAGGGTTTGAGATCCCACAAACTCATGAAAGTGGCTTGTTACCCACTCTGTGTTGGAAATTCCCTAATGAAGCCCCCGTTTTTGGCTTAGATGGCGGTGTGTATAACGCAGCATCCGCCATTAACTGGGCAAGAAAAATTGGGCTATTTGATCAATTCGATGAACTCAGTGATTTCAGAGCAGAACCTGCCATTAAACGCGGTTTAGCGTTTGTTCCCGCATTATCTGGCTTAGGCTGCCCATATTGGGATCGTAGCGCTGCTGGATTGTGGGCAGGCCTTTCATTAGATACCGACAAAAAAGACATGATGCAATCGGTGTTGGAGGGGATTGCCGCTCGCTCTGCCGAAGTCATTTTTGCAATGGAAAAAATTTCACCACTGGGACAATCAATCTCTGTCGATGGAGGGCTTTCTTCAAATCAGTACTTTAAGCAATTTTTAGCCAATTTATTACAAAAAAATATTGAAGCACCAGCAAACCGTGAAGTGACTGCACTTGGCGCTGCCTTATTGGCACGCAAAGGGTTAGGGCTGACTCACGATATGGCAGTTAGGCGCAATGCAACCATAACACACCCCGATGGCACCAACATGCAAGGTGTAATGGAACAGTACCGCGACATCATTGCCCGTTCCCGCCAATTAAGACACTAAAATAATAAAAGGAAACCCTACCATGGCTGAATTCGGAAATTACATTATTTATTTAATCATGTGCGGTGCCATTATTGGTGCTGTCGCCTCTATCGTTAAACCGACCAGTGATCTGGGCAAAGAATTTGTTAACGGGATTTTCTCCATTGGCCCTGTATTTCTTGCTCAAGCAGGGATCATGGCTGCCGTACCACTGCTTTCTCAGTTAATTTCTTATGTTTTAGGGCCTATATTCTCTTCTGTGGGCTCCGATGTCTCTATCGCCGCATTGTCGATCATTGCTGTTGATATGGGGGGCTACCAGCTTGCAGATGCGTTAACCACGAACCGTGATATGTGGATCACTGCGATGTTAATCGGCTATACCTCAGGCGCGACGATTGTGTATCTCATCCCTGTTGGCTTAACTATGTTAAATCGCAAAGATCACAAATACCTCGCACTCGGCGCAATGGCAGGGTTAATCTCCATTCCATTTGGTGTACTGGCTTCACTGCTATTAATCACATTCAATAATATTCCCGTTCGCGATATTATTTCAACCAATTCCCCCGCAGCACATCAACTCACCCTTGATTTTATGACCATGCTGCAATATTTGATGCCACTGTTTGTTTTCTGTTTCTTATTGGCCGCGGGCTTGAAATATCGCCCAATGCTGATGGTTACAGGCTTCTTAATCTTCGGTAAGATTATGGATGCCTTTGTCAAACTGGTTCTGGCTTTCTCGATTGTCGAGCACTTTACTGGCGTATTTACCAAAGTTTTCGGTGCGTGGGGCTTTGACCCGCTCTTTGCAGACCAAAATGAGCTGTTCCGTGCCATTGAAATAGCAGGTTATATTGGCATCATGTTGGCAGGGACATTCCCAATTTGTTACCTATTCCAACGTTATTGCAAACCGTTAGTCCGTGCATTAAGCAACCGTTTGAAACTGAGTGATACTGGGTCGTTAGGTTTTATCATGGTGATGGCAAACATTATTGCAACTTATCATTTATTCAAAGATATGCGTGCAAGAGATAAAGTTCTGTGTGTCGCATTCGGTGTCTGTGCACAAGCCACCATCGGCGATCACTTAGCCTTTACCGCCAACTTCCAACCAACGCTCGTTCTGCCTATTTTATTAGGAAAACTGGTTGGGGGCTTCTTAGCGGTATTTATCGCAATTAAAATTTCGGTTCCACAGGCATTGCGTTATGAAGAGGAAGACCAAAAAGCAGTGGATGCCGTTAAAGGTGATGCTGAGTTAGCGGTTGCCAAACAAAGTTAAATATAATTAATATTAAACAATTTAATAACTGCATTCGAAATATTGCAATTAAATAATATCGAATGCAGTTTTTTATTATTCGTCATCATCAGTGATATTATTTACGACAAATTTTGATAGTTAATTTCTGCCTATTTGTCTATGTTTTTTTACTATCGATATTAATTATTAATTTACTTATAAATTAAGCTTTATTCTTTTATTAACTTATTAATTAAATACCCATAATGGAGTATATAAAAACACATTAATGCTCTTTCTGATATTAATGTGTTTTTATATTAAACATATCCAAACTGGACGAATTATAACCTAATCATTAACGTTCCCAATAAGACTCTTCTAAACTGTCTTCTTTTTCAGGAAGCCCACGAGTTAGCCGAGGGGAATGCTGGGTTAACACTTGATAACTAACCCGATTTGCATACTTACAAACTTGAGCCAATGAGGAATAGGTTAAATATTGGCGCTCATGTTTGCTGGAATTAGGCACATTTGAACGATGGTAAGAATTCGCTGTAATATCATGCAGTAATGCAGATAAAGCCCCGTCTCCAGCACCATTCGTGTTCATAATTTTCTCAGGGCCACCCATATACGGTTCAATATGCGAAAATATACGCAGTGGTACTTTGCAATCTTGCTGGCGCATTGCACGGCTAAATTCATATAAATTGAATTCTGCAATCGCACCAGGCAACAATGGGTGCTGAGTCGTCCGTTTGTAGCTCTCTTCTGTATATCCTGCCATATATAGCCCTGATGGGCCCGCCGTGCAGAGCACCAAATCAACCCAGTCTAGAGCCATATTAGAGGCTAATAACGGGTCACTTAGACCTGTCAACTCTTGCGCTTCATCTTCATTCATCGCAACGACCGAAATATGCTCAGCAAGGAAGTCACGCCAAAATTGCGGATCTTGAGCAATCACAAATTTAGTTCCCAATGTGAGCACCACAGGAACATTGTGTTTTTTCGCATAGGCTATGGCTTGCATTGTGGCATCAGGCATGGTTTCACCGGGTTTGCAACGCACCAAATACGCCGTTAAAACTAACGCAGACGCCCCAGCGATAATCTCTTCAGGAATACTCATTGGATGCAGGCGATTCATATGCCCAGGGCTAATGGCAAATGTCCGTTCACCATTTTCGGTAATCAATGTGAAACAACGACCAATTGGACCATCAACACCTTGCAGATAGTTCAGATCCATACGGCTTGAGGTATGGCACAGGTAGCGATAAGCATAACTTCCTATTTGGATATTATTACACATCGTCCCTAATAATACCGACCTATCATCTGCTAACACTGAGTAGTTATGCAGCGTGTTACCGATGGTGCCACCCGCAAATTCATGCGTAATCAACGCATTGTCAGTCAACTCTTTATACAACGCCTCAGCAGCATCATCTTCAATAACCAATGAATGCCCTTTACTGAGCTGATAACGTTGAATAAAATCATCATCTACTTTCGCTTCAATATCGACGAGAGTTTGATCTATCCCCACAATATAGGATTTACAATTCTCATCATCAGCCAACGTCTCTTTTAATGGCTGTAAAAGTGGATCTCTGAGACTAACAGGGAAATAATGTTTTGACTTGCGTTGACCGGGGAATTTCATAAGTAAGAAGATTAACAATGGAACATCACGCTATTCTAGCACGATAAAATAAAGCCATCACCTTCAAAGAAAGTACTGGCCTCATTGTTTGTCTTTTGTAAGGTTAGCTTATTGATTTTGCATTTTATAATCGCGATAAAGCTCACGGCTTAATACAAATGCACAACTTAAAATTAAGCCTAAAATGGCGCTTAACGCCACAATCAATGCTGATTTAGGTGATTCTTTATTCAATGGCAAATCAGGTTGTAATATAAAAGTGACTGGCGTAAAAGCCAATTCCTTACTCTTCAATTCAGTGATTTCATTGATATAAATCTGGCGATTTTGCAAATTTTCACTCATCAAGGCTAAATCACGGTTTTGTGTCTCAATCAGTAATTTCTTTTCTAACGCCTCAGCTCCCAACGCAATAGGATAGTCTGGGTCATCATTAATCGCTTGAGAATCACTGGCTATAGGCTTTTCAATCCCTGCTGCTTTAGCAATATCCACTGCACGTTTTAACCTTTCAACTTTAACGTCATACTCAGTTTGAATTTTGCTCACTTCACGCTTAAGTGATTCAGTGGCAAAAATAAGTTGCTGTGAGATCGTATTATCAATTTCGTTTTTAATCTGACTTCTCACTTTAGATGCGCTATAGCGGATATAGCCATCCAATAAATCTTGGGCTTCTGTTGGCTGTGATGCCGTAAATTTTAAAATAATATCGTTAGAGGTACTGTTTTTCTCTTTAGATTGGTCTTGAATTTGAATATCGTTATTGATGATTTGATTCACTAAACGTTGCTGTGCCACCACATCATCTTTAGGATCAACATTTTGTGCAAGTTTATGATAGTACTGGGTACTTCTAACATAGTCGCTTTGATTAACTTTAGAACGATATTGGTCTATAAAGGCATTAAAAATACGTTGAGAAGTTAAATCGATAGGTATTTCAAGTACATCCAGTTGAGCTTTTAGTGCATTAACTTCTTTCATGCTTTCGGAGGTTGGCGGAATGACAATGGCCGTGCTGCTCCACTTTTGAGGTAAAAGCTTGACAATCCCAGCACTCAACGCAATACATAAAGCCGTAAAAATGGTAATCAATAATTTATTTTTTAATAAAACACTCAATAATGCCATGAGATCAATTTCATCACTCTGCTGAATATGAAATTGATGAGCAGAATTTGACTTCTGCTCAATACTTTTTCGTGGCGGCTGCTCATTGCTCATATTAATTCCAAAAGACATAACATTTCTTTAATAGTTTTTAATTTAAGATAAGTTATTATAGTCTATATTTGAAATTTTGATATATCGATTAATGAACTTTTTAGTATCAATTTAAGCGATCACTGATTTAATTCATCTTGAATAATTAAATTAATCATGCGAATACTATTTAGATTATCATTTAACGCCGCTATGTAATTATATTTACTACCCCCACTACTGATAAAGAATTCTTTATTTTGTTCGCTAATTTCTTCTAATGTTTCCAAACAATCAACAGAGAAGCCAGGGCAAATGACCTGAACAGAGTTTACCCCTTGTGATGGTAATTCATGCATGGTTTTATCCATGTATGGCATCAACCAAGGTTCACGACCAAAACGTGACTGATAAGTGAGCAACACTTTTTCACTTGGGTAATTCAGCGCCTCTCGAAGCGCCTGAGCCGTTTGTTCGCATTCTTGCTGATAGATATCCCCTGTATCACAATAACGCTGTGGGATACCGTGGAACGACAATACCAGCCTATCAGGTTCACCATGTACTGCAAAGCTCTCTTCAATTGATGCTACTAATGCTTGAATATAAGCAGGGTGAGTTGCATAACTGCGAATAAAACGGACTGACGGAATGGTACGCCTACCTTGAAAAGCTCTCGTTACAGCATCATACACAGCAGCAGTTGTTGTGCAGGAGTATTGTGGATATAACGGTAAAACAACTAAATCATTAACGCCTTGCTCCATTAAACTATCAACAGCACTTTTAATGGAAGGCGAACCATAGCTCATCCCTATTTCTACGGGGGTGTTTGGCATCAACTCTGCCAGCTTTTGTTTTTGACGCAATGAATACACCAATAAAGGTGAGCCATCATCAAGCCAAATTGACTGATAGAGCTTAGCCACTTTAGATGAGCGCAGCGGTAGAATGGCTCCATGTAAAATGGGTTTCCAAATCAAACGAGGTACATCAATAACGCGCTTATCACTAAGAAACTCGGCTAAATAACGTCTAACAGCTGAAGTTGTTGGGGCATCAGGGGTTCCTAAGTTCGCTAACAGAATGCCGGTTTTTTTTTCTGACATGAAACAGCTCCTAATTGATAATCATTCCCAACTTTATCACAATTAAATAACGATTTTTGTCACCAAGTGGTATAAAAAAGAAAGGCAGCGATATTCGCTGCCTTCATATAATACATTCATACTCTAAATAATTCGAATTACAGTTATCAATACTGTAATTTAGCGCATGATACGTACAAATATTAACCTAAAATTTTCGCTAACTCTGCGCTAACTTCTGCGACTTTACGAGTACCGTCTAATTTAAAGTATTTAGTGTTACCCGCTTTCGCTTCGTTTTGATAATAAGCAATCAATGGCGCAGTGAGTGCATGGTATTCAACCAGACGCTTACGAACCGTGTCTTCTTGGTCATCTTTACGGATAGTCAGCTCTTCACCTGTCACGTCATCTTTGCCTTCCACTTTTGGTGGATTGAAGTTGACGTGGTAAACACGACCTGATGGTGCGTGAACACGGCGACCGATAATACGCTCAACAATGATTTCGTCTGGTACGTCAAACTCAAGTACGTTATCAACAGTAATGCCCGCTTCTTTCATCGCATCCGCTTGTGGAATTGTGCGAGGGAACCCATCCAACAAGAAGCCGTTACGGCAGTCATCTTGTTTGATGCGCTCATTAACCAGTGCGATAACAAGTTCATCCGTCACTAATTTGCCGTTATCCATCAGCTCTTTAGCTTGTAAACCTAACTCGCTCCCTGATTTAACAGCTGCACGTAACATGTCACCTGTTGAAATTTGTGGGATCCCAAACTTCTCCATAATAAATTGAGCTTGAGTGCCCTTACCAGCGCCCGGAGCGCCCAGCAGAATGATACGCATTGCGTAAACCCCTTGCTATTTAGTTTTTTATAATTTGAAAAGAAAACACGCTACCATACCATTAGCATGGCGCTTTACTCAAGAACACACGTAAACGTTTTCGCATTTATCTTTTTTCGCAAAAGAAAAAAACCACGCTAAAGCACAAGCAAAAGCGCGGTTTATGTTCAGAAACGAAAATACAATTTCACATTACTTTAGAAGTAATTCATTGATTTTTCGTATAAATAGATTTGGATCTTCTAACGTCCCGCGTTCTGCCAATAAGGCTTGATCCAGCAGGACATCTACCCAGTCAGCAAAAACAGACTCATCTGAGACTTCAGACGCTTTTTTCACCAGTGGGTGTGCAGGGTTTAGCTCAAAGTTATATTTCACCTCTGGTGCTGCTTGCCCCGCCGCCGCAAATAATTTCGCCATTTGCGTACTCATTTCATCCGCGTTGGTGGTAACAATCGCTGGAGTGTCGGTTAAGCGGTGCGTTAATTTCACCTCTTTAACACGCTCACCTAAGAAGGTTTTCACGCGCTCAACAAATGGTTCAAGCTGTTTGTCTGCTTCTTCTTGTTCTGCTTTGTTTTCATCGGCAAGTTTATCCAATGATTCATCTGCTTTACTGACTGATTGGAACTGTTTACCGTCAAACTCAGACAAGTAGTTCATCATCCATTCGTCAATGCGGTCGGATAACAGCAGGACTTCGATACCTTTTTTGCGGAACAATTCCAGATGTGGGCTACCTTTCGCTGCTGCGTAGCTGTCTGCGGTGATGTAATAAATTTTGTCCTGACCTTCCACCATACGGCTAACATACTCTTCCAACGACACGTTTTGTTCGCTGCTATCGGTATGTGTTGTGGCAAAACGCAGAAGTTTCGCGATTATTTCGCTGTTCGCCATATCTTCAGCAGGGCCTTCTTTCATCACAAGACCAAATTGCTGCCAGAAGGTTTGATATTTTTCTGTATCTGATTTTGCCAGTTTTTCGAGCATTTGCAGAACGCGTTTCGTTAATGCACTGCGTAAACTGCGAGTCAGCGCGCTATCTTGTAAGATTTCACGCGATACGTTCAGTGGCAAATCATTGGAGTCCAAGACACCGCGGACAAAACGCAGATAATTAGGCATAAACTGCTCTGCATCATCCATAATGAATACACGCTGAACGTACAGTTTTAAGCCATGTTGTTGGTCACGATTCCACAAATCAAACGGCGCTTGAGAAGGCACATACAGCAAACTGGTGTACTCTTGCTTACCTTCAACACGGTTGTGAGTCCACGTTAGTGGATCAGCATAATCGTGGGAAATATGTTTATAGAATTCAACATATTCCTCGTCTGATATTTCAGATTTGCTACGTGTCCATAGGGCTTTCGCTTGGTTGATTTTTTCCCAAGTGACTGTGCCGTCTTCTTCGTTTTTATCTTCGATTTCAACAGGCAAGGCAATATGGTCTGAATATTTACTGATAACTGACCGTAAGCGCCAGTTATCGAGGAATTCTTTTTCGTCATCGCGTAGATGTAAGGTGATTTCAGTCCCACGCTCCGCTTTTTCAATATCCGCGATGGTGTATTCACCCTCACCCGCGGATTCCCAGAAAACGCCTTCATCAGCTGGCGCACCCGCAGCACGGCTGCGTACAGTGACTTTATCCGCCACAATAAACGCGGAGTAGAAGCCCACACCAAACTGGCCAATCATTTGGCTGTCTTTGGCTTGGTCGCTACCGAGAGTTTCTAGGAATGCTTTTGTACCCGATTTTGCGATTGTCCCAAGGTTGTCAATCACCTCGTCACGGCTCATCCCGATACCGTTGTCGCTGATAGTTAGCGTGCCTTTATCTTTATCGGCGCTGATGCGTACACGTAATTCACCCTCATTTTCGTACAGCTCTGGCTTAGATAGCGCACGAAAACGCAGTTTATCTGCCGCATCAGATGCGTTAGAGATAAGCTCACGCAGGAAAATTTCTTTATTGGAATAAAGAGAGTGGATCATTAATTGGAGGAGTTGTTTAACTTCTGATTGGAAACCACGCGTTTCCTGTCCTTTCATACTCATTAATCGCCTCTATTTCATCAATCTAATTGGATAGGTTTGACTTACCGATGCAGATTAGTTGGGGGCGAAAAACAGAAATTCAAGCGAAAAAGACAAAAATTTTTATCAAATAAAAACCTAAAACCAATGATTAAAAAGGAAATAATAACAACATAAATTATTTTGAAGGAAACCAAGAAGGAGATCTTTTTACCACCTCCCAGTATATCCTCTAAATAATTTGTGCTGTAGCTAGGCGTCGAATGCGTTAATCCCTAGGAGCATACACCAGTTGTGCCCTGAATCGTCCCCTCTCCAGTTATATCCTTTAAATAGTTCAAACTGTAGGTAGGCGGCAAATGAGGAGATTTCGGAGAGCATATATGAGTATGTGGCCCCAGTCGCCGAAAGCAGACTCCTACAGCTTACCCTCTCCAGTTATATCCTCTAAATAGTTCAAACTGTAGGTAGGCGGCAAATGAGAAGATCTCGGGGAGCATACTTGAGTATGTGACCCGAGTCGCCGAGTGCAGCCAACACCCCTACAGATTGAAATATGACGAGGATATCAAAGTTTAAGGCGGCCGGAGAGCGAATGGGATAACGTCGTACTATCTACAAGCTCCAACTCCCCCCCCACTGGAACCCCGTGGGCGATACGGCTCGCCGTCACCCCATATTGCGCGCACATTTGCCCAATATAGTTTGCCGTTGCTTCGCCTTCCACCGTCGGATTGGTGGCTAAAATCACCTCGACGATTGATTCGGCGGCTAAGCGCTCTTCAAGCCGATCCAAGCCGATATCCATCGGGCCAATACCATCTAGCGGTGATAAATGCCCCATCAGAACGAAATAACGCCCTGAAAATTGCCCCGTTTGCTCAATAGCGTAGATATCCGCAGGGCTTTCCACCACACAGATCAAGCCATTTTGTTGGCGGCGGGGGTTATCACAAATATTGCATACATCTTGTTCAGTAAATGTTCTGCAATCACGGCAATGGCCAATTTCAGACATCGCACGTGTTAACGACTGCGCTAAACGCATCCCACCACTACGGTCACGTTGTAGTAGTTGGAAAGCCATTCGCTGCGCTGACTTTGGCCCAACACCAGGGAGACAGCGCAGAGCTTCCATTAATGATTCAAGAAGCGGACTAGTTTGCATTAGAATGGCATCTTAAAGCCTGGTGGTAATTGCATACCACTAGAAACACTCGCCATTTTTTCTTTTTGCGTCTCTTCGATACGACGTGCTGCATCATTAAATGCCGCAGCAATTAAATCTTCCAGCATTTCTTTGTCGTCTTCGAGCAGACTAGGGTCAATTTCTACGCGACGACAGTTGTGTGAGCCATTGATAGTGACTTTAACCAGACCCGCGCCAGATTCGCCTGTAGCTTCTAGTTGAGCGATTTCTTCCTGAACCTTTTGCATTTTGTCTTGCATTTGCTGGGCCTGTTTCATCAGGTTACCCAATCCACCTTTACCGAACATAGTTTTCTCTCACAACTGAGGCTACAGCTAAATATAAGACTGTAGCGTTAAACGGGGCGAATACTCTCTTCGTCCAACTGCGCATCAAACATTGAGCGCAGTTTTTGAATCGTCTTATCCGCAATAATAGACTGGCGAGCTTGTGCCAGTTTCTCTTCATAAATCGCCTGTCGCCATTCCAGCGGGGTTTTCACCTCACTATTATCATCGTGAACGATTTTCAGTTCAACAGTACGACCATACAGTTCACTCAGAGCCTCTTCCAATGCTCTATGGGCAGAGGGTTTATCAAGGTGTTTCTGAGCGGGACGCAAATGCAAAGCAATTTGCGACTCACTTAATTCTTCTATATATGAATTCAAAGCTAATTGTTCAACTAGCTTGGGAATATTTAATTTTGCAATTTGACCTGACCAGCTATCTCGTTCACGCCCTTCTTCGATAATTTTTACTGCTAATTCAGGGGTTTTCTCATATTCGAGCGCCTCTTTAATCTCCGTTGGCGTGGTGACCGCCTCTTTCGAGTTCATAACGGCTTCGTTTTGTGGCTTCCACTGATACTGCTTCGGTTTCTCTGGTTTTGCAGACCCCGATGCTTTGTTTTCCACATTTTGTTGATGTTTGCTGGTCACGGCGGCCAGCCTTTCCAGTGCTGATACCGCCGGCTTTGCCCTTTCAGACATCACCGGTTTAGCCTTTTTTGGGCTAGGATCCTCACTTTGTGGCACTTGCAGCGCCTGCCTTGCTTTGAGCAATTGCGCTGTCGGGCTATTTTCAGGCAAATTTTCTGAACGAGGCATCGAAGGTGCAACACGTTGCTGAGTAACGGGCTGGTTCACAACTGCCGCTTGCTGCACTATTCTTGGGGGCGGTTCAATCTCTTCAATCACGCTCTTTGGGTGAAAAGCTAACGCCCGCAATAGCGTCATTTCAACCCCCATACGCCGCTCTGGTGCATAAGGCAGCTCTTTTCTGCCCACCAAAAGAGTTTGGTAAAAAAGTTGCAAATCCGCAGGGGAAACCACCCTAGCCACTTGCCGTAAACGCCCCTCTGTTGAAGATGGGTCGGTTTCTTGTTCCGCAGGCAGTAATTGGATCATCGCGATGCGGTGCAGTTGCGATAGAATTTCCACTAATAAGTTTTCCCAATCAGCACCGCGACTTGCCGCGTGCTCCACTTGGGTCATAACCGCAATGCTATCTGCTCTAACGAGGGCTTCGATAATGGCTAAAGGTTGCTCATCATCCAACGTTCCTAACATTTGACTGACTATGTCTGCGGTGACTTTACCTTGCCCCATAGCAATGGCTTGGTCAGTTAAACTTAATGCATCACGCAAGCTGCCATCCGCAGCACGAGCAATTAATTGACGTGCACGTTGGTCGTGCTCAATATTTTCTGCATTGAGAATAACCTCGAGCTGTTCACTGATTTGCGTGACATCCAACGCTTTAAGATGGAACTGTAAGCAACGCGATAAAATCGTCACTGGCAATTTTTGTGGATCCGTCGTTGCCAATAAAAACTTGACGTGCTCAGGCGGTTCTTCGAGGGTTTTTAATAGCGCATTGAAGCTGTGCCGTGAAAGCATGTGAACTTCATCGATGAGGTACACTTTAAAGCGCCCTCTCGCAGGTGCATATTGCACGTTGTCTAGCAATTCACGCGTATCTTCGACCTTCGTTCGCGAAGCGGCATCAATTTCAATGAGGTCAACAAAACGACCTTGCTCAATTTCAAGACAGTTTGCACATTGGCCACAAGGCGTTGCTGTGATCCCTGTTTCGCAATTGAGCCCTTTAGCAAAAAGGCGTGCGATTGTGGTTTTCCCAACACCGCGAGTCCCCGAGAAAAGATAGGCGTGATGAAGCCGCTGGTGCTCCAGCCCATTAGCAAGTGCAGTCAAGACATGTTGTTGGCCAACAACGTCTGAAAATTTTTGAGGTCGCCACTTACGGGCAAGTACCTGATAGCTCATGGATCCCACAGTAATTTAATAATGGTGTGTGAATAAAGGTAATCATAGTACATGCTACCACAGCCTCAACCTCTGCGGCGAGACTGTGATAAAAATAGAGGAAAAATAAAGATTAATGGCCAGGGAATTCAACCAAGCTGTATGAAGAAACGCCTTCTTTTTGTAAGCGTTCAACGCCACCTAAGTCAGGTAGGCTAATGATAAATGCAGCCTCAACTACATTTGCGCCAAGTTGCTTGATCATTTTCACGGTCGCTTCAACTGTTCCGCCTGTTGCCAGCAGATCGTCAACCACCAGCACATTATCTTCTGGACGAATGCTGTCTTTGTGGATCTCAAGGGTATCAGTGCCGTATTCAAGATCATAAGTCATACTTAATACTTCGCGCGGTAATTTTCCTTTTTTACGAACAGGAACGAAACCCACGCCTAAACGTAATGCGACTGGTGCGCCGAATAGAAAACCTCGCGCTTCAGTTCCTACAATCTTAGTGACGCCTTTATTTTGATAATGCTCAACTAACATATCAATCGTTGCTTGGTATGCAGCAGGGTTATTTAACAAAGTTGTAATGTCACGGAAGATCACACCTTCGATTGGATAATCTTGAATGGATGCGATACTTTCTTTAATCAATTGCAGTTGTTGCTCTTTAGCGGTCATAATAAAAGCCATGTAGTAAACACGAAAGTGTAGAATCTATGTAAAGTACCATAAAAATGCAATAAGCAGCCGTCTATTTGCGGTGAGTTTTGTTGCTGAATATCAATTTTACGCGATTTTTCACATTTAATGGGAACAAAAAATGAAAATACAAGCTCTGTTGGATGCGTTAAAAAAGCAAATTGACGAGTTAGAAACCCGTGTCGCTCCCATTAAAGATAACGAGTTTTCCCACTCACGTTTTGATATGCAACTGTTTAGCCATAAATCGACGCGCTTAGGGGATTGCCAAAAAGAGTTAAATAATCTTTATCAGCAGTTGTGCAACAGTGTCACACTGAACCATACCGAACAAGTGAATTTTCTCACCGAAAAAATTGTGCATCAAATGCAGGCTATTTCCCGCGAAATTTCAACGCAATCGTTGCGTGAAAAAGAATCATCCTTTACCAAGAAAAAGGAACAGGTTGATTTATATGAACGTTTATCACAACATCAAGATTATGAGCGCCGCTTACAAGCGATGGTCAGTGAAAAAGAACTTCAATTATCAGGGCTAACAGACCACCGCTTACAGCACCAATGCCAAAAAGAGCTCGCAACATTAGCAGGCCGTTTGTACCGTTGCCGCCAAGCTCTTTTACGTATTGAAAAGGCCATAGAGCACCAAGAAAATCAGTATTTTGAATAATACGACACACCGCAATATAAGGAATACGAATGGACTCACTCAAAGATGCCTCCCTCGAAATACAGCTTGCCGTTGATTTGATTTACTTGTTAGAAACGTCAGATATTGAAACCGATATTGTTCTTAAAGCCCTAGATATTGTTAAAAATGATTATATTTTAAAACAACAAAAGCAAACGGCAGAAACAGCCTGCTTTGAAGAGCTTTAATTATTTCCCGCTATCTTCGCCATTTTCTTTAGAGGAACGTTGCACTTCCTGTACTTCCTCCCCTTTATTATTGTGCAGATGAACTTCCAGCTGATTAAAGGCGATATCAATGTCGTTTTCTCTGCACAGTTTATCAATCGCTCGATTCACTTCATCACTGGTCACGCTGCGATCGCCTATTTGGCGGACGTAGAAGCGCAGTTCGTGGTCTAACGTGCTCGCACCAAACGTGGTGAAATAAACGCTCGGTGCGGGCTCTGTCATCACTTTGGCATTACTGGTGGCCGCAGAGAGTAATACACGCTTCACTTTGTCCAGATCCGATCCGTACGCTACGCCCAGTGAAATCGTGATCCGCGTAACTGTATCTGACAACGACCAGTTGATCAGCCGTTCAGTGACAAACGCTTTATTAGGAATGATCACTTCTTTGCGATCGAAATCAACAATGGTGGTCGCACGAATACGAATTTTGCTCACCGTGCCTGAATAGGTCCCGATGGTGACAGTGTCGCCAATACGGATCGGTCTTTCGAATAAGAGGATGATCCCCGAAACAAAGTTCGCAAAAATTTCTTGTAAACCAAACCCCAACCCGACGGTTAAAGCGGCAGCTAACCATTGTAATTTGTTCCATGTCACGCCAATCATGCCCAGAGACGCAATCGCACCGATCCCCACAATGATATACGTTAATATCGTCGTTATGGCATAAGTTGACCCTTGTCTCAATTTTAAGCGTGATAAAACAAGGACCTCTAATAGCCCAGGCAAGTTGCGGGTCATCACCCACGCAACAATAATAATCACCACCGCTAAAATGAGATTGGCGAGTGTCACGGACTGAAGAATATTCGTACCTTCAGGAGAAACATCGGTATAGCGCCACAGTTCCACACTATCAAAAAACGAGAAAATGGTAATAAAATCAGACCAAATACCATAAAACGCCAACGCAAAGATGATAAACAACACCATGGTTGTTAAACGCAAAGATTGCTGGCTAATCAGTTCAATGGTCATTGGCGGCTCTTTAATTGGCTCATTTTCCGCATCTTCCTGCGGTTCCTGCCTTTCTAGCCTTAATGCTTCACGACGTTCGACTGCACGTTGATAAGCCAGCTTGCGCGCCACCAGCGTCAAGCCCCTTAAACAGGCGTTATAGGTGATATACCAAAGCAACAACAAATACAAACTATCAAGCCAACGGTTTGCCAAACGTAGCGTGGTGTAATAGTAACCCGCCATCATCAGCCCCACTAAAATAAGCGGGGAAAACGTCAATAATGTGATGACAATCGTCCGCGTTAAATGGCTGCCTTTCTCTTGCCAGACTTGTTTGCAAAATGGCACGGTAAAAATACACAACAGCAGTAGCGAAACTAAAACTATCAATTGCCCAATCACATCTTCTGATACTTTTAGTGGGTTAATCACGCCATAAGTTGAAAAGAAGATTAATGGGATCAGCGGGATAGATAACCGTGACATACGGCGACGAGTACGTGAGATAGTGCCTTGGTCTATCCCAAAATGCTTCTGTGCAATGCCTTGTGGCTTCAATATGCGGAATGTCAGCTCAAACAACGCCCAAAAAATGGCAAGTTGTTGGCAAAACTGCCAAAAGAACGGCCCTTGGACATTACCTGTTTTTAAGAACCAATAACCTATCGCCAATAATAATAAAGAGATAGGCAGGGTTTGCATCAATGTCAGTAAGAGCGCTATTGGCGTGCTCAAAACACTGTCATTCCGTAGGCTCGATAAGCGTTGGTCAATCTCTTGTAAACGTCGGTTAATTTTGCGATGAAACCAAATAAAAATCACCGCAATCAATACCAGCGGGATCACCACTAACAACGAGTTTGTTATCCCGCGCTGAATACTGCGAGACGATAAACTGAAATCAAAACTGCTGATTTGGGCTGCCGCAGCTTCTGGGAAGGTTTTAATCCACTCCAAATCCATCGGTTTATTGCTGTTCACCCAAAATATTTGCTGAGCTAATGTATTTTCAAGGGAGCTTACCACACTCAATAATTGGTTTTGGTCGAGCTGCAAGTTAATTGCTTGGGAAATTTGCCCGCCCAGTTGCTGGTTAAGCTCATCTAACAAGCCACGCCTGACATCTAAAAGCTTGGTCAATGCGGCCTTATCATCTGTTGATAGCAATGATCCGCTGCTCTGTTCTTCACCTGTTTTGACGGCCAGTTGGCTCTCTAAACCAGAGATGTAGTCATTAGGTTGATACAACGCATCACGCTGCTGATTAATATCAAACTGTTCAAGACGTAAATCCGCAATCGTCACAGGCAAGTTTTTAGTTAAAATATCTGGCGGTAAATCGATTTGCTGTTGGAATAAGATACGAGATAGCAATAAGCTCCCGCGTAAAACGTTAATTTGCTCTTTCAAATTACGTTCTGACTGCGTTGCCCTTTCTAACCACGCTTTAACACGGATACCGTTTTGTACCAGTTTATTGCTTTCCTCGGTCACTTGGATCAATCGGTCACTGAGCGCATTATTAATAGCGACTTCTTTTTGAATAACGGGGTTTTGCTGTGCTTGAATATCCGCTTCAGAAGTATTTAAAGCTTCACGCACAGTTGATTGGGAATCATCTAGACGGCGATTACTGATAGCCGCTTGTAGCTGTTGAACCTGATCCTCAAGCTGCACAATATACGCTGCGGTATAATCACGTTGCTTTTGCAGAACATCTTGCAATTGCGTGTTAGTTTGCAAAATCCGTTTTTGGTATTCATTTTGTTGCTGCAAGAGATACTGCTCGACTTGTAGCATATCAACCTGAGAAGGCCGCAAGCTCACTGAGTCATTAAGTGTACTGTTTAATTCATTACGAATTTCTTGTAATCGCCGCGCATTATCTAACATCAACGCCTGCGCACGTTCTGGTTGAGTTTGTAAACCGATAAGTTGGCTATTATAGGTTGCTAGGTCGTTTTGTTCAGACTGTAAGTTTTCTAAGTAGGTCGATTGTAGGGTTTCTAATTGAGAAAGTGAGCTACTTTTTATCTTTTCAGCGAATTGGGAGGCTTGTCGTTCGCTTTCATTTCTAATTTGTTGCAAACCTTGAATAGCAATTCTTGATTCTTCACTTGTTCGATTAAGTTTTTTTTGCAGTTCTTCCGTTCGTTGCTCAAGTTTATCCAATTCATTATAAAAATCAGATGTTTTTTCTAAGTCCCCACGCACCAATTTTTCTTCTTCACTTAAGCTACTTTTTTTACTTAACGCAGTGAGCGAATTTTTAATGTCGTTTTTACTAGGCAGGTTATTGGGAGCTAAAGCAGATGCGGAGTAAGAAAAAAATATCATTGCGAGTAACAACACAGCGCTAATAAAATACCGCTCTATTCTTTGTTGTTTTATCATCATAATATTCTTATACCCGCTCATATTCTTTCTTTTGTTCCAGCTTTATCCAGAAAAGTAAAGTGCCAGTAATACATTACCAGCACATACGATTAGGCTAACATTTTAAACCAACAAATTAGAATGTTAAGACTTTATCTGATGTTAATGTCCAGCTAGCCAATTCCACTAGTGTGCCAACTTCAACACCATCCGCTAAAGTTAACTCACTGATACCACGGGCATCGGTACATGTCTTACATAATTTAACAGGCACCCCTTGAGCCGTTAAAATCTCTAACATTTGCTGAAGGTTATAACCTTCTTTCGGCTTTTGAGCAGCTAAACCTGCACAAACCGCATCTGACATTAAAAAAATTTTTAAATCTAAATCTGAATTTTGCTCTTTTAGCGTGATAGCAAGACGCAGGGAGTTGAATAAAGTTTCACTACCATATGGCGCGCCATTGGCGATAATCAGAATAGAGGCCATCTGTTACTCCAGTTTATTATATTTGAGTGGGTTTAAGTCGTATTGCTGGGTTACACTTTAATGTCTCTAATAGTGTCTCAACCAACGTTATCGTGTGTTGATTTATATTAAAGTTCTCAGGTTGTAATAGCCAGTTTTCTAACAAACCCGACATTAATGAACGGATCATGATGGCAGCGCATTCAATATCAAGGTCAGCAGGTAATTGCCCAGCATCGATACAATCTTGCAAATTACCGACAATACGACACTGGCTAGCCACATAATTAGCCCGTTTAAAATCGACTAATTCAGCCATCTCACCAACTAATTCGCATTTTAAAAAGAAAATTTCCATCAACGCACGGTTTTTGGGATTGTCGATAAAATCGGTCAAAATAAAAACTAATAATTCTCTTAGTATTGAAAGTGGATCATTGGTATATTTAGAACGATAATATTCTTCAGCTTGGATTATTTGGTTATCACCAAACTCACAGGCCTGAAAAAAGAGATCAACTTTATTTTTAAAATGCCAATATATTGCACCTCGGGTTACCCCCGCTGCTTTTGCAATATCGGCTAATGATGTGGCTGAAACCCCTCGCTCAGAGAATGTTTTGATGGCAGCATCTAGTATTTCCTGGCGGGTTTCTTCAGCCTGTTGTTTAGTTTTTCGTGCCATTGTGACCCGTTTCTATCGAAAGCTGATTTACATACATTCGTGTATGTTTGTACTATAGCACAGTGATAAATCATATTGTTTACCATTTTTCTTATTTTTGTTTTGAACTCATATTGATTAATTGAGGTTAACTTATGCGAAAAAACAGAGGGGTGTTACCTCTGGCTCTGTTGGTTCTTTCAGGTGGCTTAGCTTTATCAGGTTGTAACGATGAACAACAAGGTGGCGGAGAACGCCCGGCGCCTGAAGTAGGAATTGTTACGCTGAAAGCCGAACCTCTGACTCTCAAAACCGAGTTACCAGGCCGTACATCTGCATTCCGTGTTGCCGAGGTTCGCCCACAAGTGAGCGGCATCATTTTAAAACGTAACTATAAAGAAGGTAGCGACGTAGAAGCTGGAACATCTTTGTATCAAATTGATCCTGCTCCTTTCCAAGCAACCTACGACAGTGCAAAAGCAGAACTTGCAAAAGCGCAAGCGAATGCAAATATCGCGGCTCTGACGGTTAAGCGTTATAAACCATTATTAGGGACGAATTACATTAGTCAGCAAGAATACGACCAAGCGACTTCAACTTATGCCCAAGCGCTTGCTGCCGTCAAAGCAGCCGAAGCAGCTGTTGAGACTGCGCGTATCAACCTGAACTATACCAAAGTGACCGCACCAATCAGTGGCCGTACTGGCAAATCGAATGTGACTGAAGGGGCGTTGGTCTCCACAGGACAAGCAACTGAATTAATGCGAGTTCAGCAACTTGACCCTATCTACGTTGATGTGACGCAATCGAGCGATGATTTTCTGCGTCTAAAAAATGAGATAGCACAAGGCGCTGTGCAAAAAGAGTCTGGTCAGGCACCTGTTAGTTTAATTAATAACAATGGCCAAGAATACGCACAAAAAGGTGTTCTCGAGTTCTCTGATGTCACCGTGGATGAAACCACAGGTTCCATTACTATGAGAGCCATTTTCCCTAACCCGAACAAAGAGTTACTTCCGGGAATGTTTGTCCGTGCAATTTTAGAAGATGGCGTTGTTGAAAATGCAATTTTGATTCCTCAACAAGGTTTATCGCGTACTGCTCAAGGTACCTCTCAAGTCATGGTTGTTGGCGCAGAGAATAAAATTGAAGTCAGGACGGTTAAAGCAGGACAAGCGGTTGGCAACAAATGGCTGATTAAAGACGGTTTAAAAGCAGGTGATCGTGTTGTCGTCATTGGCTTACAAAAAATCAAACCAGGAATTGTTGTGAATCCTAAGGAAGCAAACTTAGAAACGCAATCCATAGACAATCAGGCTAAACCTGAAGAAAAGTCTAAATAAGGGAGCGGCTGATTAATGCCTAAGTTTTTTATAGAAAGACCAATTTTTGCGTGGGTAATTGCGATTATCACCATGCTTGCTGGTCTGTTGGCAATTATCCAGTTACCTGTTTCTCAGTACCCGACCATCGCACCTCCAGCTGTTTCTATTTCAGCTAACTATCCAGGAGCGGATGCTGAGACGGTACAAAACACAGTAACGCAGGTTATCGAACAGAATATGAACGGTATCGATAACTTGGTATATATGTCATCGAGCAGTGACTCATCAGGTTCTGCTAGCATTACGCTTACCTTTGAAGCAGGAACTGATGGTGATATCGCGCAAGTACAGGTGCAAAACAAATTGCAACTGGCGATGCCATTGCTGCCACAAGAAGTTCAACAGCAAGGTATTAGTGTCGATAAATCAACAAGTTCGTTCTTAATGGTTGCAGGTTTCGTGTCCAACGATGGGTCGATGGGCCAATATGACATTGCTGACTACGTAGGTTCGAATATTAAAGACCCATTAAGCCGTGTAAATGGTGTGGGTGAAACACAGTTGTTTGGTACCCAATATGCCATGCGTATTTGGTTAAAACCAGAGCAACTCGTTAAATACAATATGACGACGACCGATGTCATTAATGCAATCAAGGTTCAAAATAACCAAGTTGCAGCAGGACAGCTCGGTGGCTCGCCGTCAATTGCAAACCAACGTTTAAACGTTTCAATCATTGCACAGACACGTTTAAACAATGCAGAAGAGTTTTCTAATATCTTACTGCGTGTTAACCAGGATGGTTCGCAAGTTCGTATTAAAGATGTTGCGGATGTTCAATTAGGTGCGGAAAACTACAGTACCGTAGCGCGCTTTAACGGAAAACCTGCTGCAGGTATCGGTATTAAACTAGCGACAGGTGCGAATGCGTTAGATACCTCTAACAACGTACGTGCTGCGCTGGAAGAGATGAAACCGTTCTTCCCGCAAGGGTTAGAAATCGTTTATCCATACGATACAACACCATTCGTTAAAATCTCGATTAACGAAGTTGTTAAAACATTAGTTGAAGCAATCATGTTGGTTGTCGTGGTTATGTATTTGTTCCTCCAGAACATTCGTGCCACATTGATCCCAACAATTGCCGTTCCTGTTGTATTGTTGGGGACATTTGCCATCCTATCGGCATTTGGTTACTCAATAAACACCTTGACCATGTTCGCGATGGTACTCGCCATCGGTCTACTCGTCGATGATGCCATCGTTGTTGTAGAGAACGTTGAACGTGTTATGCAAGAAGAAGGCTTATCACCGAAGGAAGCGACCAAAAAATCAATGGGTCAAATCCAAGGTGCGTTAGTCGGTATTGCAATGGTGCTGTCTGCGGTATTTATCCCAATGGCCTTCTTTGGTGGGTCAACAGGGGCAATTTACCGTCAGTTCTCAATTACCATTGTTTCATCCATGATCCTCTCAGTTCTGGTGGCGATGATTTTAACACCAGCACTGTGTGCCACGATGTTAAAGCCAATTGAAAAAGGCAGCCATGGTAGCCAAAAAGGGTTCTTTGGATGGTTTAACAGAACGTTTGAAAAACAAGCTCACCACTACACAGACAGCGTAAGCCGCATGCTTAACGGCACAGGTCGTTACCTGGTGATTTACCTGATTTTAGTGGCAGGCATGGCATTCATGTTTGTTCGTTTACCGTCGTCCTTCTTACCAGCAGAAGACCAAGGTGTATTCCTGTCAATGGTTCAATTACCACCTGGATCAACACAAGAACAAACTCAAGCTGTATTAGATGAAGTCAACAATTACTACCATACTGACGAAAAAGACAATGTTGAATCTGTCTTTACCGTTGGAGGCTTTAGCTTTGCGGGTCAAGGTCAAAATATGGGTCTCGCCTTCGTCGTTCTGAAAAATTGGAGCGAACGTAAAGGTGATGAAAACCACGTTGATGCGATTGTACAACGCGCGAATATTGCGATGTCCAAGAAACAAGAGGCACTGATTTACGCCTTTAACCTACCCGCAATTGTTGAGTTAGGTACCGCAGACGGTTTTGACTTCGAGTTAGTGGATAAGGGTAACTTAGGGCATGACAAACTGATGCAAGCACGTAACCAATTACTTGGTTTAGCGGCTCAACATCCAGAAATGCTCCAAGGTGTTCGTCCAAATGGTCAGGATGATACGTCACAATATCGTATCTACATTGACCAACAAAAAGCGCAGGCACAAGGTGTCGCAATCAGCGATATTAACGCAACACTCAGCTCCGTCTTTGGTGGAAGCTATGTAAACGACTTTATCGACCGCGGTCGTGTTAAGAAAGTTTACGTACAAGGTGATGCAGAAAGTCGTATGTTGCCATCGGATATTAGCAACCTGTATGTTCGTAATAACCAAGGCAAAATGGTTCCATTCTCGGCATTCTTAGATGAATCCAAAGACCCTTGGAAATTTGGTTCACCACGCTTAGAACGTTATAACGGTGTGCCAGCAATGAATATTCAAGGCCAAGCAGCACCAGGAAAAAGTACGGGTGATGCGATGCTATTAATGGAAAAACTCACGACTGAAAACCTGCCAGAAGGTATTGGTTATGAGTGGACAGGTATGTCCTATCAAGAACGCTTAGCGGGTAACCAAGCTCCTGCTTTATATGCGATTTCCTTGATAGTGGTATTCCTCTGTCTGGCTGCTCTTTATGAAAGCTGGTCAGTGCCATTCTCCGTTATGTTAGTGGTTCCATTGGGTATTATCGGTGCATTACTCTTCACCAGTATTCGCGGTTTAGATAATGACGTTTACTTTAAGGTTGGCTTATTAACAACCATTGGGCTCTCAGCGAAAAACGCAATCTTGATTGTTGAATTCGCCAAAGACCTAATGGAAAAAGAAGGTAAAGGGTTAGTTGAAGCAACGCTAAATGCCGTTAAGATGCGTTTACGACCAATCCTGATGACATCACTGGCATTTATGCTGGGGGTTATCCCGCTAGTGTTTAGTAATGGTGCAGGTTCAGCTTCTCAGAACTCAGTAGGTACAGGTGTTCTGGGTGGTATGTTTGCTGCTACCTCTCTGGCTATCTTCTTTGTTCCTGTATTCTTCGTGGTGATCCGTCGCCGCTTCTCTAAGAAGTCTGAAGATATTGAACACAGTCATCCACCTGCAGCACACTAATTGCTGATAAGTAACATATTAATAAGAGCCACTGAAATGTGGCTCTTAGTTTGTTGACAAAGCAGGATAAAAGCGTGGTTTTTCCTGCTTTGTGTTATCAGCCGAAAATCAATAAACTGATTTTCCTGATTTATTTTCAAAACCTATCCAACCTGCAGTCAAACCTAATCGGTTTGTCAGCAGTCTGAGAGCCACTGAAATGTGGCTCTTATTTTCTTCTTAACTCAATATAATTACCCCCTTTTACCTGTTTCTATCAATCCCATACTATTTTTTGATTGCTTTGAAAAATGCATTCCCCCTTATACTCCTTAGCGATTAAGGGATTTTTTAATAGCAGGGAGCTGATAAATGAAATCAATAACGACACAAACTATCACTGTCTTTTTCTTATTTTCGCCATTCATTACTAATGCAAATGAGCTCAGTATTGATAAAGCCAAAATCATCAATATCAATGCACCTCTAAAAAACCATATTTCATTCAATACGTTCGAGACCTTATCTTCAAATGAACATGGTTTGATTTTTAATAATGATGTAGCGAGCAATAATAACTTGGGTGATAAGGCAGCAAAGTTAATACTCGCAGAAGTGACAGGTACCGAAGAAACTCAGATTCAAGGGGTATTAGGTATCAAGGGACAACGAGCAAACCTTGTTATTGCAAACCCAAATGGTATTTCTTGGAAAAAAGGCACGATAAATAATATCAATAGCCTGTCTTTAATTGCAGGGAAATTAGAACAGCAATACGTTAGAAATAAAGAAAATAAGAAGCAACTTGAACCTAAAAAAAAGGAGGATTACAGTAATCTTAAATTTTCAACCCACCCGGCTGGGCTAATCAGCATAAGCCAACAACAAGGCAATCCTATTCAGTTATCTAAAATGAATATATTTGCCGATCAAATAAAACTGCAAAATAACCTCAATATCAATGCTGCCTTGCAAAACTACATAAGTACGTCAGGTAGTGGAACACTTTCACCAAGTGAAGGTGTGATAAAACATAACACTAAATTCAAAACAGATATCCCATATTTTCAAGGAAATCACTTTGAATTAAGTGAACAAGCGAAATTAACAGGGCATACTGTGATGTTAGAGAGTCATCAATATCAATGCAGTAATGATTTTCTTTGCCCTCAAAACAAAATCGATATTCATGGGACAATTAAAGCACTGAATTTCTCATTACGTGGTAACAGTGAAATAACATTTTCAAATACAGGAGTTCTTCAGATAGGGAAGAGTCAACAAGCACTCGTCGCACGCCCCCCTCAATAATATCGAAATGCAAAACAACAATGTAAAGCGGCCTCAAAAGAAGAGGCCGTAAGGTAGATTTTTGAATTACATCCAGAAGAACCAAGCAAATAATGAAATCACAATGATACAAGCGACATTCAGTACAGCTCCAACTCTCACCATTTCTATTTGGCGTATATAACCCGAACCAAACACAATCGCATTAGGTGGTGTTGCTACAGGTAACATAAAGGCACACGATGCACCGATACCAATAATCATGGTTAGCACAATGACAGGCATACCCAACGCTTCAGCCACTGTTGCAAAAATAGGAACTAATAACGCAGCACTTGCCGTATTACTGGTAAATTCTGTCAGAATGATAATAAAGGTCGTGACCGCTAAAATAATGACAAACCAATGACTTTGGCCAAATGTTAGCTGCATCCAATCCGCCATAATTTTACTTGCGCCAGAAGAGCTCAAAATTGCACTCAGTGTTAAACCACCACCGAATAACATCAATACGCCCCACTCTGTATTTTTTTGAATCTGAGACCAATTTGCGACGCCCGTGACACAAATTAGAATTGCGGCGCTCATCGCTATGATGGTGTCTAAATCTTTCACACCACCGAATGCATCGCTGATAAAAGTACTAGTGATCCAACAGACTACCGCTAACAAAAATATTATCATTGCAGTAATACGTTTACTGTTCCATTCAACATGTTCTAATTCAATTTCAAAGCGATGTTTAAGGTTTGGACGCAACATCATGTACATTAAAACAAACATCATCGGCAATAACACAACCATAATTGGAATGCCGTATTTCATCCAAGAAAGGAAGTCTAAGCCTAAAGCAGAAGCCGCAATGGCATTTGGAGGGCTACCAACGATCGTCCCTAATCCGCCAATACTTGCACTGTAAGCCACACCAAGCAAGACAAACACAAATGTATTACGTTCATGACGGACATCAAGATTGGACAAAATACCGAGCACAAGCGGTAACATCATTGCTGCTGTTGCCGTGTTACTGATCCACATTGACAAGCCCGCCGTTACACCAAATAACAGCAATACAGCAACTGAGAGACGCCCACGCGCAGCCATTAATAAGCGATTCGCGATAAGCCTGTCTAAACCTTGAATATGCAAGGCTGTGGCTAATGCAAACCCACCAAAGAATAAGAAAATAATGGGGTTCGCAAAAGATTTAAGCGCATCCCCAGTATTCATTAGCCCAAGTCCCACGGCTAAAATAGGAATGCATAGCGCTGTCACTGTAACGTGTATAGCTTCAGTAAGCCAAAGCACGCCAATGAAAACCATCATCGCTAACCCTGCATTCGCTTTCTCATCAAAAGGTAGGTATTTCAAAAGTAAAACCAACAGCACAATATCAATTGCTAAAATAATCCAACCACGCTTATTGGCGGGAGTTGGACTTACTGCCGGCGTCAAAGATTCAGAAGCATCCATGTAAGACTCCATAGCTCGGAAGCAAATTGTTTTCGAGTATTATTGTTAATATTTATTTACAAGGTCTGAAATATAGAGTTAATTGAATGGAATGAAAATGTGGAGTAACCAAAAGTGCGATCTATGCCGTGTAATTTGCTAATCTTTACCATGAACTCCAAAAAACCGAGCTATTGCATCGCAAAAATCGAAGAATTAAAAACCATCATATGAAAAGTGTGCAATATAAATCTCTTTTTATTCCCTTGGGTAAGAATAAACATAACTTGCTGATTTTTATATAATAAAACAACTTATTCCATTGGTTAATTTATTGCTATAAAAACCAGCTATGAAATCAATCAGTTAAATCTATGAGTAAGGTGATAAAAGTGGTGGTATCAAACTTAATGCACGTTCTGATGGAAAATAAGCACCAGTGTCTTGCTGTGATAAATCAAGGTCAAAATTAAACATCACTGCTTTTTCAATAAGTAGTTGAGTTTGATGTTCACTTATTGCGCTAAAATCACCTTGTTGTGCATTAAATAAACTTTCTGTATGTATTGTATCACGAGTAAATTCACTCAGACTCATAGAGTATGATTGATTGTGTATTCGGATCTTTAAATGATTATGTGTTTTAGCGTTTTGACCAAACACCTGCCTAATAACTAATGATGTTGATGAATTTATATCAAAAATAACTAAGTCATCATCCCGACGAAACGTCATAAGTGAACGGCGATTTAATGCAGGCAAAATGAGAAGATCCTCTTTTTCATCATAGCTATCATTATCAATAATAATCGTTTGGTAATTCAGCCATGATTCTTGGCTGATTAAATAACTATCTTGTCCTTCTCCGCCACTTAAAATAATATTTTTCACGTTTTTGATTATTGATGGGCTAAGAATATCATGCTCTTTTCCACCTTGAATAATCAAAGAAGAACTTAAATGATTAGCACTAAATTCATTATTTGACTGGCTGTTTAATAAACCAACATAAAGTATTTCTCCATTTTCAGCGGAAATTAATAAACCTTCATCTACTCGTTCTACTTTATTAATTTGAAAGCCAGAGTAAAGGTCAATTATAGCAGGTAAATCAGTTGGGTTATTGAGTACTGAGCCTTCAGAAAATGCAGCCATTAATTCTTTTTCTGTTGCGAAGTGTTGTTCATACAATTTTTTTTGCTTTCTATCAAAAATTACCCCTCCAGAACACGTTGCGTTCAGACCTAAAAATTGCAGTTCATTTTCTGAAGAAAGTTGATGTGCAATGATGACTTTCCCTTGAACACTCCATGCTGGAAGTATTTTGCTATTATCAACACTTCTAATACCAAGTAATGGAAGAACCGTTTTATCCCGATAATCAGATTCTAAGTCCCGCCACCAATATGCATGCTCTCGAAGCCATTTATCAGTCAATGCAACTGTAGATGAAGACCTATTAACATTTAACTGGCTAACAACACCAATGCTATCAACAAGTAGTAAATTTCCTTTCCATGTAAATACACGCTCTAAATTAGGCATGAACATAAACCAGGCTGAAGGTTTTATTACATTTAATACATCTTGCCCCGCACCTCTTTGTTGATATAGTGATTTTTCCTTATCACTATAAAAGTAAAAGACTTCAGTCCCATCGTTATCAAATAATGATGAGACTAAATGTAAATCCTCAGGGATTGCCCAATGACTTTGCCTCAAAGTACGATCGACGGGAAAATGACCAAACCCTAACGAAGCAGATAGGTTAGGCTTAATCAGTTTATTATCTTTGAGTCTAATCCAGTAGCGGTGCTGAGCTTGATTGTAGTCACTTCCAGATATCATCACCAAACTGGCTAAGCTGGAGTATTTCAATTGTGACATTCTAAAATTATTTTTATTATCAATTAAGTAACGCTGTAAAATTTCTTCAGGTTCAGTACTTCCTAACTGAGTATGAGTGTTAGCTAAATCGACTAACAGTTCAGGTGCTGAAACAAGACTCACCAATTCAATGTTGTTTTCTACAATTTGGTAATTTGCTACCTCGAGTGAATCTTGATAGCGACAAGAAAAATAAATAATATCTTCTTCTGACCATACTTTTAAAACGTCTAAATTACGTGCCATTTTGTTTTCTAATCGGTATTCAGAAAGAACCTTTCCACTATTAAGGTCTGTCACCCAAATCAGAGGCGAGCCTACTGAATAAAAAATAGCCTTATCTTTTCTAACCCACGCTAACAGTGCATTTTTTTTCTCTGCATCAATTGAGTCTGTAAATAGTATTTTTTCCGTTTTCACATCAAAATAAGCACGGCCTACATTGTTTCCATTATGCTGATAATTTTCAATAATAACATACTGTTGATGTGTTCTATGTTCCAAGGCTAGAGTGTGTAAATATGCATCAAAACCTTTTATGTTATTTTTCCATACTGTTTCATCAATACTCACAACTGTCATCGATTTTGTTTTGAAATTTATTTCGTTTACTTCATTCTCATTTCCAATAATATAATATTTACTTCCTGGATTTTTATTCTTGATAAAAAAATCAACCTCCCCAACGCTTACTCGATCATCAAATATTTTTATATTATTATTATTATCTTTTGAGTTAATTATCCATTGAGAAGAGTTCTGGCAGCTTGAGCAATCTGATAATAATACATTGACTCCTTCATTAATATTAATGGTATATTTTCCCCCACACCCTTCTAGATCATAACTAACAAATCCGTGCCACTCTTTTGGTAAATTAGGCATAATTAGATTACGTTTTTTATTGTCTAACCTAACACTTATTGGGGTATTAACATACTCATGGTAAATATGAGTAATTGTATTTTCGCTTGGGAAAATATAAAAATCATAGTCAAATTTATCAGTCCGCTCTAGCCTACGAATAACATCAAAACCATTGTCGTGCCTTGTTGTTGCCCCAGGCCATAAATTATAGTCATACTTTATATATGATTTTGGTGTCACTGGTAAAAAAACATTCTCTTGTGAAGCGAAATCCACAGTATGGTACCTACTTACATAGCCTATTCCTGTACGAATATTAATTGCTTGTTGTCTATCATGTACCATAGTTGGAAAATTACCCGCCCAAAAAATATAATTTTTTCGCCCCCCGCCAGAGGATTTCTCACTCGTGCGATAAATATATTGACTATCAAATTCGATTTTATCCGCTTGTAAGTCGATAGTTTTAAATACAGCACCATATTTAGGTATTAAAGTTTTATTATCTTTCGAATATTCATAACCGTTACCTTGGTATGCTTTATCCAGTGCGCTAAAATACAAACCAACCGCTTTGGCATCCTCACCTATGATGGCAAAATTACGCGCAAGTGCTGTGAAACCAATCCCAAGCCCAGAAACAATGACCCCCATTCCACCGAAAGAGGCTGATGCAGTCGTGTAACCAAAAGCATCAGCACCTATAGCCACAGTATTAGCTAAAAAACTTGCAGAATCAAAAACGAGTTGAGTACTAAAAGTGATTGTCTGTGGCTCATTTTCAGCTTGTGTTATTTCATAAATATCAAACCCAATCAATGCACCATTAAATAATGTCGATAGCCCCTCATTAGCAACTTTAGCGAGTGATGATGAAAAGAGATTCATTGAGGGAGATACTGCTTTTGTTTGGTAACTTAATGCGGTTTTAGCTAATTGCGTTATATGAGCAATATCTTTTACTGTGCTCTGGGTGATTAATGCATAATTTACATAGGTATGAATTTTTAAAGCCATAGCTAAATTTGATGTATTCGAAGTCTTTGTATTTTCAATCCGGTTTCTGTCTTCTACCCATTGGATGATTGATTGAATCACAACCCCCGCATTTAAACCATCAATAGAAATACCTTCTACAGTTAGGCTTTTTTGTCTGAACTCTTCTTCAATAAAATGATAATCGCGCCCAAACTCCGTCATTTTTTCAAGGCTATATTGGTGAAAATCTTTAAATGTTTTATCGGTTGTTTCAACCCATTGAGTTAAATCTGTGTTATCTAAGTGAATAAATTGAATACGATAATGCCCCTCTTTCTCTTCTTCTATATTAGAAAACAAGGGAAGCCATCGATCATCAAGGTTATTTTCTACAGATAATTTAACGCTTGCTTCATGAATTTTTTCTGCCCACTGGTTTGCATCCAAGATGGATAGTGAACATTTTAATTGTAAATCTTCTTGGTATATTTCATTTTGGCCTCTTAATATTAATCTTGCTTTATTCTGCCTCGCTTCTATTGTGCTAATCTCATTTTCATCGCTTAAATTTTCAACGGTAAGCTGGTTACCTATCGAAACCCCACTCATTTTATGAGTATCGATATAAACCAGATTAAAAGCCGGCTTTCCATCTACGTCAAATGCAGAGTAATAAGGTGCAAATTTTTTCTCAATAAAGAACTTTGTTATTGCATTAAATAAACTTTGGCTATTATCAAATACAAAAATACCAAAGTTAGGATCATAAAAATAGTAGTTACTCTTACCATTTTCCACTTTTTTCCCTAACATCATTGAATGACTATTAGTATTTAATGCAAACATCATTGTGTCATCACGAACAGTTAATAACTCATGGATCTTGTTTAAGCTCATTTTCCCATAGGAAAAAGAAGATTCAACAGCACCGGTATTTGAGTGTAGGTTATTCAACCCCTTCTTTAATAAAATGGAATTTTCATCATCTGGATTTGCAGCAGCGACATAGAGTTTATCTATGAGCTTATCAGCACTATTTTGTCCCCCTTTTGCCAATGCAACAGACATCGCCCTAACCAGTGGATAACAGCGTCCACCAGATTCACTTTTAATAATTGATAAGTAAAAGTCCTGGGGGATCAACCTATTTCTTTTACTACCATTTTCATAAAAAAACTCACTGATCTTACCCGTTTCAATAAGAATTTTATCGATATACTCCGCATAATCAGCATCTTGAATCAATCGATATAATGCACCTCTTTCTTTTGCGGAAATCTCCGCTAATACATACTGTTTTTTTAATTGCCAAGACGTTGCATTACTATTAATTTCTTTAATTACAATATTATTATAATTTTTCATTCCTTCATTAAATTCATTTCTAAAATCAATATTCTTTGATGTTCTATGTAAATACAATAAATTTTCATAGCGCTCGATTATTGTTAGCCGACTACGTTCATCTGCTTTAGATGATGAAGACCCTGAGTTTATTCCTCGAACCACAAAGTCCATACCTTTATTCTGTTTAAGTGTTTGCAAATAAAAAGCATATTCAACCTCAAGCAAGCTCGAGTATATCTCATTAAATTGTTCGTTTTTTATTCTATCTAAAACCTGATTAACATCTATCGTTGCTTGCATATCAGAAATAATATCTTCATCATTAATTCTCTTTAAATTTAGTTCTATATTTCTAATTCTATTTTTTAACTCATCTGAACTCGCTTGGACTTTTCTTTTTACTTCATTAGCTAAATTTAACCAATGAGTAGAGTTAACTTTTTTTTCATCTGTGACTGAATACTCTTCAGCTGTAGAAAAATAGACGTCTAGTTTTTTTGCAAAAAGATTCAACTTTTCGTGTACATTTTTTCTGTAAAGATTAAATTCCGTTTTTTTTTCATCTAAAAAATAACTCTCTGCTGATTTAATTTTTACATTATCAGGCAAAAAGTGTAATCCATCCTGATTCGTTCTATCTTGAAAAACCAACTTCCAATTTTCATCATCAAAATATAAAAAAATAAAGGGACTATCATGCTCCCTATTTTTATAATCCCGCTCATCTATAGCCATGGTAACATTATCATAAAGTAAAGAACTGTTATAACGGCTATCATAGAAAACTCTATATTTTTCTGAATCTAACTCTGTGACAATAACAGAGCCTTTATTAACCTTACTTAAAAATAAAAATTTATTTTCTGGAGATGTTTTTTCTATATCAATATAATTAGAAAAGTCTTTATCTGCCCCTTTTGAGTTAGTATCTAAAAAATAACTCTCTAGTGCATAAGCAGGATTTGAATGATAAGTATCATCAACATACTTTATTTCATATTCAGATTTTTCATTACGGTAAAATACAAATTTCCCACTTACTGGTATTTCGTCTATATCATTGAGATAACCTGCATTAACTTTATATGAGTAGCAAAATTGCTCGGGGTTTAATACAAATTGTTGTATATCTCGACTTGGATCAGTAGTACCTAACTCTAAATTTGAACCATTCAGCCCTGTTTTCAAAAACCTATCTTTAATCGTTTGAGAAATAAGCGCAGGGTCTTTAGGATCATAGCCAAAACGTTGTAATGTTCTTGGTAATGTGTTTATTAACCTTTCACCTGTTAATAACGATTCAGTGACTGCCTTGGCCATAATCACTGCCCTTGATTCACCATAGCTACTAGATTGCCCCTCTACCGTTTCAGAATAAGAGATCCCAGTCATTAGCCTTTTCATACCAACGGGCGTATGTTCAATAAGTGCATCTGGTGGTAGCAGTGATTTTAATTGCTGGCTAACTTCTTTAGCAGACACAGAACTCGCCTCTGCAAGGTAAATAACGGCTTGATCGGTTCTGTTACCTAATTTTCTTGGCCCCATAATTTTTGATTGAAAGACATTTTTTTGCGGATCATTGTCATATAACTTAATCAAAGCATTTGCTAAATCAATGTAATTTTTCTTATTAACATTAACCGTTAATCGAGCCATTAATTTGGATCTACTCAAATAACGTTGACGGTAATCTTTTGGTAAAATACGATAAGCACTTGCATTCAATTGTTGTTCTGAACTTAATTTAAAAAAAGATTCTTCATTTTGCCCTTGGACTCTAATACTGACTTTATCCCTAACCTCTGAATTTAGAAGAGTTTTGAACTCATCAAAAAATAAATTTCTTTCTTCAAGATTTAACCTACTTGATTCTGCCGGGATATCATTACTATATAATTGATAAATAATGTCAGTTATTTTATCTTCAATATAATTCTTTTTTTCTATTAGTGTCGAATCCCAATTAAAACTATTATTTTTATAACCAACTTTAATCTCTTTAATTAAATCGATAATTTCCTGAGCAGTTCTTGCTTTATCTCTGCCTTCCCTTGAAATGGCAAGTAACGACTCATAACCTTCCTTTTCCATATTCCACCATTTAATATCAAAATTAATTTATTTTAAAGACTTATTTCTATCACAGAAAATAAATATTATTGAATTCGTTTTAATAAAATAGGTAAATTTAAGATTAACTTTAATATGGAAAAAATGATTTTTTTATCGTTTTTTAAAATATCATTTATTTTAAGCATAAAAAACGGGAAGCCGATGCCTCCCGTTGCAATCAATTAGCTTAGCAATTAAATTATGCTTGGCCTTTAACTTCTTTTAAACCGTTGAATGGTGCACTGTTACCCAGAGCTTCTTCAATACGGATTAATTGGTTGTATTTAGCAACACGGTCAGAACGGCTCATAGAACCTGTTTTGATTTGCCCCGCTGCAGTACCCACTGCTAAGTCCGCAATAGTTGCATCTTCAGTTTCGCCTGAACGGTGAGAAATAACAGCAGTATAGCCTGCATCTTTCGCCATTTTAATTGCAGCCAAAGTTTCAGTTAACGAACCGATTTGGTTGAATTTAATTAGGATTGAGTTAGCGATACCTTTGTCGATACCTTCTTTCAGGATCTTAGTATTAGTTACAAACAGGTCGTCACCAACCAATTGGATTTTGTCACCAAGAACTTTAGTTTGGTATGCAAAACCATCCCAGTCAGATTCGTTCAGACCATCTTCGATAGATACGATTGGGTACTGTTTAGTCAGCTCTTCTAAGTAATGAGTGAACTCTTGAGACGTAAAGGTTTTACCTTCGCCTTTCAGTTCATAATTACCTGTTTCAGCGTTGAAGAACTCAGATGCTGCACAGTCCATCGCTAACGTTACGTCTTTACCTAATACATAACCTGCTTGTTCAACCGCTTCTTTGATAGCGGCTAACGCTGCTGCGTTAGATTCTAAGTTAGGTGCATAACCACCTTCATCACCTACAGCCGTGTTCATACCTTTAGATTTCAGTACTTTTGCTAAGTGATGAAAAATCTCAGAACCCATGCGAACCGCTTCTTTCAGCGTTGGTGCGCCAACAGGCTGGATCATGAATTCTTGGATATCAACGTTGTTATCTGCGTGCTCACCACCGTTGATGATATTCATCATTGGCAGAGGCATTGAATATTGACCGTGAGTCCCATTCAGATCAGAAATATGCTCATACAGAGGCATACCTTTTGCCGCTGCTGCTGCTTTTGCGTTTGCTAAAGAAACAGCCAGAATTGCGTTCGCACCAAATTTAGATTTGTTTTCAGTGCCATCAAGGTCAATCATGATTTTATCGATATTTGCTTGATCTTTTGCATCTTTACCGATCAGGGCTTCTGCGATTGGGCCATTAACTGCACCAACAGCTTTCAGAACACCTTTACCCAGGAAACGTGCTTTATCACCGTCACGCAGTTCCAGAGCTTCACGAGAACCTGTCGATGCACCTGATGGTGCAGCTGCTAAACCAACGAAGCCACCTTCTAAGTGAACTTCAGCTTCAACAGTTGGGTTACCACGAGAGTCAATGATTTCACGGCCGATCACTTTAACAATTTTGGACATTAGGTTTTCCTCAGTACAAGTTAAATTTCGGGAAGTTGGTGCCAATGCGCCGACTTCCCCATATCTTATTTCAACTCACCTTTCTGGTACTTACCAGCGGCTTTAACAAAACCTGCAAATAATGGGTGACCATCTCTTGGGGTCGAAGTGAACTCTGGGTGGAATTGGCAAGCCACAAACCAAGGGTGATTTGGGTTTTCAATAATTTCTACCAGTTTGTTATCTACTGAGCGGCCTGCGATTTTTAGGCCCGCATCTTCGATGCGTTTCAGTAATAAGTTATTCACTTCATAACGATGACGGTGACGTTCAACGATGGTTTCAGCACCATACATATCACGCACTAAGCTACCATTCACTAAATGGCATGGCTGCCCGCCAACACGCATTGTACCGCCAAGGTCGCTCTCTTCAGAACGCACTTCAACGTTACCCTCTTCATCACGCCATTCTGTAATCAGCGCAACAACTGGATATTTACAATCTGCTTTGAATTCTGTTGAGTTTGCATCTGCCATATTGGCAACGTTACGTGCAAATTCAATCAGGGCAACTTGCATACCCAAACAAATACCTAAATAAGGGATTTTATTCTCACGTGCGTATTGCGCTGTCAGAATTTTCCCTTCTACACCACGCTCACCAAAACCGCCTGGAACTAAAATTGCATCAAGCCCTTTCAGTAATTCAACACCACGGGTTTCGATATCTTGCGAGTCGATTAGCTTAATATTCACGGTTAAACGATTTTTCAAGCCGCCGTGTTTCAGTGCTTCGATAACTGATTTATACGCATCTGGTAACTCAACGTATTTACCCACCATTCCGATAGTTACTTCCCCAGCAGGATTGGCTTCTTCGTAAATAACTTGTTCCCACTCAGAAAGATTCGCTTCAGGCACATCGATACGGAAACGGCTACAGATGTATTCATCCAAACCTTGGGATTTTAACAAGGCTGGGATTTTATAAATAGAATCAACGTCTTTTAGTGAGATAACTGCTTTTTCTGGCACATTACAGAATAACGCGATTTTCGCGCGCTCGTTTGCAGGAATCACACGGTCTGAACGGCAAATTAATACGTCAGGTTGAATACCAATGGACAGCAATTCTTTCACAGAATGTTGCGTTGGTTTGGTTTTTACTTCACCCGCAGCTGCAAGATATGGCACTAAGGTTAAGTGCAAATATAGTGTGCGTTCACGACCCACTTCCGCCGCCATTTGACGAATAGCTTCTAAGAATGGCAGAGATTCGATATCACCGACAGTTCCGCCAACTTCAACGAGAACAACATCATGGCCTTCACCACCACGGATGATACGGTCTTTGATTTCATTCGTAATATGCGGGATAACTTGGATGGTAGCGCCTAAGTAGTCGCCACGGCGCTCTTTGCGCAGAACTTCAGAGTAGACACGGCCTGTCGTAAAGTTATTACGACGTGTCATTTTGGTACGGATGAAACGCTCATAATGACCCAAATCCAAGTCAGTTTCAGCGCCGTCTTCTGTAACGAAAACTTCCCCGTGTTGGGTTGGGCTCATTGTACCTGGATCTACGTTAATGTAGGGATCCAGTTTCATAATCGTTACATTGAGTCCACGGGCTTCGAGTATAGCCGCCAACGAGGCTGCGGCAATGCCTTTACCCAGAGAGGATACGACCCCGCCGGTCACAAAAATATAGTTAGTTTTCATGCTGAACCTGAAAGTTTAGGTTTAAAAGATGATGGATATAACAGGACGGGAAAACAGTATACCCGAACCTTAATTTCGCTACAAATGTTCTAAGCATAATAAGGCTAAATTTCATCAACACTCTAATATTATCAGCAAGTTAAAAACGAAAATTATTTATCGCTTCAAAAATAGTCATCTGCGTCTGTTTTTATACATTAACACAGTTTAAAGGCAAAAGCTAAATCCTTTCAGCTCATTCTATAGCGTAAAAAATGCAATTCTGCACTAAGTTTGATTTTGAATAACTATTTACTCTATCACTCGCTATTTGACGCCTAAAAATGCCATTCTATTCATTGTTTTTGAAGCTTTATTTGGGAATATTAAATAAATTACTTTTAGAATAAACCAACAACATCCAAATCTTAAAACGACAAATAGTTTCAATACTTACATGTAATGGCTCTAAATAGTTCGCATTACAGCTAGGCGGCAAGAGAGGATATCTCGGGGAGCATACATAAGTATGTGACCCATGTGCCGAACGCAGCCAACAACGCTGTAGTGTGAAATATGACGAGACATTTTATTCTTGGCTTTTAACCTGCAGCCAAAGTGCCTCCATCTCTTCAAGTGTAGCACCTTCTACAGACTTACCACTTTCGGATAAGCTTTTCTCGATTTTCCTAAAACGTCGTTCAAATTTATTACAGGCTTTTTGCAGTGCAATTTCGGGCTTATGGCCTAGGTGACGAGACAAATTTACTGTCGCAAACAACAAGTCTCCAATTTCTTCTTCTAAGCGGTTTTGATCTACAACCACCTGAGTGGCTTCTTCCATGACTTCTTCAAGTTCTTCATGCACTTTTCCAACCACTGGGCCAAGCGTATCCCAATCAAAACCGACAGAAGCACAACGTTTTTGAATTTTATAGGCTTTCATCAGTGCAGGGAGTGAGTTTGGAATATCATCAAGTACAGAAAATTGAGACTTTTCAGCACGTTCTTTTGCCTTACGCTTTTCCCATCCCTCAATCACTTCGGAACTTGAAAGTTGGTTGTTCGCATCAAAGATATGTGGGTGACGATGCTCAAGTTTGTCACTCACCGCTTGGCAGATATCATTAAAATCGAAAAGTGATTTTTCATTCGCCATTTGTGCATAAAAAACGACTTGGAATAATAAATCACCCAATTCGCCTTTTAGATCAGAAAAGTCCTCACGCTCTATCGCATCAAGTACCTCATAGGTTTCTTCAAGTGTGTAAGGTGCGATGGTTTTAAATGTTTGTACTTTATCCCAAGGGCACCCCGTTTTTGGGTCGCGCAGCTGTGCCATGATGGATAGTAAGCGTTCAATTTGGTGATTTTGCTGACTCATTGTATTACCCTTTGATTTTCTTTTGTTTCTACATTGCTACCTTTATTTCAAACTTACCAGATATAAAGGCTAATCAACAAAGAAAACTTGAAAAGGATCATTTCAAAATAGTTTGAGTTGTAGGTAAGCGGCAAGATTAGCTATCTCG